>NZ_JOBX01000016.1:0-122867 GCF_000720645.1 Streptomyces sp. NRRL S-378
GACCGAGTTACACGTTTGTCAGCAGGCATGGAGCGATCTTACGGACGAGGTCGAGCTCGACAGCAAACTCCTCGTCACCCTCATTGTGAAACGAGCTGTAAGTGGAGTTCGTCGCCCGGATCGCATGCCGTGGCGGGAAGCGCTTCGCGTGGCTGTACCGGGTCGACCTGGCGAAGCCGAACGCGTTGGACCAGCGTGGTGATCAATACAGACGGGGGTCGACGATGAGCCGGAAAGGCGGTCCTTGCTGGTTGGCAGTGACGACGCCTGACTGGCCCTTGCAGAGCCAGTGCACGTCGAAGCGCCAGGTGAAGTCTCCAGGAGTGCTGGAAGTCACCTCGATGATGAAGCGTTCGGGGTCAAGGTGGGAGACCGTAAACGGGAAGTCCGACGAACCGTCTGCTGGCCTTACTTCCGGCGTGGGATCGGCAAGGTCCACATGAAAGGAACGGATCTCCATGGCCCCGCCGGCCAAGTAGCCGTGGTCGAAGATGCGGGGTGGGGCACCCCGTGATTCCACACGTACTTCCAGCTGGCTGAGGATCACGGCACGATCGACTGTGGCCTCGACAACAAGATCCACAGTGGTTGCATTCAGGTATACCCGGGGGTCGCCGAAGTCGACCCAGTCGCGCACGCTCATCTCGGACCGATTCCTGATGTCTCCGCCCAAGCCGCCGTACTGGCGAGCCTTCACAGTGATCGGGGGCAGCGGCGAGGGAGGCAGGACGGCCTCTCGGCCGCGCGTGATGGCCTTATCGGCGCCGCGGGCCACAAGCCCGCCGAGAGCTGAGGCGAGGCCCGCGAGGACCGCTGCCACGATCCACTTGCCGATGCCCGGCACTGCGACAGCCACAGCAACCGCGGCAAGCAACAAAACAACGGCACTAGCTCGCAAGCAGAGTCGACGCGACCCCACAGCTCCCTCCTCCGAATCCCCTCATCAGCGCCATAGTGCCTGACCGACCAAGGCCTGGATTGGATGGGACACGCCTGACTGCCGCGATCACCCTCATGACCAGGCGAATCACCCGCCGGGCCAGCCAGCCGCCCTCCCGCGAACACACACGCGACTGACCACGGTCACACCCATTGCACCTTCGTAGCGGTCCAGTAGCTGGGCCTATCACTGGGCAACGGCTGAGTCAGAATGGCGGGTCTTCGGAGTAGCCGCCTGTCCCGTCGGCCGCCCACCAGGAATCATGCTTCGCCTTGAGACGGGCGTAACGCTCGTGGGCTGCGATGTCGTCCGCGTTCTCCAGGGCGCTGGTGTCGTAACCCCATGCCTTCATGGCGTCCAGGACGCGGTCTCGATTGTGGCGGTCGGTACTGGTGGCCAGCAGATGGCGGGCATGGTCGACCAGCTCGGCCCGGTGTGCGGTGAGGAGGGGGTGCTCTGTGAGGGGGATCGCAGCGACGAAGGCCGCGTCGCGTACGTCCGTGTTGTCGTGGCTGAGAAGGGGATGAACAGCGGAGAAAATCGCCGGGCGCAGGTCTCGGAAGGCGCGCATCTCCCTGTCCTCGTCGAGGAACTCCTTGCCTAGGTGGCGTTCGCTGATGGCGAGGCACTCGTCGTCGGCGTCGTAGGCGGTGTCGCTGAGCCACTCAAGTAGTCTCACGAGGGTCAGGCGCTGTGGTGGCGTGTCGGCATCGTGGCCGAAGTCGTCTACTGCGATAGCCGGGTGGTTGAGGATGGCTGCAACGTAGAGCGCTACGGGCACAGTGGCTTCGTAGATGGTGTTCTGGTGGGTCACTTCCCTGAGCGCGTTGTCGGTGGCGGCCGCCCTGATGGCCGGGTCGGGGTTGATGATGCGTGCCAGCGCTGCCGGCAGGGATTCGCCTGTCCCACACACGGTGGCGAGCGACGCCCAGTCTGTACCGTCCAGGAGCGCTTGATAGTGAGGTAGCTCGTGGGGACGAGGATTTCCGGTCCAACTGTGGCGATAGGTCACAGGCGGAGGCTATAGCGTCGTCGATCCAGCATGGCGCGGGCATCTTCTTCTGGTCCGCCCGCTGAGAGAACAGCCAGCTCACGGCCGGAGGCATTCTCCCTGCGGATCGAAGCAGACGAGGCCGTGCTCACGGGCCAGCTCAGCGGCGTACTCGGACACTTCCTCGGCCTTGCCGTAAGACATGAGCAAGTAAACGATCGGGCCCGACGCCTCATCGATGACCGGGGGCGACGCCCACACGACACTGTGGTCGACGTCGTCCGGGTACCGCGCGACGAGGGCTTCCACATACGCCACGATGCGCGGCGCCGGAGGCACGACGACATCGTCCGACTCAAGGTAGCGCTCGTAGAGCTCGTCGTACATCGAGGTCGCTTGGCGGTTGTCGACTGGACGGTCGCCGTCCCACACAGCAAGGTCATAGCTCACAGGCGCATCGTCGCAGGCTGCAGTTCGGTCAACGCCAGCAGGTCCTGCGATGAATCTCCACGAGTAAGCCGTGACGCTACATGTACCCGGACCACGTCGACCGAGGAGCACCACGGGGGATATGGATCAGGTACTCAGTGAGCCTCCGCCAACTTGAAGTCGCAGGTCAAAGGGCTGGTGTGACCGGTTCTCGGGGTGCTCACGCTGGTCGCGGGCGACTGTCTGAGTAGTAGATCGTCCGTCAGCGCGGTCGGCGCCTGAGTCGAAGGGCGGTCGACGGGATCATCTCGTGCAGGGGATCATGTGTGGGTGTCGCCGATCGAAGCCGCAACTGATGACCTGCAGGATCTCGCTGTTCTCTGGAGTATTGGCGAGGCCCATGCTCACGATGTCGTCGAGGCTGCCTGCGCGGCACTCGTTGCCGGCCTAGACAGCCCGGCACTGCGCATTCTGGCCGGATATACGCGTGCCGAGGCGGAGTACGACGTTCCCGACCTGCTTCCCGTCGTACTCCATGAGCTGGACCTTGTGTTCTACCCGCGTGACAGCGAGGCCGGGCAGGACGCTGCCGTGCGGGCGCTCGCGCACCAGATGCTGGCGGGCCGGCTGACGCCGCGAGAGCTTGCTATGCGCATCCACCAGCGGTTCGGCCACCAGCTACCCCTGGCCGAGCGCCTTGCTGAGCTCGATGACGAGTACGACATCGTCGAGTACGGGAACAGGACGTTGGCCCAGCTCGATGCCGAGGTCACGGCCGAAGCTCAGCGTCTGGCGCATGGTCGGCCCGACCAGAACCGACATTCGTAGCGATCGAGCCCTGAACAAGCGGTCTTCAGCAGAAGTAGGTAGCTGAACTGTCCGGTTCTTGCTCGCCGTAGTCCGGCAGCCTTTACGATCCGGTGCATGCTGGATCCCGAGCTGCTGGAACGGATCACCGCGCGGCGCGCGGAACTGGACGAACTCGAAGAGCAGCTGGTCAAACAGCTGGCGGAAGTGCGGGCCGAGCGGGACGAACTCGCCGTCGCCGAAAGCGTCCTTGAACGGATGACCGGACAGCTCGCCGACGAACGCGCCCAGACTGCGCCGATACCCGGGCAGGTGGGCGGCCGACCGGTGATGCTGATCCCGCACCGCGAGCCGGGAGTGGAGGAGGACGCCCTGCCGTGGGACTACCAGCCCATCATCGCCGCCGTGCGGCAGGCCGCCGGACCGGTCATGGCCCGTGAGGTCGGCGAGGTGGTGGGAGTGGACATCAGCGTGAAGGCCAAGCTGGAACCGCTACGCAGCAAGCTGGTGAGGCTCGTCGATCGCGGCTGGCTGCGCAAACTGCCCGACGGCCGGTTCACCACCCGCCTGTGACCAGCACCACCGCCACTCGGAGCGGCTCGGCACGGGCGTAACCGGGGTGCCCCCGGCGGCCGTTGGAATTGTGTGACGAATACCGAAGAGCGCGCCGAGGACACCTGCCCGCTTGTCTACCAGTGCCGTCTGCCGCTGTCCACGAGCACCGTCAACCACCTCGCCGATCTGCTACGGCGCCACCTGAAGGCGATTCGCTCCAGGTGGCGCATCCTGCCGCCTGGGAAGATCGCGGTGATCGTCCTGGCCGTGCTGCGTCACGACCAGCGCCTGGCCGACATGGCCGGCGGAAACAATGTGTCCGAGTCCACCGTCCGCCGCTGGCGCGACGAGCTGATCGGGCTGCTCGCCGCCCAGGCGCCGCGCCTGGACCGCGCCCTGAAGAAGGTCGCCAGGCAGGGCGGGGAGCTGGTCCTGATCGACGGCACCCTCATCCGCACCAGACGCCGCACCGGCAAGGCCGACCGGCGCAACTACTCCGGCAAGCACCGCGGCCATGGCCTGCACTTCCTCGCCCTGACCGACGAGAACGGGCGCCTGATCTGGATATCCGCCGCCCGGCCCGGCCGCACCCACGACAACACCGCCGCCCGCCACGACCACATCCTGGCCCACCTGCGCGCCGCCGGTCTCGGAGCGCTGGCCGACCTCGGTTTCCGCGGCCTGGACAACGACATCCTCGACCCCGTGATCGTCACCGGCTACATCGCCACTCGTACCCACAAGCTCACTCGAGGCGAGAAGGCGGCCAACCGTGTCCTCGCCGTCGGACGGGCACCGGTCGAGCACGGCTTCGCCCACCTCAAGAACTGGCGGATCCTCACCAAACTCCGCACCGACCCCGCCCGCGCCACCCACCTCCTGCGCGCCCTGCTCGTCCTGACGAACCTCGAAATCAACCGCTGACGGACGATCTACTACTCAGACAGTCGCCCGTGACCAGCACGAGCGCCCCGAGAACCGGTCACACCATCCCTTTGACCTGCGACTTCAAGTTGGCGGAGACTCAGTGGCCTCCACCCAGTGGGTGCCACCCTCGCGGTGGGCTCCACTCGGTGGAGTCCACCCATGCGGTGGATCACGCGGTGGAGTCCACCGCGGTGCGCACGCGATTGACGGTGGGCTCCACTCTCGGGCGCACCACGATGTCCCGCACCGCACCGGGTGCGCACCCTCCGTACCCTTGCCCAGCCACCCCCTTGTCCAGGTTCGGCCGACCCCCTTGTCCACCCTCCGCTCCACCCCTTGACCAGGTTCCACCGACCCCCTTGACCGGTGCGGCTCCACCCCTTGACCACGTTCTCCGCTGGCACGTTTCTCCTAATCCGGGGTGTGGGCGGCTTGGTCCGGTCTCCGCAAGGGGCTGGGTGAGCGGTCGACAACGGGCAGCGGAACGCCTTCGGCCCTCATGGTCCTGGAGACCCGCTCTGAGACTGGCGCCGCTGTCCACCGGTGGGATCCGTGGCGGTGTCGTGGGCGTCGGGCAACGCCTGCAATCAGCCTGGCCCGAGAGGCCTTCGCCTAGAACGGCGAGACCCGGCGCCTTCGCCACGGCCACGGACCCCACCACCGTCCACACCTCGCGGTGATGACGCGGGCGCCGGGCTGATGCCTTCGTTTCCCCTGGTCCTTCGAGACCTCTGTCAAGAGCGGCACAGCCCGGCGCCTCCGTGATCACCGCGAAACTCCCGGCGGCCGGCCGGACGTTGATAGTCACGGCACGGGCCCGCCCCAGGGTCGACCTCTTGTTTCATCCGCGAGCCCGCGAGCTCTGCAGACAGACCGAGCCCCTGGGGTGCGCTGGTGTCGCGAACGGCTACTGAGATGGCGGACCTGTGAGTCCTGGGATTAGGACGCTGCGCGACCCGCATTTGCTCGTGACCTGCATAAATGAACGGATCTGGGAGGATGGCTTGACCGTGTTCTGCGGCATCGACTGGGCGGAGCGCCACCACGACGTCGCCGTCGTCGACGACACCGGCACCCTGCTCGCCAAGGCTCGCATCAGCGATGACGCGGCCGGCTACAGCAAGCTCTTGGACCTGTTGGCCGAGCACGGCGACAGCCCGGAGCACCCGATACCGGTGGCCATCGAGACCAGCCGCGGCCTGCTCGTGGCCGTCCTGCGCAGCGGCAACCGCAAGGTCTTCGCGATCAACCCGCTCGCCGCCTCCCGCTACCGCGACCGACACGGCGTCAGCCGCAAGAAATCCGACCCCGGCGACGCCTTGGTCCTGGCGAACATCCTGCGCACCGACATGCACGCCCACCGGCCGCTTCCCGCCGACAGTGAACTCGCCCAGGCCATCACCGTGCTGGCCCGAGCCCAGCAGGACGCCGTCTGGAGCCGCCAGCAGGTCGCCAACCAGGTCCGCTCGCTGCTGCGCGAGTACTACCCCGCAGCCCTGCACGCCTTCCAGGGCAAGGAAGGCGGCCTGACCAGGGCAGACGCCCGGACGGTCCTCACCCTTGCCCCGACCCCGGCGAAGGCTGCGACACTCACCCTCGCCCAGCTACGCGCCGCCCTCAAGCGAAGCGGCCGCACCCGCAGCTTCGACACCGAGACCGCGCGCCTGCGGGAGATCTTCCGCTCCGAGTACGCCCGGCATCGCCCGGCCGTTGAGGTCGCGTTCGGCCATCAGCTTCTGGCTCTGCTCAAGCAGCTGGATGCCGCCTGTCAGGCCGCGGACGACCTCACACCGCGGCGGTCGAAGCCGCGTTCAAGGAGCACGCCGACAGCGAGATCCTGCTCAGTTTCCCCGGCCTCGGCCCCCTGCTCGGAGCCCGGGTGCTCGCCGAGATCGGCGACGACCGGACACGGTTCGCTGACGCCAGAGCCCTGAAGTCGTACGCCGGCTCGGCCCCGATCACCCGCGCCTCCGGAAAGAAGCACTTCGTCGGCCGCCGCTTCGTCAAGAACAACCGGCTCATGCACGCCGGCTTCCTCTGGGCCTTCTCAGCCCTCCAGGCCTCACCCGGAGCCAATGCCCACTACCGACGTCGACGCGAACACGGCGACTGGCACAACGCCGCCCAGCGCCACCTGCTCAACCGCTTCCTCGGACAGCTCCACCACTGCCTTCAGACCCGGCAGCCGTTCGACGAACAACGCGCCTTCGCCCCGCTACAACAAACACTTGCGTGATCTGGAAGTTGGCCACGGGAGGCGACCAAGGCATCTGCCAGATAATTGAGTAGCCTGCCCCCATGGTTGCGGGCGAGGGAACCGAGCACACCGGTAACAATCTTGATGACCAGGGCTGGGGTGCGACGCGTGCCTGGGTGGAGAAGGGGCTCACCGAGACAGAACGCATCGAGGACGTCGCGCGGTTGCGTGGCGGCTGGACGTCGGAAATGCGCCGTCTGGACATCTGCGGGCCGGGCGGTCGGCGGTCGCTGGTCCTGCGGTCTTTCGTCAAGCCCTTCTACGTTCGCCACGCGGAGGGCCTGCTGACCCGCGAGGCAGCAGTTCTGTGCCTGCTCGGCAGCACGGATGTCCCCGCGGCCAGGCTGGTGGCCGCGGACCCGACAGCACAGTACTGCGACCACCCGTCCTTGCTGATGTCCCTGCTGCCTGGGACCGTGCGCCTGGGCGATGAGGGCGCCGACCAGCGTGCCGAACTGCTGGCCCACCAGTTGCTGCGCATCCACCGGCTGCCAGTGACCGCAGAGGCACGGCCTCGCACCTTTCAGGCGTGGACCTCTCCCGAGCGGGTGAGCCCGCCCGAAGACACCGAGCGGCCTGAGCTGTGGCAACGGGCCGTGGACGTGATCTGCCGCGAGCCCCCGGACTACCGGGCCTGCTTCCTGCACCGGGACTTCCATCCCGGCAATGTCCTCTTTACCGGCGAGGGCGACGGGTTGCAGATCAGCGGCGTCGTCGACTGGGTAGAGACCTCGTGGGGACCGGCCGACCTGGACGTGGCCCATTGCTCGACAGCCCTCGCCCTGCTGCACGGGGTTTCCACGGGCATGCAGTTCTCCGACCTCTATGTTGCGGCGGGAGGGACGCTGGCTGAGGATCACGCTTCTCATCTCTACTGGCGTCTGCTGGACGCCTTGGCCTTCGCTCCGGACGCGGAGAAGGTCGCCGTCCCATGGCGCGAGGTGGGCCGTGCCGATCTGACCCCCACCCTGCTGACCAGGCGCCTGGAGGGATACCTCCAGGCGCTTTTCGCGCGCTACGCCTGAAGCCGGATCGGCGGCCTGCGGCCAAGAGCACGGGCCAGTCATGCCGCCAGTTGTTCGGGACGTTCGAACCACCCGTCTTACAGGCGAGCCGGAATCGTAAGGGTGCGACGAGTTCGCCTCATGGAAGCCGATTACCGAGGCGACGCTTGACTTGTTAGCCCCCTGAGATGTCTTGACACAGCCGGTTGCGGCCGCCGATCAGGGCCTGGTCAAGGGGGTGTGTGATAGGGCCCCGCCAACGCGGAGGCGCACCTGATGCGGTGCACGGTGGTGCGCATCATGGCCCCGGTGCGGTGCGGTGCGGTGCGGTGCGGTGCGGTGCGGTGCGGTGCGGTGCGGTGCGGTGCGGTGCGGTGCGGTGCGGTGGTGCGCCCATCGGGTGGAGGCCACCCGATGGGCGCGGTGCGCACCGTCGCCGTCCCCGCCGCGAACTACGCGATGGAGAGGCGCACCAGGTGGGCGCCGGCCGGTGCGGGGTGGGCGGCGAGGGCCTGACCCACTCCCACCGCCTCCAGCTGGTGTAGGACCTCGGCGACGTCCTCGTGGTCGTCGGTGAGGACCTGCAGGACGAAGTCGATGACGGCGCAGGCGATGCCCTCCGCCGCCTCCGGCCCGGCCTGCGCCCAGATTCGCAGGGTGGACACCAGGACCTGCCCGAGGGCTTCCAGGGCGAACATCTCCGTGGTCGGTTCGCCGGCCTCCGGGCCGGGCAGGGCGGTGACGGGGACGACGATCCGCCCGTCCTCGTCGCGTCGGACGTGCAGCTTGCGCTTCCCGCTCGTGAGGGCGCGGGAAGCGAGCTGCTCAACGAGTCGGTCGTCGTGACTGCGGAGCCCAAGGTTGAGGAGATCCTGCACGTGTGTGGACGTTCGCGTAATTCCCCAGGGGTAAGTTCACGTAATTCCCCAGGCGCCCGTCTGGCCGGGGCTCGTGATTCGTCTCGTCAGAGGTCGACGCGATGCTCAGGAGCCGATGGGTCATCGACGGAGCCGTAGCGCAAGACGACGTGTGCCGGGCGGAACGGCAGGTCGTTCAGGATGGGTGCCATGACGGCGAAGAGTGCGTCGGCGTCCGGTCCGTAGGCGTAGAGGACGACCTCGCCTCCTCCGTACTCGTTTCCGTCGAACTCGCCGACGTCGGCTTGCTCGATCGCCTCGGTCAGGAGGGACTGGGCCTGGCGGACGACCTCTCGTTGGCTTGGCTCGCCGAGGCCGTCATCGGCCAGTTGATAGTGAGCGATGACGGCGTGCTCAACGTCGGCTTCTGCTTCGTCTGTTTCAGCCATGCGGGAAACGATCTCATCCCGGACCGGCATCCTCGCCAGCCTGGCCCTCCGGGACGTGGTCCTAGGTGATCGTGGGCTTGGCAGGCTTGTCGGTCGGGTTCTTGGGCCGCTTGTTCGGGCGGTAGCTGGGGCCGTTCATGATGACCTGGTGGCTGGTGTTGATCAGCCGGTCCAGGAGCGACTCGGCGACGACGGGGTTAGGGAAGAGGGGATACCAATCGCTGGGTGCCCGGTTGCTGGTGATGATCAGGGACCGGCCCTGCCGCTCGCTGACAAGTTCGTAGAGGTCATCGGCCTGGGACGCTCCGAGCTGACGCATGGCGAAGTCGTCGAGGATGAGCACGTCGGGCCGTACCAGTTCACGGATCCGCTTGTCCCAGGTGCGGTCTGCGTGGCCGCCGGCGAGGTCCGCGAGGATCCGGCTGGTCTTGGCGAAGCGGACGTGGGCGCCCTGGCGGACCGCGAGGTGACCGAGGGCCTGGGCGACGTGTGTCTTTCCGACCCCGACCGGGCCGAAGAGGATGACCGACTCGCCGGAGTGGAGCCAGCGCAGGGCTCCGAGGTCGCGGATCTGGGCGGCCGGGAGCTTCGAGGAGGCGGTGAAGTCGAACTCCTCCAGGGTGACCTGCTGCTCGAACTTTGCCCGTGCCAGGCGTCGTTGGAAGGCGACGGTCTCACGGCGGGTGATCTCGTCCTGGCAGAGGACCTGCAGGAAGTCCAGGTGTCCGAGCTCGCCGCCGTGGGCCTGGGCCAGGCGGGCATCGAGGGTTTCCAGCATCCCTGAGAGTCGCAGCGACTTCAGCGACTCACGCAGGGCGGAATCCATCACGCTCATCAGATGCTTCCCTCAGCTTCGCCGTGGACCTGGTCGTCGTGGAGCTCATCCGCCGTCTCGACCGGGGCGACGGAGGCGAACAGCCGCTTGGGCCCGTGGAGGAAGGCCGCGGCTCCCGCGTCCCCACTCGATTCGGGCTCCGGATCGGTCTCAGTGCCGGCGATCAGGATGCCCTTGATGGTTCGGTAGGACGGATCTCCGACCGTGATGGCCCTCGCGCAGGCGGCCTCCAGCCTCGCGTCGCCGTACTTCTTCTTCAGGCCGAGGATTCCCTGGGCGGCGCGGAGCCGGTAGAGCGCGTTGACCTCCAGCAGCTGGTCGACGACGGTCCGGCAGGCGTCACCGACCTCGGATGCCTGGGTCCGGCACCAGATCGGCGTGCGCATCTGGAAGGCGATCTTCTCCGGCGGGTAGTCGGTCCTGTCGGTGCGTTTGCCCTGCTCAAGTGCCACGTGGGTCTTGACCAGGTCGCCGTCGAGGAAGACCTGCACCATCGTGGCGGTCGAGCGGACGTCGACCCGGCGGCCGATCAGCTTCCAGGGAACCGAGTAGAGAGTGCGGCCGACCTTGACGTGGATGTCCGGCCCGACCACTGCCGTTGACCAGCGAGCCAGCACGAACGGAGTGGGCGGCAGAGGCAGCAAGGTCTCGGCTTCGACGGCCTCGAACACCGCCATCGGGGCGGCTCCCTGCAGTGGCCTGCACTGCCGCCGGCCCGCCACCTTCTGGCTCCAGGTCACAGCCTCGGCCTGCATGTGCTCGATCGAGGTGAACTCCCGCCCGCGCCAGAACGAGTCCCGGATATAGGGCATCGGCCGCTCGACCCGCGGCTTGTCCTTGGGCCGGGCAGCACGGGCCGGATCCACCAGTGCCCCGTAGTGGGTGGCGAGCTCGGCATACGCCTTGTTGATCTTCGGGTCGTAGAGATCGGGCTTGTCGACCCCGGTCCGTAGGTTGTCCGGCACCAGCCGGCGCGGGACGCCCCCGAAGTAGCGGAAGGCGGCGACGTGGGCTTCGGTCCAGGCGTGCTGGTGCAGGTAGAGGACTGGGCGGACGAACATGTGCCGCGAGCACGGCAGCACCATCACGAAGGCCCAGATCCGGTGCCGCTTGCCGGTCTTCGGATTGGTCCACTGGCCGAGGTGGCCGTAGTCGATCTGAGCCTCCGAGCCAGGCTCGACGTCATCGCGCAAGACCGTGACCTGCGACCTTGTCCTCTCGTCGGGCAGCGTGGCATGCACCCAGCGGCGGAACGAGGAGATCGACACGTCCAGCTTGTGCTCGTCCCGCAGGCGCTGGTGGATCGTGGAGACCGTCACCGTCCCCAGCAGGTTCTTGATGTAGTCGCGGTGCTGGTCGATGTCGGGCCAGGTGATCTGCCGCAGTCGCCGGTCGCCGAGTTCGGGGAACCAGCTCTTGATCAGCTTGGCCCAGTCGGCCTCCCGCATCGGCGGCCCGCCGGGCGTGATCCCGGATGCCTCCGCCGGCTCCAGGTACTTCCTGATCGTCTTGCGGTCCACCCCCAGCGACGCGGCCAGCTCGCTCTTCGAGCGGCCCGCGTACCAGTGGACGTAGATCTCGGTGATGTCGACCACGACGAATGTTCTCCTTGCCATTCGGGCTGACCATCGGCCTTCCGAACCACAGGCCCAGGGCCGCCCACACGCCTCCGCGATGACCAGGTCCCTCGATCCCGAACTCCGTCGTACCCATGGCCAATTAGGAGAAGTCGGGATGAGGAATTACATGAAGCTCAAACCACCCGAGATGGGGAAAAACGTGAACGCTCACAACGTGGTCCTGGCCGATCCCGACGTCGCCGCGCAGTGGGCGGCGGGCCGACTGGTCAAGGCCCCGGACGTGGTGCAGGGCTTCACCGGCCTCGAACCCCTTCTCAGTGCCAGCACGCCCTGGAAGGCGCCTGCGGCCCGGCCTGCAGAACCGGCGGTGAAACGCGGACGGACCCCGTCGCCGGACATGCAGGAGCGGGCGGGTCGGGCCCGCCGCGAGCGCGTGGGAGCGGCCCGCGCGGAGCTGGCCGAGGCCGAGACGGAGCGGCTGGAGGCTGGACTGGCCGCGGCACGGGAGACGGCCGACACCGCGGCGGCCGCCCTGGCGGCCGCCGACGAGGGGGTACGGGAAGCGAGGGCGCGGCTGGAGACGGCACGCGCGGCGAGCGCGGAGGCAGCGGCCCGCTCGCGGGAAGCTGCGGGAGCGGCGGCTGAGGCGCAGGCCCGGCAGCAGAAGGCGGCACGGAACGTCGAGAAGGTGACCAGCCCTGACGGGTGAACCACCAGGTAGGCTCGTAGGTATGGGAATTGACTGGGAGAACATACTCGGCGCAAGCGGTAACGGCCTCGACGATGCCTACGACAGCGCGGTCTCCGCGGCCGTCTACAGCGATGACCCGGGGGACGACCGTCAGCCACTCCCATTCGAAGAGCTCGATTGCACCGACGGCTTGCGCTGAACTGAGCGCACGCATGAAACGCCCCGGCAAGCCGGGGCGTTTCGCCGTCTCAGGGATCGTGTCAGGTCAGGGGTCAGTCAAGAGGCGGCCGGGCTCAACTCTGCGCTCCTTGGCCACGTCATCACCGCGCTGCAATGGCGCCGCCGAGCCGCAACCGACTGGACCGCCTACCTCCAGGCACGCCAGCGCGCACTCGGTGACAGATGACCATGGTCCGGGCCGTGATCGTTGCCGGCCTCGGTCCTCCCGGTCTCGCAGGCGGCGTGAGAGGAGAAGCCGCTTCGGCCGGCTCCGGTGCGGGCACAGAGGCAACGCAGCATGCTGCTAGCGCAGGACTGGGCAGTTGGCAGCCTCGTACTCAGCCGCGATGGTGAAGACGCTGGCACACCTCGGGCACTCGGCTTTACCGAAGAGATGTGCGATTCCTTCAGCGAGTGCGACTTCCCCGTCTCGGACGGCAATGTCGTGCATCCACCGGCCGATGCCCGTGAGCTCCTCGCGGGGCCTCGGCCGCAGATCACGCCGGTCCACGTCGCCCAGATTCCAGTCCCGGATCGCCGAGTAGCGTCCGTGGTCGCCGATGGCAACGGTCACCTCCACCCCGCAGTGAGGGCATTGCAGGTCGTAGAAGTCATCCTCGAAGTCCCCCAGGACATTGGCCCAGTGGTACTGCTCCTCGACCGCGAGCAGTGCGCGGAAGGTAACCAGGTAATCGGATGGCCGCAACTGCAGGTGCCGGTCCAGGAGGGCGCCGAACTCGGCAATCACGTCGGCGCTCTCAGCCAGCAGTTCGTCACTGCCATGGTGGCTGGCCGCACGCTCCATGATCTCGCCTGCCAGGTGGCGTGCCTCCCTACTCTCCGATGCAAGGCGCACCAGTCGGGGCAGGGCAGCGACGCTGGCGGGCGACACCAGGTCGTGCTCAAGGATCAGCCGGTATCCCAGCTCCGTCCACGCTTCGGAGTCGTACTCACGCTCCACCCGAGCGAGAAGCTCAGGGACGCGATCTACGTCAAAGCGACAGTCGTACATCTGTGCCCAGTTCACCACCCAGGCATTGAACCGTCCCGGGAGCTTCGAGTCGACTTCGGACCCAACGGCTTCGTGAGGTGCACTGCCTGTTCCGCCGGACGCCGTCCTCGTCGCCCAGGGGAGTTGCACCGCCATCGGGGGAATACCGCACGCTTCGAATGACGCACCCCGCCAGCTGGGGCCTCGGGGTGGACGGCCGCGCGCCGGGAGGCGTACGCCAACGATCTGGGCCAGGAGTCGAGTCTGGTCGCGGTCTCGGCTCGCTCGAACCGGTCGAAGGCGGATCAGGATCCGTCGCAGTGGCTGCCGCCGTCGCCGGATGCGTTGTGCCGGTACGGGGCAGAGTGGACGGCGACGAAGCTGCGCTGGGGTCTGGCGGTGGACGAGCCGGAGAGGGACCGGCTGCTGGACATCGCAGCGGGTTGTGGTGACACGGAAGTGGAGTTCACCCCGGCCTCGTGACCGTGCCGTAGGCCTGATGTGCCCTCACCCCGTTGCCGGGTGGGGGCACAGCAGGTTGTGGCGGGGGAGTTCGCGGCGGGGTGAAGCGGACGCCCGGGAGCGTCGGGGCCGACGTGTGACCGTGGTCTCGTTGAAGGGGCTTGCGTGGCGTAGGGGCTGATGGTGCAACACGTGCGCGAATCCGACTGACGTGTGCCTTGACCTGCTGTTTTTGTAGACTTGCGCGGCTAACCCCTCGGCGTTCCAAAGTGCGGATCACACCTCCGGCCGGATCTCGAAGGAGGTCAGCTCGGTCCGGGTCACGTACCGCACTGGTGGGTCAGGCGGTCTGCTGGGGGTGCGTCGCCTGGTAGGAAGGTGCTGCCAGTGATCGTTTTCAAGGGGAGAGAGTGCAGGATGAGTGAGAACACTGACGCAGCTGCCAGGACTGAGAAGGCTGTTGACGAGAACGGGTTCGTGATTCTGAGGGAGTACGACGTTCAGGACCGTCTCATTCGCGACACTGCGAGCTTTGGGGAGATTTCCGCAATCACGACGTACCGCTACTCCGCCGACGGACGGAGTGTGACCAGTACGGACGATCAGGGAGTCGAGACTCTGACGGAGTTCGACGAGCAGGCCCGCGTCATCCGCGAGACTCGGGCGGGCCACCTGGTCGCGGCGTTCACCTACTGGCCGAACGGCAAGGTGGCCACCCACGCGGTGTACGACTGGCTCGACGACGGCACGAAAGGCGAGCTGCTCACCGAGTATGACGAGCAGGGCGGCATCACCAGCACACCGGACGGACGTCGCTTCTGACACTGCCCCGGGCCGGTTGCTGCTGGGGGTGTGGCCCGGCTGCTGCCGCAGGGCGCGGACAAGCGCACCGTGGACCTGGTCCGGTCCCGGCCGGACGCGATCGCCACGGTCGACCACCAGGAGCGGTTGTGGCGCCGGGTCTACCCGCCCACCGGCAGGGAGGGCCTGCCCCCGGTGGCGTTCGTGTTCGCGGACACCACCGAGGCGAAAGTCGCCAACACCATCGCCGTGCTGGAGGAGGCCGGCCGCCGCTACTGGGCGCCGCGCCGGTACGACACCTACGAGCGGGGGATCACCGCCCTCGACTACGGCCAGGCGGTGCCCGTCGTGGTCACCACCCTGGAGCAGCTCCAGGAGCACGGCGCCGACGGGCCGGTGTGGAGGCGGCTCGGCCGGAAGAGCGAGCAGACGCTGACGGCCGCGCTCGACAACCCCGACGGCGACGCCCTCTACCGCCACCAGATAGCCCGCGCCGACGAACGGGCGGCACAGCGCCGGGCCGCCGAACGGGAGGCGCAGCGCCGGTGTGCAGCCGGTGCGGGCAGAAGTTCACCGACGAGCGCTGGGAGGAGACCACCGCGCGCGGCGGTGCCTGGACGGCCGGGGACCTGACCGTGTGCGGCACCTGCCACGCCGACGACGTCGCCCGCGAACAGGCTGCCCGCCTTCAGGCCGCAGCGCCGCTCCTCGAGGACGACCGGGAGCCGGCTCGGCCCGGCCGCGGCCTCTTCCGCCGCCGCGACTGACCGCGACGCCCGCCGGGCAAGCCCAAGGGGAGCCTGGGCAAGCCACCCCCGGACACCGGCTTGCCCACCCCCCACAGGGCGGGCCGGGCGGCGTCATCGGTCACCGTCAGCCCCTGCCCCAAGACGCGGGCGTGCCAGCCGATGACCGGTCACCGGCCGTTCGGGAGTTGCATGGACCGGTCACGGCGCTGACGTGCTGTTTGACCGATCGCGGGCGTCGGATCGGTCACGCTCGGCCGCGCTGACCGGTCACGTTCCCGTGCTGGGCAAGCCCTCGCCATGGAGGGCTTGCCCAGCGTCCGGGCCGCAGGACGGGACGCCTCCCAAGGTCGCGGCAGCACCGTCTGGGACGCGGCGGCCGGGAGCCGGCCGAGGCCGCCGCGCCGGCCATACACCGGAGCCATGAGACGCAACAAGCAGTCCTACGCAGGGCTCGTGCCGAGCCTGCCGGGAGACATGTGGCATGCCCTTGCCTCCTTCCACGGGGCCCACGGCGAGCCCGTCGGCCGACTCGTACCCTTCGACCACCCCGACGCGTTCCTCTCCCTCACCCAGCCCGACGACATCGCCTTCACCGCGCGAGTGGAGCTGTCAGGCGGGGAGACGACGAGCCGGCTCCACAAACTGGTCACGACGCTCACCCGCGACATCACCTACGAACTGGGCACTGCCACGCCCGGGACCGCGCTGGAGATCATGGTCGGCAAGCGCCACCAGATCGACCTCCACGCCGGTCATGTCGACAGCCTCGCCCGGCTCCTGCGCGATGCCGTCGACAACATCAACGCGCATGGCTCCTCCGGAGGAGACGGATCGTGCCGCCACTGCCATGGCACCGGGCGGGCATATCCCGTCTGGGGAGTGAAGGACGAAGAAGCCTGAGCGTCAGGGCAAGCCTTAGGCGACCCTGGGCAAGCCCCTCGTCGGGGGCTTGCCCAGACTCCACTCACGGGCTGTGCCGTCCCGGGCGCAGGACGTCGGCGTAGATCCGGGCCCGGACGCCGGGCTCCCCGGGATCCCGGCGCACCGGGCCAACACCCGATGTGGCCCAGCGCTCCTCCAGCGCGGCCATGACGGCCCGGACGGTGTCCTCGTCCCCGCCGGTGATGTCCAGGACCACCAGGCCGGGCTCCGCGATGTGCTGCTCGTCGATCGGCTTCATGAGCCCTGCGACGGCGGTGGGGCCGGACCGGTTCGCCGGCGGCCCCCGTCCACTCGCACGAGGGATCCCAGGCCGCGGATGTCGCATGGTCGGCAAGCTCTGTCGGGGTGCGGCCCCCGTCGCGGCCCTGGTGGCCAGGGCCGCACCCCGTACGTCCGAACGTACTCCGGGGCCGAAGCCACCGGTGGTGCTTTTCTCTGGGGGCCGTGATCTGCCGCCTCACCCGTTCGCGCGCGGCCGGGTGCCAGTGGGGTGCGACGGGAACAGGCTGGGCGCATGTCCGCGAAGCTGATCGTCTACCCGCCCGACGAGCAGGGCTGGCGCCGGGTGCGCTACGACGGCGTCGCCATCGGGGTCGCGCACCGGCCAGCCGACATCCGGGTCTTCCTCGCGGCCGCCGGACTGGAGAACGCCGACGACGTGGACCTCACCGACCCCGGCTTCGTGGAGTGGCGAGGCGCCGGCCCCGAGGCGTGGGAGCCCTCCCGCTGAGCCGCTTGTCCAGGGCCACCTGCCTACGGACCTTCGTGTCCTAGTCGCAGGATGTCGGCGGCTGGGTTCGCCCGGCGCTCCACAGACGCTGAGTGGCATCTGCAGACGCAGGGAATGCGCCATCATCCGCACCTGAAGCGGCGTGAAGACTGCATCGGCCTCCATCGAAGTACGGCGTTCCGGCCTACTGGTGATCGTGCCTCGCTCTGGCCACCGGGTGCCCTGGTGGCCGGGCGCGGTCACGACCGCCTGCCACAACCCGAGAGGACGCCCGTGGGACGACACAAGCCTGGCAAACCCCGACGCCGCCGCCTCGATGAGGTGCCCGACAGCATCCAGATCAGGGAGGCCCGCTCCGGCGAGGGCAAGGCGTTCACCGAACTCGCTGCTCTCGCCATGGAAGGGCACGGTGACTTCGACGACCGCGAGGTCATGCGGGAGGTCATCGACGAGGGCGGCCCGTTCATGAGTCAGTTCGGAGCCGGTCGGTTCGTGTTCCTGGTTGCTGAACACAAGCCCACCGCACGCATCGTGGGCATCTCCTCCACGATTCCGCCGCTGTCCGTCCTTGGTGGAATGGAACGGGATGGGGCAGACCCCATAGTCCTGGGAGCCACCGCTATGGCCTGCGTCAAGATCCGAGCCCTGGTTGTCGCCGACGACCACCGCCGTCAGGGAATCGTCTCGGCTCTCCTCGTCAAGGCCTTGGAAATCCACCGTGATCATCGCGCGTTCTTCGCCTACGGGCAGTTCACCGCCGCCGACACCGACCTGGCCCGGTTCTATCGGCGCCACGGGTTCACGATCCATGCCCCGGGGGAGCCGGTCATGCTTCCCGGCAGTTCCAGGCACCGCGACGTCGGTGCATCACCGCTCCCCGGCGAGCAGATGTTCTCGCGCGCGATCTGACGCACCCCCCTCGAGAGCCGATGGCTGGGCAAGCCTGCCGGGGCCCTGGGCAAGCCCGGTCGCACGACGGGCTTGCCCAGGGCCGGGGGCCCGGCGGGGGTCATCGCCGGTGGCGCCAGTGCTGGTGTGCCTTGAGGACCTCGTAGCTCCACGCGGTGTGCGGGCGGGTGCCGGACTGGGTTCTCCAGCCGAGCTGTTCGGCCACTGCCGGGAACCGGGGGTGCATCTGCCGGTCTCCGACGGTGACGAGCGCGGACAGGAGAGGCTCTCCCTTCCGCCCGTCTTCGTCGACCAGCCACAGGAGCACGCACTGGTCGTCGGCGTGCAGGCGGGGCAGGCTCGGCAGGCGCTTGTGGATCTGGGGCCAGGTGAGGGTGGAGCCAGCCCGGGCGGTCTGCTCCAGCAGCGGCCGCAACTCGGTCGCGATCTCCCAGAGCTGCCCGGCCTCCAGAAGCGCCGGCACTTCTCTGCGCGGCGGGCGCACCTTCACGACCGGCGCCACGACCGGCGTCCTGACCGGCGAGGGGGCCGGGGCTGAAACCGGTATCGGCGCCGATACCGGGACGGGCGGCCGGTCCGGTGCGGCGGGACGCCGGGGTGCCGGAGTCGACGACGGACTTCGGCGGGTAGACCGGGCGAAGGGTTCACCGGCCCGCGCGGTGTCCGGCCGGACCCGGGGCGCCGCTACGGCGGCTCGCGGCTGCGCCGGTGCGGGCTGCGGGGAAGCTGCGGCGGCCTGGCGGCGCTCTTCCTCCTGCCACCGGCGCGAGCCCAGGATCTCCTTGAGATCCTTCAGCTGGGCACGCTGCTCGCGGGTCTCGCTCGGCGGTGCTCCTGCGGCCTGCTGCCAGGCGAGGGCGTACAGGTCGGCGGCGACTGCGACCGCGTACCGGTCGATGGCCCGCTTCAACTCGGTCAGCGTGTGGTTCAGCGTGCGGCGGACCGTGGCGATCTCCATCGCGGTCCTGGGAGCCCGGCCTGTGGTCCGGCGACGGAAGTCCGTCTGCCACGCCGCACCACCGCTGAGCCGCACCCGGTTGTTCCCCAAACTCGTACTCCCCCCGAGCTGCACAACAGATTCCCAAACGGTCGGGCAGCCCGACGCCCAGGCGCAAGAGACCGACCGGCCAAGAGCGCCGCACGGCCGACCTTCCATCGGATGGTTGCCGGAGGCTTGCCCAGCCCGGCCCGCCCGTATGCCGCACGGGCTGCACGGGGGTTGCACCGGAGGTTGCGTGCACAGGTGGCTGCAGGGGCGCACTAGGCGGGGGACCGCAGGTGTGACCGGAGGTGGGACCCCCCGAATCTGGTGATCGTGCATTCGAGCAGGTCGGAGCCCGTGGGCAAGCCCCCTTCGGAAAACGACACCTCTAATTCGTTAGTAATTAGAGGTTCGGATCTCTGATGGGCCCGGGGCGGCGTTGTCCAGCCCGGGGCAGGACGTGTGTGGTCCGGTCGGTGCCGTGGTGACCCCTACGACACCTCCGACCGTGCGAGGTCTTTGAAAAGACTGGTGGCGCTGGGCGCCGGCCGGTCCTCGCACGTTCTGCCCCCGCGGGCCCGTCGGGTTCGGGATCCTCGATGGATGAGCTGCCGCACGGTGACGCGTTACTCCTCACGAGCTTCGAGCTCTGGACACGGCGTGCGCCCGTGCGGCCTTGCGGTGCCGCGCACGGCTGATGAGGTGGCGGACCTTGGAGCCCTGGAATTAGTGCGCCGTGCGGCCCCGCGTGCTCGCCTGGCGGGATCCATGGACGTGTTCTGCGGAATCGACTGGGCGGAGGGACACCACGACGTCGCGCTCGTCGATGACACCGGCAAGCTGCTGGCAAGTGCCGCATCGCCGACGACCTGGACGGCTACCGGCTGCTGCTGGATCTTCTGGCCGAGCACGGCGACACCGCGGAGACGCCGATCCCGGTGGCCATCGAGACCAGCCGCGGCCTGCTGGTCGCCACGCTGAGGCAGGCCCTCGGAGGATCTTTGCGGTCAACCCGATGGCTGCCTCCCGCTACCGCGACCGGCACGGAGTCAGCCGCAAGAAGTCCGACCCGGGCGACGCCCTGGTCCTCGCCAACATCATCCGCACCGATGCTCCGGTGCACCGCCCGTTGCCCGCCGACACCGACCTGGCCCAAGCGGTCGCCGTCCTGGCCCGCGCACAGCAGGACGCGGTCTGGAACCGGCAGCAGGTGGCCAATCAGCTGCGGTCCCTGCTGAGGGAGTACTTCCCGGCGATGATCGAGGCGTTCAGGGACAAGCCGGGAACCCTGACCCGCCCCGATGCCCTCCGCATCCTGGCCGTCGCGCCCACACCTGCTCTGGCCGCCAAGCTGCAGATGTGGAAGCTGACCGCCATGCTCCGGCGTGCCGGCCGCCGCCGGGGCATCGAAACGGACGCTGAACGAATCCAGCAGCTCTTCCGCGAGGAAGCCCCTCGGCAGTTGCCCCTCGTCGAGGACGCCATGGGCAAGCAGGCACTGGCCCTACTGCTGCAACTGGACGCGGCCTGTCAGGCGGTCGATGACCTGGCGCGGTCCACCGAGGATGCCTTTCGGGCACACCCGGACGCGGCGATCATGCTGAGCTTCCCCGGGATCGGCCCCCAGGTCGGTGCCCGCATCCTGGGCGAGATCGGCGACGACAGGAGCCGGTTCGCCACGGCTGGAGGGCTGAAGGCGTACGCGGACGCTTCGGCTTCGCCGACGACGACTTCTTCCGCTCGACTCGCACCTGGGTCCGAGGCCAGTCATCCTGCTGCACCGGCCGTGTCCTCTGCCGGGCGCGAGCTGCCGGCTTCTCCTCGGTGGGGACTGCGGCGACAGTCACCGGGACCGAGATGGCTGCGGGCGCCGACTCCGAGGGCAGCGCCGACAACGGCACCCCGCGCTCCTGCACAGCTCTGTTCGAGACCGACGCCGGGCCCGGGGCCGACATCGGAGCATCGACGCCCAATGGGGCACCAGGCGGCTTGCTGTCGGTGGGGGCGACGGAGACGCACCCCGACGCAGCCAACAGGAAGACAATCAGCAAGGGCACGGTCCGGCGGCACATCCGGCTACTTTGGCGCACCCGCTGCTGGCGGGTCACAAGGCACGCCCTGCGATGCGCCCGCCGTGGAGTCGACCGCAGGCCGCCCGCGCGGCCGCACACCCCCTGGCTGGCCAGGCGGTCGGTGTGCGGTCGGGCGGATGCCGCACAAGCCGATCCCGCTGGCGGAGCGGCTGGCTCAGCACGAGCCTGGTCAGCCGGGGGCCACTGCGATTCGGCGTTGGGACATGGAACCTCTGATCTGCATCAAATGGCCCCATCGCTGGGGAGCCGCTCCGCAATGTTGGTGAGCATGATTCTCCAGCAGCAGGTCCGCCAGCGGGTGCGCGCGTACTGGCCGGCCCTCTTGATCCCTCTCGGGTTCATGCTCGCCGTAGCCAGCAACAATGTCTATCCTGCGACCAGGAGTGCGATCCTGTTCTTGGGCGGCGCGTTCCTCATGTCTTGCGGTCTCCCGACGGCGAGGCGGTTCGTAAATGCGGAGCCGCTTCGCGGAGGCCTCCTCAGGGTCGTTACGGTGGTTATGTTCCTGGCTCTGTTTTCGCTGGGCCCGGTGATCACGGTTGTCAAGGCATTTCAGGGCACCGCGCTGCCGAGTGACTATGCCGGTGCTGTAACCCCGCTGGTCTTAGTCTCCCTCTTTCTTCCACTCGCCGTGCGTTGGGCGGAACCGAAAGACTTCCCTGTCCGTAGGCTCGCTGGCCGTATCCGTCGGACCGCCATCTTGCGAACGATCTCGAATGGCGCTGGCCTGTGCGCAGCTGCCGCGTTTCTTGCTGCACGACTCATTGGATCGGCGAAACCCCCTTTGATCTCGGCCGTTCTGACCCTCCTGATCGCCATGGCCGTGGTTACGCACAAGACCTTTGGGCGGACACGGAAGCTGTGCACCGAGACTCATGTCGCCGCGCAGACTCTTCTCCGGGACCTCGCCCGGCTCGACGAGAAGCGCAGGGAGGTGACAGGGCGTTCGGCCAAGCAGTGGCTCCCGCTGAGGAGGGCGCCCGAGTCGACCGCCCTTGAGCAGAGGGCAGCACGCGATAGCTGGGACGCGCTCAAACTCAACCTCCGCACGACCATCGATACCGGGTATCGCCTGTTCGGAACGCCGCTCCTGGCTGACAGCGCAATCGATGAGCTGGAGAAGAAGGTGCTCCGCGACATCGATGGTGCAGCCGCCACCCAGAGAGCGCGCGAGGATCTGGAGACTGTGCTGCAGGCGTGCGCTGCACGGATCGACGTTCTGGCCTGACCGAGGCGGGCGTAGAAGCCCTTCCTGTTGGGCAGTTGGCGTATCCGCAGTTCGCTCGTGGGGGGTACCGTCCGGGTGAGGAGTCCAGAACGGAGAGGTGCCGTCATGACCCATTCCCCTGACACCGGTATCGGTGCCCGCGTGCGTGTGGCCCGGATCGCGGCAGGCCTGACGCAGGCGGAGATGGCCGGTCTGGTGGGCCGCTCGGAGCGCTGGGCCGAGGACGTCGAGGCCGGCCGCCTCCCCCTGGACCGCTACTCGCTGATCACGGCCGTGGCCACGGTCTGTGAGGTCGACGTCGTCTGGCTCCTCGGACAGCCCTACCGGCTGCGCCGCGAACAGGGCTCCGCAGTCCCGCACGTGCCCGCGCTCCGTGCTGCGCTGCGCCGGTCCTCGCTGATCCTCTCCGGCCACCCCGGTCTCGTGCCGTCCGGGCCGGCCACGGACGCCCAGAGCGTCCGGGACCAGGCCGCCGCCACCAACCGGCACCGCCAGGGCGCGAACCTCCCCGCGGTCGCAGGCCTCCTGCCCGGCCTGCTGGAGGACCTCAACACCACGATCCTGATGCACGAGCGCGGCACCGCCGAGTGGGACGAAGCCCTGCGGCTCCTGGTCGACGCGGCCCGCAACGCCCGCCAGACCCTCAACCAGACCGGCCTGCCCGACCTGGCGTGGGTCGCGGCGGAGGTCGCGGCCGGGGCCGCGACCCACTTGGACGACCCGATCGTGAAGGCCGCCGTCGCCTGGGATCGGTGCGGAGCCCTGCTCCACCAGGGCTCGGCCCGCGAGACGCAGGCGGTCGCGGACGCCGCCCTGCGCGATCTGGAGCCGATCTCGGCGACCGGGGACACCGACGCCCTCGTGCTGGAGGGCGCCCTGGTGCTGCGTCAGGTCGTCGCCTGCGCCCGCGCCGGCGACGCGGACGGGGCCTGGAGCCAGGCCACCCGCGCACTGGAGGTCTCCGACCGCCTTCCGGACGGGCATCACGACCTGAGGTGGCAGACCGTGTTCTCCCGGGCGAACGTCCTGGTGCACACCACCGAGGCCGGCGTCGAGGTCGACGCCCCCGAGACCGGGCTGTCGTTCGTCGACGACGCCGATGTGGCGGGGATGCCGAGCCGGGAGCGCATCACCCACTACCGGATCGACGAGGCACGCGCGATGCACCGCATGGGCCGCTCCGGCGACGCCGTGGTCACCCTGCGGGCCGCGGCCCAGCGCGCCCCGCACTACGTGCACGCCCACCCCATGGCCCGTGGGCTCGTCGGCGACATGGTCCGCCAGGGCGTTCCGTCGCAGGCCGCCGCCCTGTCCGGGCTGGTACGCGGGATGGAACTCGTGTCCTAACCGCAGGGCGCGCATATGCCAGTTGGGCGGCCTACAGGAATCCTGTGGGTCGCCCTCGCTGTTGAGCGGGACCCTCATGCCGTGACCATCACCTACGGTTCCCAGCCGGATACAGGGGGCGACATGAGCGAGATTCTGCAGGCCCTGCACGGCCGCGACAGCATCGAGAGCGCCGCCGCGTACCACCGGCTCGGCTGGCCCGTCGCGATCGGGCACCGCCACCGCACAGGCTCCGGCTGCACCTGCCAGGACGCCCCCGCCCCGACCGTATGCGTCACCCCCGGCGCCCACCCGCACGGGGACGTCGTGACCGAGCTGGAGCCCGGCGACGTCACCGCCGCGTTCGAAGCCGCCCCGGGAGCAGGCGTCATCGTCCCCTGCACGCGCTTCGACGCGCTGGTCGTCGCCCACTCCATCGGCATGGGCGTGATGCTGCGCGCCGACGCCAAGGGCCTGCACGTCCCGTGCCTGACGGCCGGACACAGCACGGCGACCCTCCTCGTGGCCGCCGGCACCGGCAGCGTCCTCGGCGGCTGCCCCCAGGTCGAGGTCCGCTCCGGACCCGGCGCGTGGGTGGCCATGCCGCCCTCGTACGGCGTGCGATGGGACACCGCACCGGACGACGAACTGCCGATCCCGCCCGCCGAGGCCGTGCGCCCGCACCTGGCCGACGTGCTCAAGCTCGCGCTGGCCTCCCGCACCCGGCGATGACCGCGGTGGCCCGCACCGAGCAGCCCCGCCCGGACACCGGGCCCGCGCCGTACGCACTCGGAGACCAGGTCCGCGGACCCGAAGCCCTCCCCGCGGGCGACTACCGCACCCCCGCGACGTACGAAGGCGAAGTCGTCCAGGTCGGCAGCGGCTGGAGCGGCGTGGACGCGGCCAACGCCTACCTCTGGGTGCGACTGCCGGACCGCACCGAACGCAAACTCGCCATAGACCGCTGCGTCCTGGTCACCCCCGCCGAACCGCCCCGCCCGGTGAACCCCGCCCCCAGCAGGGCGTCCTGATCCAGCGGCAGCCCCGGCCCGCGCCCGCCGGGCTGCCGCCGCCCGCCGGGCTGCCGCCGCCCGCCGGGCCGGTGCCCCCGCCCCTTCGGAGAGCACCGGCCCGGCCCACTCGATACTTCCGCCCCGCGGCCCTGGTCGCGCCGGCGGGTCACACCGTCCGCCCTTTCCGGGCGGAACCGCGCAGGGACCCCGGTCCCGCGCACAACAGAGGCAGGCAACCGGCCCGCCTCACGGCAGCAGGAGGAACCCATGCCCCACAGCCCGACGCCCGACCCGAAGCCGGGGAGCGGTCTGCTTCTCGCGTCCCGGCGGATCAACGCCGCCCGCTCGCGCGCCGAGCACGAAGGCGACGGAGGCGGCACCGGCCGCTCGGACGGCAACGACTAACCGGCAGGAGCTGACCTTCTGATGTTCGACGCCCCTTCGTGGGCGGAGCGGCTGGGCGGGGACCACTTCCTCGCCCAGTCGTATTTCCGCTCCCACCTCGTCGTCCGCGGCAAGCCAGACGACTTCACGCCCCTCGTCTCCTGGTCCACCCTCAACCAGGTCATCGCCACCCATCGCCTGGAGCCACCCCGCCTGCGGCTGTCCCGGGGCGGGGAGATGGTGCCGCTCCACCGCTACGCGGTCCCGGTCACGACCCGCCGCTCGGTGGTCTGGCACCGCATCCAGCCCGCCGAACTCCACGCCCGCATCCGCGAAGGCGCATCCCTCGTCATCGACGCCATCGACGAGATCCACCCTCCGGTCACGGCCGCCGCCGAGGGCTTGGAGCGCTTCCTGCGGACCCCGGTGCAGGTGAACGCGTACGCGTCGTGGACCGCGACGGAGGGCTTCGGCACCCACTGGGACGACCACGACGTCGTGGTCTGCCAGGTCGAGGGCGCGAAGCGGTGGCGGATCTACGGCCCCACCCGGCCGGCCCCCACCTGGCGCGACACCCAGACTCCCGACGTCCCCGAGGGCGAGCCGCTCGCCGACATCGTCCTGGGCCCCGGCGACCTCCTCTACCTCCCTCGTGGTTGGTGGCATGCCGTGACCGCCGACCAGGGCACCCCCTCCCTCCACCTCACCTTCGGCCTCACCACCCAGACCGGAGCCGACCTCATGAACTGGGTCGTCGACCAGCTCCGCGACGACATCCGCTTCCGCACCGACGTCCCCCGCTTCGGCGCCCCGGCCGACCAGGCTGCGTACGTCACCGCCCTGCGCGACGCGATGGTGACCGCGCTGGACGACCCTGCCATCACCGGCCGGTGGGCGCGTTCTCTCGACACCACCCACCACGGCCGCCCGCACACGTCCGTGCCGCACGTGGACCAGGTGCCCGCCCGTCCCGAGCTGGCGGTGCGGCTGACCTGCCCGCGCGCACGACTTGACCAGGACCCCGAGACCGGGGCGTGGAGTCTGGCGGCCGCCGGGACGGTGTGGGACTTCGCGGCCCCGGCCGGACCCGCCCTCCAACGCCTGCACGACGGCCGGCCCGCCACGCTCGGCGAACTCGCCCACCTCGCCGACCTGACCGTCGCCGACATTGCCGACCTGACCACGGTCCTCGTCCGGGGCCAGGCCGCTGCTGTCACTGGAGCGGACTCGTGACCGCCGAAGCGGCCCTCGGCACCCACCGGCTGCGCGCCGCCACCACGGCGGCGCGCACCGCGTGCGAGGGCGGAAGCCGGTGGATCGACACCGCCCCGAACTACGCCGCTGGCACCGTCCACCGTGAGCTGCGGCCGGTGCTGGAGGAGTTCCCCGCAGTGCGGGTGGCGACGAAGACCGGCTTCTACACCCGCACCCAAGGCCAGGAAGCGGCCGCGGCCGGAGCCCTGCACGCGGGGCTGGCCGGGGCGCGGCACAGCCTGGACCCCGGGTTCCTGGACTGGCAGACCCGCCGCTCCACTACGGATCTGGGCCGGGCGGACATCGTGTTCGTCCACAATCCCGAGACCGTGGGCCACGGCGACCGCGACCGCCTGCACGCCGAACTCCGCGCCGCCTTCGCGGTCCTCGAAGACCTTGCTGCCTCCGGTCTGATCGGCGGGTACGGGGTGGCCACCTGGTCCGGGTTCACCGAGGACGCGTTCACCGTGCCGGAGCTTCTCGCTCTCGCCCGCGACGTGGGCGGGCCCGGCCACCACCTGGCCGCCGTCCAGCAGCCGGTCAGCCTGGTCATGGCCCAACCGATCACCCGCGCCCTCGACGGGCGCGGCCCGTTGGTCCAGGCCCGGTCGGCCGGCCTGCTCGCCTTCGGGTCCGCGCCCCTGCACGGTGGGGAACTACTCGACCTGGTGACGCCCGAACTGGTTGAGTTGATCCGTCCCGAAGCAAGCCCTGCGGAGGCCTGCCTGCTGGCCGCCGGGTCCTGCCCGAGCCTGGACGTACTGCTCGTCTCCGCCAGCACCCGCGACCACTGGGACACCGCCGTCGCAGCCCTCGACGAACCGCTCAACGACACGGAGCTGAGGAAGGTACTCGATGTACTCGCCCCCCGATGACCCCACCCGCGTGCGCATGGAAGCCGCACACGCGGAAGCCCTTCACCGGCTCGGCTTACCTGCTGTGGGAACGTACGCGTGGGGCTGGAACGCCCGTACCATCAGCACCCGCGCCGGCACCGACCACTGGCTCCGCGTCGAAGCCACCCCCGAAGACCGCTCCACCGGCCGGGAGCCGGACGCGGGCATCAGCGGCGCCGAGAAGCTCCCCGCAGCCGTTCGCCGGCCCCGCTTGCACGCCACCACGGCCTGGTCCAAGGACGGCTGGACCTATCACGCCGACCTCCTCACCCACATCGCCCACCCCGTCATCTCCCCGGACACCCCCCAACTCCTCGCCGACCCGGACCTCGATCACGGGTGGTGGGCCGACCTGCGCGGCGCTTTGGACGACCTGGCCGCGGTGGCGACGGAGCGGGAGGCGGTTCGGACGCTGTGGATGCGCCGCTCCTTCCCCCTCTTCCTCGGCATCGACGCCCCGCACCGGATCGAGCGGGTCACCGGACATGCCGACCTGCACTGGGCCAACCTCACCGGCACCCCGCTCACGATCATGGACTGGGAACGCTGGGGCAGCGTCCCGGCCGGCTTCGACGCAGGCCTGCTCCACGCCTACAGCCTCCGCATCCCCGCGGTCGCCGCCCGCGTCCGTGCCGAGTTCGCCCATGTTCTTGACTCCCCGGCGGGGCGGGTCGGTGAGCTGGCGGCGCTGTGCGAGATGCTCCAGTCCGTCGCCCGTGGCGAGTACCCGGACATCGCCGACGCGCTGATGGACCGCGCATATGCGCTGACCGGCCGCAGACCTCCCGTACCACCGCGGCGCTGATCGGCCTCACCCTCCCTTCCTGCCCAGGCTCGCGCGGTCGGTCCGGATGTCGGTGGCGTACAGGTCCGGCCGTGGTCGGTCAACGGTTGTCGGTTGCGAAGTCTTTCTGTCGCCTGTTTATGCCCGTGCTCTCGCTTCCGTATCTGAAGTACCAGCGCACTACGCGCGGGTTCTTCGTAGAGCGGGAGCAGTTGCATGACGACGCCCTGGGAATGGGCCGGGAACCTCTCGGCCGTGTTGAGCGCGGGCCACGCGCTGGGTGCCATCTGGTACCAGCCCTGGGCTGTGACCCTGCGGCGCCGGGCCTCGGCTCGGCCGCCGCGCCGGCGCGCGGTCGAGACCGAACCCGGTCCGGGCCGGGCACCGACCGTGGACATCACGGTCCGTGTGCCCGTCGGCACCGTGTTCACGGTCCGGGTGGTCACGGTGCCCGGGAGGCCCGGCTCGCGCGGCCGGGGAGCCGGCCGGTGATCGACGCCTCTTTTCCGCGTGAGAGTCCGGCTGAGGACTCCGGCGGACTCGGGCAGCAGCTGAGGGCCATCCATCCGGCCTTCATGAAACAGGTGGTCCCCAGGCTGCGGGGGAAGTTTCCCACCATGACGGAGGCCCAGTGCCAGGACGCGGGACAGGCCGCGTACGAGAAGCTCCTGAAGCAGGAACGATCCGGGACGCCGCGGGCTCCGAAGAGTTTGATGAACACCCTGCTTCTGACTGCGGAACGGTGGGCGATCGACGAATGGCGCAAGTACGGCCGTTACGAGGTGCTGGCGACGGCGGACGAGCTGGAGCCGTGGGTGGAGGCGTGCCGGCCGGACGACGGACCGCGTATGCGCCTGGATCTCGAAGTGCTTCCGGTCCTGGAACGGATGCGCCCGACCCAGCGCCTGGACGTGGGCAAGCTCCACCTCGCCGGGTACGGCAACCAGGAGATCGCGTTGGAGCTCGGGATATCCGCGGCTGCGGTGGGCACGCAGCTCGCCCGGTTCCTCAAGGAGCTGCGTGACGGCGTGGAGACAGTGAAACAGCGGGGCGATGAGATGGGACGTGAGTGATGTGAGCAGGCCTGACGGCGACCACGGCGGGTTGCTGGCGCCGGACGCTCCAGCCGGGCTCACCGCGACGCCGGACACCGAAGCAGAACCGGGGGACTACTGGGACCGCCCCAAAGGCGACTGGGGTGCGACCGACAGCGCACCCCTGCGGGAAGAGGAAGCATGGTGGGAAGACCGTGCTGAGGCCAACGCCTGCTACGTCCTGGGCAGCCGCGCACTGCGCCGCGGTGAACTGCAGCAGGCCGCGCACTGGCTCGGGCGGGCCGCCGACCACGAGCACCCTGGTGCCCTCTTCCGCCTGGCCGTCGTCGCCTGCCGGGTCCTGGGCCTGGTCGGCACACATCGGGCCGTCTTCCTCGTGTCAGAGGCAGCCAGGTGCGGTCATGGCGATGCCCGTGCGCTGATGCGCCGCCGCCTGAGCCTTCCGGACGGCCGCGAGCGACCCGGCGCGCAGGACCCCGAGTTCTACGACGAAGTGGCCCGCGCTCTCGAACCGCGCCCGGCCGCAGCCGCACCTGCCGCACCTGCCGCACCTGCTGCAGCAGTCCAGGCGTCCGCCGCCGCAGCGCAGCCCTGGGCGCCGCAGGCGCTGCGCGCCCCGTCCGTGACGGACACCTTCCAGCAGCAGCCGTCCCAGAGCTGCTCGACCAAGCGGTGGGAATCGGTGCAGCGCGTCCTGGAAGTCCTCGACCTCGTCGGCGGTGCCGGACGCTCGGTCAGCGCCGATTACCTGAGGCGCAAGACCAGCCTGCCCCACCAGGTGATCGAACGCCTGCTGATCTGGCTGTGCGGACGAGGCCTCCTCACCACCGTGACAGACGGCGGATACGTGCCCGGCCCCACCCTGCACATCCTCGCCCAGGACGCCACGACCGCCTCCGCTCACGGCCCGCTCCAGCCGAACACGCCCACCGCAGGACAGGCCATCAGCAAGGTCCTTGCAGGCCTGCGCGACGCGGCGGGCGCCGCCGTGTACGTCGGCACCTACAGCGAGGGCGAGATCCGCGTCGACCAGTTCGCCGACTCGCCCACCACACCCGCGGTCAACGAGTGGGTCGACTTCCGGGCCTCCGGGCACGCCACCGCGCTGGGCAAGAGCCTGCTGCAGCAGCTCGACTTCGACCAGCGGATGGACCACCTCTCGCGCCGCCGCCCCGTCCGCCTGACATCGCGCACCATCACCAACCACAGCGACCTCTTCCGCACGCTGGACGGGAACGGCCCGCACGCCGCGCAGTTCGACCTGCTCGAATACTCCGAGGCCGAAGTCTGCGTCGCCATCCCCCTTGGCGTCGGCGGCGAGGCCGGCTGCGTCGCGCTCTCCTTGCCTGTCTCTCAGCGCCACCGGCTCATCGAAGCGGCCCGTACCCTCAGCAGCCGCTCGGCGATCCTGCTGATCTCCCTACTGCTGACCGCGAACCCGCCCCGGCTCGAACCCGGACGCCAGAACGCCCCCCACCAGCCGTCCCCCGGCGTCGGCTCCGGCAACCCGGTCTCCGCCGACGCAGTACGTCCCGGCGAACTGCCTCACCAGGAGGCGGCAGACCCGGCAGCCGTGGACGCCCGTACAGCCGGTCACCACCTGACCCAGGAGGAGGGCGTCGCCTACCAGGACAGCGCCGACATATGGCGCGAGTTCGAGGCCCTGTTCGGTCACCACGACGAGCCTGAACCGATCCTCCCCGACACCCCCGAGGCCCTTAACCGGCAACACGTATACCGCCCAGCCATGCGCTGACGCTGCCACCGGGGCGAGACGGCGAACCGTCGCTCGCCCCGGCAGTATTCAGCGGCCGATTTCTACGCCCTCCTGCGAGCGGTGGCTTTGTTCACGAGATTGGGTTCTGGCTCACTTTCCGTGGGGGCTGACTGAGTGTGATGTCAATGGCTCCTCGGGCCGTGAGCAACAGACACTCGGAGTATCGTGCCCACGGCCCTCGCTGCGACGCCTGATCGCCGTTCTCTTGGTGGCGTCACGGCGGCAGAATATGGAGGTGGACTCTGACCTTTACCCTGATCTGGTTGCTGCGGGCAGCCTGGCTGCGGCGCTGGAACAGTTGGCGGCCGAACTAGGTACCGACCTCACAGTGGTACCTGGCGACTGGGGTCCACTGGTTTCGGCGGGCATCGCCTCGTCGGTCCCTGAACGCAAGCCGCTATCCGTTCACATCGGGGCGGAGAGCCGCTGGTTCGGTGTCTCCGGCTGGAGCCACGGAGTCGAACTCATCACCGGAGCTACGTCCGACTTGGCGGATGTCGTCAGGGCCGGCGCGGCTTGGGGGCAGGGCACGAGCCTGCGGGAGCTGCGGGCGGAGCTGTCGTTTCTGCGCTCCAGCAAGCGCGCCGAAGCTTACGAACGGGGGCCGGACGCGGTGGTGGAGCTGCAGTGGCGCACAATGCGGGAGCAGGCGGCCGAGGAACCGAGTTTCACAGGGTTCGGCGAACTCGTGGAAGCGGCTCATGCAGAATCACGGCTGCGACAGCTCTATGTATTCTCCAGCCACTGGACGCTCGGCTTCAGCTCCTGCACTGGATACCCGTTCCGCAGTGAGGTGGCCATCGTCCCGTCGCACAGGGGCAGCCCATTCCGCGTGATGAGCCATCCGCACTCCGATGACGTTCTCGGCGAGGCCGCCACAGCCGAGGAAGCCGTCGCCCTGGCAGTGCGCCACCTCCCCACCGATCTCGGTCCGGCCGTCGCGGGAACTGCCGAACAAGATGGATGACAAGCGCAACCAAGTCACTGACCGTCACCTGCGGGAAGAGAGTCGTGCCGCGAGCGAAGCGCCGGGTGCTTCCTGACGTACCCGTTGGCCCCCCGAGCGAGTTCGGCGGGCGGGTGCCGACCCTGCAGCCTGCACCCGCCCCATTTGCAAGATGGTGATCAGAGCGCGGGTTCGTACACGATCCTCGTGTTCGGGCAGTCGGCCGCGTGCCGGAGCAGTGCCTCGCGTTCGGCGGGGTCGACGGCGAGGCCCCAGCGGTGCTTGGTGGCGACCCATTCGCCGAGGTAGCGGCAGTGCACGGACGGGGCCGGCATCCAGGTGGCCGGGTCCTGGTCGGACTTCTGCCGGTTGGAGCGGGCGGTGACGCCGACGAGGGTGACGTCGGAGCCGAGGTCGTTGGCGTAGCGGCGGCGGCGTTCGGTGGTCCATCCGTAGCCGCCGGAGTCGTGGACTTCGGCGAGCGGGACCATGTGGTCGATGTCGACGCCGGAGGCGCCCTGGACGAGGACGTCGTCGTAGTAGGAGTGCCACACCCCTCCGGTCAGGGCACAGTTGGCCCCGACGGTCGGCGCCTCGATGGCTTCGGCGATGAGGACGTCGTTGCGGGCGGTGCAGCCGTTCTTGTCGTCGTCCTTCCAGTGCGGGTACAGCTCCCGCCTGTAGCCCTCGCGGATCTCGTCCGCGACCGGCAGCGCGGTGATCCCGTCCATGAGGGTGACCTCGTCGGCCTGGGCGGGGGAGGCAGGTGCGAGGACGGCGAAGGCGAGGGCGGCGGCCATGAGGCCCCGGCGCAAGTTCTTGATCATGAACTTGGTGATAGCGCGTCACCGGCCGCCAGGCCGAACCGGGTCAGGGCCGTCTCACTCCGGTGGGGGAGCGGGTTCACCGCAGAAACGCGCCTGCGTCCTCCGCCCGCTCCCCGGGGTCGAGGTAACCGCCCTCGTCCGGACTCCGGTGGACGTCCGCGTACACCAGCACCCGCACCTCCGCTTCACCCGGGGTTCGGCGCAGCTGGCACGGGCCGCTGGAGAGGAACAGCTCGGAGATCCGCTGGGCGGCTTCGACGGCGGCCGGCTCGTGGCCCCGGATCTCGATGGTGATGACGTTCTCGTCGTTCATGCCCTCGGCAACCGGCCTGCACGGGACGCGGTTGCCGCTCGTGCGCCAGGTGTACCCCATCGAGTGCTCCAGGGGCCCGGCCCGCTGCCCACGAGCGCGCCTGCGGAGCCAGCCGCCTTCGGCATCGTCGCCCGACGGCGGCAGCTTGGGCATCCTGTGGCAGCCATGGTCACTACGGCTGGGCGGCGTGCGCAGAGGCACCCCGTCCCGCCTGGCTGACATGTACCACCGCACCCGCTCTTGCGTTCCGAACAATCAACCGAGGTTAAATCCAAGGCTAAGAAATGTCGGAATCTGAGGTTAAGGGATGCTAGGGTTGGCGTATGCCAACCGAGGATGAGCTGTTCGCGGCCGTGGATGCCCTGCTGACCGGTGAGCCCGAGATGCCGCCGCCGGCCGAGCGGGCCCGGCTGCGCGAGGCGGCCGGTATCACCCAGGCGCGTCTCGCCCAGGTCCTGCAGACCACGACCCAGTCGGTGAAGAACTGGGAAGCGGGACGCTCCGAACCCCGCCCGCCGCGCCGTCAGGCCTACCAGCGGCTGCTGGATGGCTGGGCCGCCCAGCACCCCACCCGCCCGAACACGCCCGTGCCCGCCGCACTGTCCGGCACGCCCGCTCCGGCCGTCCCGTCAGCGGAGCCCGTCAGCAAGGCCGTTGCCGAGGTCCCGGTCCGTCCGGCGGCGACGTCGCGGCGTCCCGCCGCGAAGAAGGCCGCCAAGCCCGCCGCCACCCCGGCCGACCCTCGCTTCCCCCACGGCCCGCTTGCTGTCCTGGACGGCGACGGATCCGCGTACGCCGCAGGCGGGGTCGTGCTGGACTGCCCTGCCGCCACGGTGGTCGAGTTGGTGGAGTGGACGTTGAAGGAGTCCGGGCTCGGTGCTGCGCGCCTGAACCGCAACGGCAAGGACTCCGACCCGCTGGTGGTGCTCACCGCTGCGGCAGCCGTGAAGCTCGGCCTCCCCGAACGACTTGAAGGGCGTGAAGAGCGCCGCTCACTGCGCCTGGCGGAGGACCACCCGGTCGTGCGGCAGATCGGAGCGGCGAAGTGGCGGCTCACGCAGCGCGGTTTCGGCCCGTGGGCGCGGATCTACCGCAAGGCCGAAGGCAGCGCACGCCAGTGCGTGCAGCTCGCGGTCCTGTCCTGGGACGCCCTCGACACCCGTTCATGGCCCGGCGTCGCCGAGCTGGCCCCGGCCGACATTGCCCGCGTCCTCGGCGTCTACGCGCAGCGGGTCATCACCCCCCGCGGTTCCACCGCCGTGTCCGGGCTGGAGCTGATGACCGCGCTGCGCCCGCCCACCAGGGCCGTGCAGGAGAACGGGACCTGGGTGTCGGGCCACAACCCGGGCTCCCTGGGCTCGGACCCGATGGATCCGGCGCCGCCGGAGGCGATTGCCGAGCACCCAGTCGTCGTCCGCTCGGGCTGGACGGGCGGTTTCCTGAACGAGGAGGCCTACCAGTGGGTCCGCGACCCCGCCCTCCTGTCCGACGAGGAGTGCCTGCTGCCGTACGCGGCCGGCCTGGACCTGAACACCGCCTTCCTCGCGGCAGCCGCCCGCCTGGTGGTGGGCCTGTCGGCACCGGACCACTTTCACCGGCCGGTGTTCAACAAGAAGATCCCCGGCTCCTGGCTCGCCGACCTCTCCCACATCGACCTCGACCCGCGTCTGCCGTCGCCGTTCACCCCTGACGGCACCCGGCCGACGGGACCTGCCTGGTACCAGACCCACACCCTCGCCTACGCCCAGGAACTCGGCCACGACGTCCACCCCATCGAGGCCTACCTGCGCCGCGAGACCGGCGCCTACCTCGACCCATGGCACGACCGGCTCAAGACCGCGTACATGGACACCCTCGCCGACCTCGGCGTCACCGCCGATCTCACCGACGCCGAGTTCCTGGCGGCGATGGAGCACCACAAGCAGGCCGACCCCGCGATGGCCGCCGTCCTCGCGGCGATCAAGGCCACGGTCAAGGGCGGCATCGGCAAGCTCCGCGAACGCCCCCAGGGCCGCACCTACCGCGACGGCGACCCCTGGCCCGCCATGCAGCGCCCGACCTGGCGCCCCGACATCCGCGCGGCCGTGATCTCGAAGGCGCGCGTCAACATGCACCGCAAGCTCGCCAACATGGTCAAACTGACCGGCCTGTACCCGCTCGCGGTCCTCTCCGACTGCGTCGTCTACCCCTCCCCGGGCGCCTCGCCGCTGGACTTCCTGCCGTACGCGGCGTCGGGCAAGCCGCTGATGGGCGGCTTCCGCCTCGGCCCCACCCCCGGCCTGGCCAAGCTGGAGGGCGTGCAGGGGATGGCGTGGGCGGTGGACCTGATGGAGAAGGGCCTCAACCCGGCCCGCCACATCAAGGGCGGCGACGCCGTCCTCGACGACGGCGAATAGCACCGAGCCGTGGCCTCCCGCGACCGGAGGCCACGGCGGACCGACCGCTCACCGTGTACGACCCGGACACCTGTCAGGAGCTGAACCGCTGTGGGAGAGATCGAGGACGCCATCGGCCGAGCCGACCAGGAGGCGTTCACCAAGGACCCGCCCAAGACCTTGAAGGGCCGGATCAACTTCCTGCTCAAGCAGCTCAAGACCACCCGCGCGGTCGCCGCCGAGCTAGGGGTGAGCCAGCGGTCGGTCGAGCGCTACCGCAAGGGCGACCGCAAGACCCCGCCGAAGGCAGTGTCGGACCGCATCGAGGCGGCCGTGCGCGCCCGCTGGCAGCCCGTGGTCCGCGGCCGCCGCCGCAAGGAGGCCGCCACCAGCACCGGCATCACCGTCGAGACCCGCGCTCGCTTCGGGTACACGGCGCCCGTCGGGACCACCGACGACGGCCGCATGCGGCGCCTGACCGTCCACCTACCGCCCGCCTACGCCCAGCGCCTCTTCGACGCCCGCGCCCGAGGCGCCGACGACCGCGACCTGCGCGCGATCGTCGCCGAGGGCTTGCAGGAGATCTACTTCAAGGACGGCGGCACCCGGGCCGACCAGCTCCAGGTCGAATTCACCGACATCGACTACTTCGACGTCTCCTTCTGACCTCCCCGCCACCGGGCCTGACCCGGCTGGGCCGCACCCGGACACGAGCACCTGTCCGGGTGCGGCTCACACCCGTCCCCGCGCGCCAACACCGGTCCCGCCCGCAAGAAGGGTGCAATAGCCCTTGCGGGGAGCTGCTTTCGGACGGGCTGCTCCCGCCCCCCGGGGCGCTGTCGACCGCGGGCAGGACCTCGGCCGCCGTCACACGTAGCCGGTCACCGCCTCGGTCGACAGCATCCGCCCCGGCCCAAGCCCAACGACCGCATTCACAGCCCCGGGTGAACGCCGCTCCCCTTGCTACGCCAGACGCTTCTTCGGCCGGGGCCGGGTGTCGAGGAGCGCCCACCAGGCGTGACCGTCGTGGTCGGCATGGGCGCCACACGCGTCCACGGTGCGCAGCACCGCCACCTCGGTCGGCACGGCTCCCGCCGCGTCCTGCTCACTGGTCTGGTGGTTGAGGGCCATGACGAGGATCTTGTCGTCCTGGTCGGCGAGGTGGACGCTGACGCGTTTCCCGCCGGCCGCCACGGCCGTGTCCACGAGGCCGTGGACGGTCTTGAGGAAGTCGTGCTCGTCCAGCAGCGGGTAGTCCCACTCGGCGACGGCGAGCGCTGCCTGCGCGGCGGCCTTCTTCGCCGCCCAGCGGTCCGCGCGGAACGCCAGCACCCTGGCCCGTCGGCTGGTGACGACCAGCCGGGGCGGCACCCCGGTGAGGGACTTCGGCTTCGTCGCCGGCTGTGGCCGCGGCGGCTCCACCGGATTCTTCTGCGGCGGCGGCGACTTCGGAGGAAAACTCGGCGGAACCTTCGGACCCCTGGCTTCCACAACCTCGCTCATACCCCACCACGCTACGCCCGCCGACGCCAGCCGCGCACCGGCATCGGCCACATCCGCCCCGCGGGGACTCCCTACTCGGGGAGGGTCAGTGCAGGTAGTCGCTGAGGTAGCTGCGGGCCGCGGCCGAGCTCGTGCCGAGGGCTGCGGCCACCTCCTCGATCGGCACGTCCCGGTCGAAAAGCTCGTACGCCGCGTCCTGGCCGGTCTGGGCGATGACGTGCCGCAGGTCGGCGAGGGCCTTCAACGCGACCAGCGGTTCCTCGGCGGCCAGCTCGCCGAGCTGCCGCACGAGTTCGGCCAGCAGCCCGGCGAGTCCTGCGGGGAGGGGGACGGCGCCGTCGCGGATGACCGACAGGTGCGCCTCGTAGTCGGCGATCGGACCGGACAGGTCGACGTCCGCTTCGTAGAGCGGCTGGTCGGCGGGGAGGTTGCTCCAGTCGAGCGGGTACTCGGCCGCGCCCCGCCACCCGCATGTACAGCTGCCCCGCAGGAGCGCGGCCCGCGGCCGCGCGTACCGGCCGTCATATGCGTGCCATGCGGTCGATGACGGCATGTGGGCTCCGCTGCCGACGTCGAAGTAGACCGGACCCGGCTCGCTGCCGTCGGCCAGCAGCACCCCCACAGCCCCCTCGTGCGCGGCCCCCAACGCCTTGAGCACCCTGTCCACCACGACCAACCCCTCCCCGCCGAGCACGCGATCGGGCTGGCCCGCTGGCCGGCCCGCGGCCTCCAGGCTGCCGCGCCCGCAGCGGCCGCGTACCGGGATCCACCGAAAGCGGTACCGGGACCCACCCCCGCAGCTTTGGCCGAGCGGTTCTATGCCCTCAGATCGGGCATTCCTCGATCTCCCAGGGGTCGAGCGCCTCGACTGCGCGCATGCCGCAGTGCAGTATTCCGCGGGCACCTGGAGGTCGAAGAGGAGCCGTCGCAGGTCTTGCCCGCACATGCGACAGGTGCCCGCGAAGTTGCGGATGCTTCGGTACTCGGATCGGGCGACCGCCTGGAGGCGGACTTCCTCCCGCTCGATGGCGTGGCGCATCTCCATCGCGGCGGATCCCTCCATGAACGTGTCGTCGATGTCCGTCGGGTCCATGTAGGCCGCATGCAGGAACGCGTCGCGTACCTGGCTGAAGGCCCCCCGGGCGGTCGCTGCCCGGATCAGGATGTCCACTTCCGGGCTGCCACCACGGCGTTCCAGGGTGCCGGCCGCGTCCATGCAGACGTAACTGCCGAGATTGATGGCCAGGCTGGTCAGGATCTCCGGGCTGCACTGGGCGAGGTGATGCTCGCAGTACTCGACAACGCCGTTCAAGACCGGCTGTTCGTGGCAGCGGGGCTTGCGGCAGAGCTCGTCGACGCTGGCGATCAGCATCGTGATGAGGAAACGCCTGCGCCGGCTCGCGACGACAGCCTCATCGAGCGGATCCAGGAACTCGACCCGCAGCTCGTCGTTGGGCCCGTACGCGGAAAGGGCTCCGGCCAGAGCCAGCACCGAGTTGTAGGGGATGGCGCCACCGACGATCTCCGATTCGAAGACGTCGGGTAGGACCTCGGGGAAGAGGACCTCACCCCAATCGACGCTCGCCGCCGGCTTGGTCGCGCACTCCGCCAGCAGAGCACCCAAGAGGAAAGGCGGACGATCCACCGGCCTGGAAGCGGCCTCCAGCTGCCGAGCGGCGCTGTACCGCAGCCCGGTCGCTTCCTGAACCGCGCGCGCTGCCCGCTTGCGCTTCTTGTCCTGCGTCACGATCTTCCTCACCCGGCACGCCCACGCCCATGCCGCAGCAAGGTCACAAACTGCTCTGTTGTACTGCACGCGAGTCCGTGACCCTTGTCCGCAGCCGGTGCGTGGGGCGGTCCGGCCGGGTGCTGGCAGGCGTGGGCTGCCGCGCAGAGCGTAGCGGATCAACAGGTTCCGGAACGTGAAGGCGTGCGGGGCACCTGCCGGACCGCACCCGTCAATGGGGGCTCCGCTGGGGACCACCCCTGCTTGCGGGGGCACCGGCTCGCGCAGCACCAGGGAGGTAAGCGGTGAAGGAGACCACCCCTGCGTGCGGGGGCACCGGCCGATGTACGCGCACCTGGTACCAGGACCCGCGGGACCACCCCTGCGTGCGGGGGCACCGGCCGAGGTGGTCTTGCGGGTCCGGGGCGGCACAGGGACCACCCCTGCGTGCGGGGGCACCGGGGAGTCGCCCTGTCCGAGCGCTACGCCTGGCAGGGACCACCCCTGCGTGCGGGGGCACCGGCCCGGGGCTGACCTGCAAGATCACGAACCCCCGGGACAACCCCTGCGTGCGGGGGCACCGGAGCAGCAGCGGGGGCCGTCTCCGGCGAGGGTGGGGACCACCCCTGCGTGCGGGGGCACCGGTTCCGGGGTCGTCACGCCCGCGACGGCCGCGAGGGACCACCCCTGCGTGCGGGGGCACCGGGCTTGTTGACCTGGTGTTTTGCCCAGTGGTGTCGTGGTTGTGGTCAGGTTCCAGCGATTCCGGCATTCGGCGCACTGTGCACTTGTAGGGGTGGCTGAGGGCTTTCCCCTCAGATTGGCCCTGGTGGGGGCCTTCCCGCTTCGTTCTGCCGGGTGGGCGGCGTGGTGCTGCCCGGTGTGGCAGTCCACGGGCGTTACAGCCCCTCTTCCAGGGGACTGGTCCAGGTCACTGGACGGGTACGGCGTGTTTCTTGATGTTGCGGGCCGCGTTGGTGTCGCGGTCGAGGATCATTGTGCAGCTTTCGCAGTGGAATGTGCGGTCTTTGAGGGTTTGTGTCGTGTTGGTCCATCCGCAGGTCGAGCAGGTGCGGGAGGAGGGGAAGAAGGTGGGGACGCGGGCGACCTGGACGCCGTGCCAGCGGGCCTTGTACTCGATCTGCCGGTTGAGTTCGCGGAAGGAGGCGTCGAGGATTGCGCGGTTGAGGCCGGCCTTCGCGCGCACGTTGCGGCCGGGCCGGTCCACGGTGCCCTTCGCGGAGCGGGTCATGCCCTTGGTGTTGAGGGTCTCCAGCGCGATCTCGCTGTACTGCTGGACGAGCCGTTTGGAGATCAGGTGCAGGCCGGTGACGCGGCGGGCGGCGAGCTGTGCCTGGAGCCTGGCCACCCGGTCCCGGGCTTCCTGGAATCCCTTGGACTGCTGCCGGGCGCCCTTGACGTGGCGGCGGGCCATCTGGCGCTGCGCCCGGGCGAGTTTGCGCGCGATGTTGTCGTAGTGGCGGGGGTTGCCGACCAGGGTGGCTGCGGGGGTTCCGGGGGTCAGGTGGAGGGGGTCGGTGAGGGCGAGGAGGCTCTTGACGCCGAGGTCGACGCCGATACGGCCGGCCTGGCGCTGGCGGCAGGTGGGCTGGTCGGGGATCGCCTGGTCGACGGTGCACAGCACCGACGCGTACCAGCGGTGCCCGGCCCTGGCGACGGTCACGGAGGTGATCACGGCCTTCCCCGCCTCGATGAGGGCGATGAGGCGGGACGCGCGCTGGTGGAGCCGGACGGTGAACGCGGGCTGACCGCCGCCGCCGGGGATCCGCAGCCGGCGTGGCTCGATGAAACGGATCTCGGGCTTCTTGGTGTTGTGGACCAGCCGGAAGGACTCCCGGCAGCGGCCCTTGGCCTTGAACCGGGGCAGCCCCACCCGCTCGCCCGCCCGGCGGCCGGCGGCCGAGTCCAGGTAGTTCTTCCACGCGGTCGCCGCGTCCTCGAACGCCGTGTAGTAGGCCCGGTTGTTGACCCCCTCCCACCACACGTACGCACCGGCCCGCTCGGCCCCTTCGCGGAGCGGGCCGACGAACCCCTGCCCGCGGGTATCGCGCCAGAAGGCCTGCGCCCGGTCCCGGCCGGGCATCTTCACCCGCGGCGCCTTCTTGGTCGCCTCGGCCTTGTCCATGCCGGCGGCGATCAGGGTGTTGCGGCCGCGGTGCCAGTTGTGGTGATGGGCGAGCATGAAGGCGTGGGCGAAGTTGAAGGCGCAGCGGGAGGCGTTCGCGTAGCGCTGGAGGAACTCGGTCTGCGCCGGGGTGGGGTCCAGGGCGAAGCGGAAGGCGCGCTTGATCTCGGTCACGACAGTGGCGTCCTGTTCGGCACGTGGGGTGTTCAGGGGCTGAAAGGGGTGCTGGTCAGCGCTCTGGGTAGAAGGCGGTGATCGTGTAGGGGGTGCCGTCGTGGCAGGCGGTGAAGCTGAGGACCCAGCTGCTCGCGGTGTCGTCCACGACGACCAGGCGGGGATCCGTACGAGCCATCGGCCGGTGCAGGACCATCCGCACGGGCACCGGGCACTCCCCGCCGAACCTGCTGTCGGCCCGGAACCACGGCTCGGTGATCAGCCGGCCCACGAACGGCCCCGCCCGGTGGTAGCGGGCCGGTACCTGCCGCAGCACCCCGTCCAGCTCCACGACCAAGCTCCTGTCCTCCGCATCGCCCGCAGCATGCCCGCGGCACAGGGCCGGGGCCGGAAGGGCGCGGGCCCCTGCAGGAGGAGGTGGCCCGGTGCGGCCCGCGGGGCCACTTCGTCGGCGTCGGGACGCTGGTGGGGGAGTGGGCTCGTGGTCGGTCCTGGCGGGTGTGGGGCCCTGGACGTGCGGTGCTTCAGGCATGGCAGCGAACGTAGGAACGCCCGCTGACAGGCTGTCCGCTGTCCGGCGGATACCACTCCCCCTCCCGGATGAAGGAAGTCACCTGTCCGGAGGCAGGCCCGGCGAGCGTCCGGTGCCAAGCGCGCCCCCGCAGAGCGCTCGGCGACATCCGGCCGACCTGCGGCCGCCGAATCCGGCGGAACACCGCGCACCCCTCATCAACGCTCACCGGATCTCACCGAAACTCACGCAAAGCACCCTGGCCGAGACAGATCCGGGGCGCTTCGCCGTGGCCGGACAGCGTGTCAGACTCCTCATCAGCACACGGAACAAGCCAACTCCTCCACGCCGCTCCACAGCCCTTCGGAGCACTCTGGCACCACTCTGCCAACACTCTGAGCACACTCTCGCGCACTCTGACTACGCTCTCGGGCAGCTTGTATACGTGCAGGTCATGGCGGGTTTCGGCGGGCGCCGCTGGCATCCGCCAGGCCCCTCGTCCTACTCTCGCTTCACCGGCTCCGATCGAGCCGGATCCGCACCCCGAACGCGCCTTTATGGGAGGGATTTCCGCCATGCCTCGAATCCCGACAATGCGGGCCGGCCGCGACCCACAACGCGATCCGGCCAATCTGGCCCCTGGCGACCTCGCGGAAGTGAGTCATAGTTAGCGACTGGTTGGCACTCATGTCCCCTTGCGGGACCTTGCGTAGCCTTTCACCTGCAACAACGTCCCCGTTGCCGGTTTCCGCAGCCGACGCTCGCCAGGCCCTCCCGCCGGTCGTACGCTCCCTTCAAGCCTCGACCTCCGGGGCGCTCTCCCCTCCTCCGCCCAGAAGGGATACCCGTCGTGCCCGAAAATCCGTTCCCTTGTGAGTCCGGCGCGGGCATCTGACCCGATCCGGCCAACTTCGACTTCGTTGGCCTCGATGTCGCTCGATGAATCTCGACCTTCTCGACCCGATAGGTCTGTTCCATTGCGTTTCTCCGGGTTTCCTTGAGTTTCACCTGCAGAGATGCAGCTTCCCCGCGTGATTCCAGCCGCCGGTAGCCAGGCTCCGCCGGCACTCCTACGCTCCGAACACGCCCCGGTTCTCGGAGACGTGACTCCTCAACCTGCCCTCAACGAAGGGAACTTCGTCATGCCCGCATGGCCTCGCCTCAACTGCCCCGCCTGCCGTCGATCCGTCGCCGTCAGCCCCGACACCCGGCACCTGGCCCGACACGACCCGCCGGGACCGCAGAACCGCCGACACGGGCTCCCGCCGATCTCCTGCATCGCCTCGGGCCGACTCATCCCCACGGGCTCGGACCTGCTGCTGCCGATTTTCGAGGACACCGAGCCCGAGCCTGCCGACGAGAAACTGGCGCTCTTCTGACCGCCTACGGCGTCGGCGCAGGAGCCTCCGCCTGCACCACCAGTTTGGGGCGGACAGGGTGACTGACGTCGAGAAACATGATCTTCGTGAGAGCGCCGCGGATCTCGTCGGGTTCATCCGGCATACGCCCGGGATGCTGGTCCACCAGGCCGTCCGCAAGTTCGGGTGCTGGTGGGGGCCAGCCGCAGGCGTTCATGACCCACCGCCGAAGTGCGGCTGCCCCAGTACGCCAGCAGCGTGCAGCGAGTGATCTCCGAGCCGGTCCCTGGCCGCGCAGTGCGAGATGCCGCACTCTTTTCCGCCTCGTACCCCACTGCTGACCGGCACGCGTGCACGGGCTGTCGCCCATAGCGGGCGACGGCCCGCGATGCCGCCAGGAGGGGGCGTGACGGTCTATCCGCCGAGCGCGTTCAGCTCCTTGCGGACCTCCTCCACGAAGACGTCCCGCAGCCGGGCCATCTCCGCCTTCTTCGCAGCCAGCCTCCGTCGCTGCTCGCCATGGTCGACCTGCGCGGCAGACACAAGTACTTCGGCATACGGCTCCTCGAAGTGGGCAGCGATCAGGGCCTGACGCGCCTGTTCTCCGGCATCTGGGTCATCCTGCGCACGCTCCACGGCCGCTAGAGCTCCGAGGGCGGCGCGGGCTGCGATCGACCTCTCCCAGCGCTCCCTCATCTCCTCGTCCTCTTCTTCTGACCCTGGCGTTTCGACCATGTCCTCCCCGTCCGGCCCAAGAACAGCCTCAGCCAGTCCCCCAGGGCTGTCGGCGATGTTCGCCCCCCGTGCCTTGTCTGACTCCAGCCGCCCCTTGGCCCGTTCCAGATGGTCCGCGAATCTGTCCTGTATTCGCAGGGCAATCAGCATGCGGTCGACTTCCATGGCCTTGTCCCTGACCTGGCTCGCCTTCTCCAGGACGATGGGCGGGCTCATCAGCTCCACCGTGGCGTACGCCTTCAACAAGCCGGCCACCTCCGGCCTATTGCTCGTGGCCTTCTCCTTCGCCTTCAGGAGGTCCAGCTCTGCGACGAACGCGGCCCAGATCTCCTGGCACCGGTCGCGTTGCCACTGGGCGTGGGCTTCGCGGGACATTTCCCGGACTCCCTCCAAGGTGGCCTGTGCCTGGAACCGCCCGGTCTCAAGGGTCGCCTGGGCCTGAGCCTGTGCGGCCTCAAGGGCCTTCGCCGCCTGCTCCTGCGCCGCCTGCAGGGCGGCCTCAGCCTGGGCCTGGGCTCCCTGCAATGCCCGCTTGCCCTGAATGGCTCCCGCGACGATGACCCCGGGGATCGCCAGCAACGCCGCCCCCGCCGCCGCGACCGATCCGACGTCCTCGGATATGAAGCTGCTGATGTCCATCTGCCCCCCCATGTGGTGCCACGACCTGGAGAGCCTACCGACGGCGAGCTCATGCTGTTGGGGTGCCCGAGGGGCCGTGGCAGTACCCGTCATCGGCGGAAAGGGCCACGTAGGCGACGCCTTCGACGCTGTTGGCGACAGCGAACAGGGTCTGGGGCGACGGTCCTGCCGCCGAGGACACGGAGCTGGGGCGGGATCGGGCGGGCCTCATCCCGGTGTCAGTGGTATGAGGGATCATCATGCTTGCGTACGGGCCGTGCCGGGCGCCGAGGGCAAAAGGGGGCGAGCGTGCTGCAGGACCACTTCGTTGAGACGGTACAAGGGGACGGGTACACATACACGAGGCTGAACCGTGCAGTCATCAACGAGCTGCGAGCCGGCCCCTCTGCGGGCGGTGACGAAGAGGCTGCACACGCTCTGATCGACCTGCTGATCGACGACCTGCCCCAGGATTCTCAGCATGAAGGCCTGATGGACAACTCCGATACCGGAGCGGTCATACGCTGCCTCAAGGCCGTCCTGCGTCGCCTCGGCATCGAATTCGAGATCCCGTTCCACGACAAGCAGGGCTACTTCTCGTTCCGGATGGAACGCAGCAACGACTTCAGCACGGACCTGACCAGGATCTTCGCACCAGGGCGTGCGGCGCTGGAACGACGGGAGCAGACAAGCTTCACGGGAGGCCTGCGGGGGCTGCGCGGCGAGCTGCGCAACCTCATCTTCGCCGCCGCGCAGAAGCCCGAGATCGTCTGGAGGGATGTCGCGGGTGGGGTCATCGAGATCACGAGGAACAAGGCCTACTGCCTGCTCTACGACCGTCCGGTGGGAGCAGAAGGTCTCACCTGGGGCGCACTCGCCAAGTGGTGGAGTCTGCAAGACGGCATGTATGGGGCGCCCGAGGGGGTGAGGTTGCAGGCGCTCCTGAACCGGTTGAGGACCTCCCTCAACGCCCCGGAACAGCTGCTGCTGGACTCCTACTGGGAGTACTCGACACAGCGAGGCTTTGATGACTGTCCGGCTCTGCTGCCGCAGGTGTATCTCCACTACGACCCCGTGTCGCAGAACCAGCGGATCCAGCGGGTGGAGGGCAAGGTGCTGACGCGGCAACGGATGGACTTCCTCATGCTCGCTCCCGGCGGCCGTCGATACGTCATCGAGCTGGACGGGAAGGAGCACTACTCGCGTGACGGGAAAGCCGCTCCGGATCTCTACGCCGACATGGTCCGGGAGGACCGGAGAATCCGGCTTCAGGGGTACGAGGTCTACCGGTTCGGAGGAGCCGAATTCGTGGACCCACAGGCGGCCAAGAACATGGTGCGGGGATTCTTCGATCAGCTGTTGAAGCCTTAGCACCGACACGCCGAGAGGAGCGCCGGGCTCCCGGCAGCGGCCTCCGTCGGACCGGTGCCGTCAGCCGTCGCCCCCGTCGGCGGCAGACTGTGTGCTGGGCGTCGGTGTACGTGCGGTGCACATGAAGCAGAAGTCGACGGGGGCAGCCGGCTCAGTTCTGAACAGCGCGCCGCGTACGACCGAGGGCGCCGTGCAGGACGGGCAGGGGTCCACGCCGGCGAGTCGTGACCAGGTGGCGGGAGAGCCCTCGTCGACGAACCCCTCGGGGGCGAACGGGTTGCCGCAGGCCTCCCACGTGCGCCCGAGGATCTCCATGGCGTAGGCCTCGGCGCCGTGGATCGGGTTGTGGACCCGATGGCAGAAGTGGCAGACGACCACGCCAGGTGTGGCGACGTGCAGCGCCCAGTTCCGGCAGTCGGGGCACCGCAGGACGCTGTCTCCTTTGTCTCGCAGCTCGGCGTCGAGCCGCTGCATCCGCTTGGTGGTGTAGCCCTTGATCTGCCCCAGGCCGCCACGGATGCGCTCCATGTCGATCTCGATCCGGTTGAACTCGTCTGCGTCGAGGGCGGGAACGAGTTCTTGATCGAGGAACGCGACGAGGAAGTCCAGGACCTCGCCGGCCCGGCTCTCGATCGCGCGAGCGGTTGCGACCAGCCCGAAGTGCTGCAGCGCGTTGCGCTCCCCGGCGAGTTTGGTCAGGAGGCGGGTCTGCTCGGCCGAGATGCTGACGCCCACGATGTTCTGCAGCCGCTCGACGGCCTCCTTCGGGGTACAGCTGCTGAGCGTTCCCGCTTCCAGTTCGCTGCGCCTGGCCTTGGCCGGGTCGCTGAAGACCAGGCTCCAGTGCTCCAGCCGGAGCCGGTGCTTGAGGAGGACCTCGGCCGCGGCAGCCAGGTGCAGAACCGCGTATTTCAGGTCCCGGGCGCTGACCCGCTCCGCGCCGGCCGTGAGGTGTTCGGTGACGCTGAGGAGGTAGTCCAGGCCGTTCTGCAGCGGAGGGAACTGCACCTCGCTCCCGGGTACCTCGACTTCGCGGCCTGGATCGTAGTGCCGTGCTGTGGGGATGCCAGGAACACGCCAGCTCCCCGGCACCGCGAGAAGCTGCCCTTCTGGGCTGACAGCTGTGTCCTGCACTCCCAGAGCGGTCCAGGCCTCAGGCCGGGCCGAGTCGCCGACGCAGAACTCGGGCAGGTAGTCCGGGTGCTGGGCCCACTGCATCGTGATGATCCGCAGGGCTTGGCCGAGGCCGTCGGCTATGCCGGTATCGAACCCCGGAGCAAGTTTCCGAGCTTGCGGAGCGATGGCTTCGAAAGCCTCCACCAGAGCCCTAATCCCGGCCGAGGCCGGTCCTGCCTGGCGAGCGTCTTCGTCGGCCAGCCGGGCCCGGATGAAGGCGAGGAGGGTCTCGTTCGCTGCCATGCTCGATTCAGGTTCTTGCAATGCCGAGCACCCCTTTTCCGTTGCTTCACCTGGTGGCGCACGATTCTGCCCGACGGCCCGCACCCGGGAAGCCGAGACGGACACGGCTGCTATGTTCCCGACGCCCTGTCCGTGGCGTCGTTCGCCAGGGAAGCGGGGCCCGAGGGTTCCAATGGGGTTGGGGTGAGGGTGCTGAGGTCGGTGGTGTCGCCGGGCCGGTTGAGGTAGAGCCGGTACGGCTCCCCGTCGGCGGGACGAAGCGTCACCTTGTGGCCCGCCGCACGGCCTGCGGCCAGGGCTTCCAGGGCCTATTCGCCGTCTGCGGCCTGGACGTGGGGGTGGTAGACGTGAACGGCGCCCAGCGGCAGCTCACGGTTGTCGAACGGGAGCGTGAAGTTCGTCAGCAGTGCCCTGTTGGCGGCGCCGTTGCCGAGCAGGATCGAGCGCAGGACGGGGGAGTCCTCGCCGTTGAGTTCCATGGTCAGGCTGGTGAGGAACGGATTGGCGACGCAGTGCCCTTCGATGAGGAGCCGGGCGATGCGCAGCAGCATCCAATCGGCGGGCCGCAGCTCGCTGGGTACGGCGAAGTGGTGCCATGTGTGCTGCTGCACGATGTGGAGGTCTTCCACGGTCAGCCGGAGCCTGGCGTGCCGCTCGTAGTCGGCCCGGGAAAATTCGGCTCCGGGGAACCGGCCTGACGCCATCTCGCTGCCGTTGAGGCGTAGGCGGAAGACGCTCCCCTCCATCACGTGCCCGTAGAGGTCGAGGGCCTGGAGAGCATCGCCACAGGACAGGCCGGTTAGGTCGATCGCGCAGTTCACCGTCGTTTTGACACTGGCGTCGTCGGCGTGGCAGATCGTGATGCGGCACCCGGTGAACTGCAGGTCCAGGCTGCGGCCCAGCCGCCCCTTGCCCAAGGCGCGCACGGTCCCCTCGTACACCGCTCCGACATTGCCCGAACCGTTGAGGAAGACCAGCTCGACCCTGCGACCCTCGCCCGGCGCGGGCGACAGCGGCGTCATCCGTACCTCGGCGATCCCACCGTCGATCCGAAGCCACTCCGGGCCGTGCACCCTGAGTTCCTGGACGGCCGATGCGGGTAGAAGGAGTTCCTCTGCGGTGCCGAATCCCACGACGCGCCGCACCGCCGCCGCCAGGCCGGGCTCGGCACCCCGCAGATTGCTGCGGACGGTGAAGTAGATCGGGCTCACTTCATGCGCACGGGGGTGCTTTGGTCGCAGGGTCTGTACCACGGCACCGTTGCGGTAGGCGACATCGATGGACCAGTGCAGATCGAGGCGATGATCCGCCGGCCCAGCGCGCCGACCCTTTGGACGATGTCGTCGGTACCGCCCTCCAGGAACGCCAGCTCGGCCCTGTAGTCGCGCGCGGCCTCCCGCAGATCGTCCCGGACGAACGAGGCCTCCAGGTCCGCGTGCAGGGCCAGCTTGTCGTCCAGCCAGGCACGGTCCAGGACACGGATCCTGGGACGCTCAGCACCCTCGCCGAGGCCCTTGGCGAAGGCGCGCTCCGACGGCGTCAGCGCACAGGGCACGACCAGCACCCAGTCATCAGGATCGCCGGGGAGGTGGCCTTGACGCCGGTTCCGGCCTGCGGGACGGTCGGCGCAACTACGCGCAACCGAGTCCCAGGGGAGTACGTGATGACGCTACGGTTCGTCGGGATCGACCCCAACACCGGCGGAGAGGGATCACCGACGGTCTGGGTGGAAGAGGAGAGCGCGGACCTGGTCCTCCAGGGCGAGGAAGCCGACGCCCTCCTCAAGAACCTGGTCGGCTCCACCGAGTGGGTGGCCGGCCACAAGACGGGGATCCCCGCGCACGAGCGGGTGATCCGGATCCCGTTCCACATGGTGCAGATCTTGAGGGAGGCGTGCGATGCCGCTGAACGCGCAGCAGCTGAACACCGCGACGTTCGCTGAACTGCTCGCCGACACCCACCGCACGGCGGTCCACCTGGAGATGCGCGACCAGTACGCCGTCGGCGACGAGACGGACGACTACGCCGCCTTCCTCCGCACCGGCGTCCCGAACCTCGACCCGGCCCGTTCCTTCTGGCCCCAGTGGATGCCGCTCGTTCAGGACGCCGTCGCCCGCGGCGTGGTGATGCGCCGCGCCCGGATCGTCTCCGAGCCGGTCACCGACTACATCCGCTACGAGCACGCCATCACCCCGCTCAACCTCCAGGCCGGAGAGGACGTGCGCTGGCTGCCCCGCCGCCGCGCCTCCGACATCGCGCTGCCCGGCAACGACTTCTGGCTCCTGGACGACAGGCTCGTGCAGTTCCACCACTTCACCGGCACCGGCGACTGGGCAGCCGACGGCAAGGAACGCACCACCGACCCGTCCGCCGTCGCCCTGTGCCACGCTGCCTTCGAGACCGTGTGGGAGCGCGGCGTCCCGCACGAGAAGTACACCGTCCAGGCCCCCTGAGCAGCCCCATGAGCGCATCCCCATCGTCCAGTGCACAGGCGGCCCGTGAGGCGCTGGCCGTGCGCTTGCAGCACCTCCGCAAGGACGCCGGCCTCACCGGGAGGGACCTCTCCGCCCGGTGTGGCTGGCATCCCGCGAAGACCACCCGCATCCAGAAGGGCGACGCTCCGCCCTCCGACGCGGACATCCGCGCCTGGTGCGCGGCCTGCGACGCCGACGACCAGGCCGACGACCTCATCGCCACCGCCCGCGCCGTCGACTTCATGTACCTGGAGTGGCGCCGCCTGCACAAAGACGGGATGCGCAAGGTCCAACAGAACTGGAACACCCTGCACGAGCAGACCCGCGTCTGCCGCGTCTACGTCTCCAACGTCCCGCCCGGCTTCTTCCAGACCCCCGGCTTCGCCACCGCCCTCATGGAGCAGATCACCCGCTTCCAGGGCACCCCCAACGACGTCACCGAAGCCGTCGCCGCCCGCATCGCCCGCTCCCGCTTCCTCTACGAGGGCGGCCACCGCTACGTCGTCCTCATGGAGGAATCCGTCCTGCGCTACCGCACCGCCGACCCCGAGGCGATGCGCGGGCAGCTGCGCCACCTCCTGGCCGTGATGCCGCTCGCCTCGGTCTCGCTGGGGATCATCCCGTTCACCGCGCAGCGCACCGTGTGGCCGCTGGAGGCGTTCTACCTCCACGACGACACCGTGGCCGTGGTGGAGACCCTGATGGCGGAGATCAAGGTGACACAGCCCCGCGAGCTCGCCGACTACGCCAAGGCGTTCGTCGGCCTCGCGGAGATGGCCGTGCACGGCGACGCCGCCCGCGACCTCATCCGAGCCGCGATCGACGCCCTGGAGTGAAGTTCCGCAATTCCCCGCAATCTCGTTGAGGACGGAGCGGTGGCCTCCGTAGCGTCGAACGACACCGACGCACCCCAGCACACGGAGGCGGTGCCCATGAGCGCACCCACACCCGCCGGCGCACCGAGAAGCACCGGCCTCCGGCTGTCCGCCTTCGGCCAGCCTTCCCCGGCACTGCTAGCCCGCGCCGACCGCGGCTACGCCCGCTTCCTCGCCGTCCAGGCCCCGGCCGCCGACACCGGCGACCACGACCAGTACGACGACGCGGCGGGCGCCCGATGAGCAGCACGCACCTGGTCCTCCACGATCCCGAAGGACGCTTCGACACCGAACTCCCCCTCGACCGGGAGCTCCACAAGTGCCTCGTCAAGGCCGTGCTCGGATGGACCGGGAACCCCGGCCTGCCGCCCGCGGACCTCCAGCAGATCGCCCTGCTCCTCACCGGCACCGCCCGCGCCGTCGCCGCCGACGTCCGCCGCGCCGCCGACCTGCTGCCCGAAGACCACGCCGCCCGCGCCCTGGCCGACGTCGTCCTCGAGGAAGCCGACCGCCGCCTGTCCGTCCCGCCCGAAGGCAGCACCCGCTGCGCCCAGAACCGGGCCCGGCTCGTCCGCGCCCTGTACGAGCGCCTGGACCGCCTCGTGGCCGTCGCACCCCAGGCCGCCGCGGCGGCCTCCTGAGACCACCGCGCACCCGGCCGGGACCGGATCCCTCCGGGTGCGCGGTGCACGGCACCACCCCTGGCCCAACCCGGGCCGGGGGAGCACCACTCGACAACGAGAGGGGCACCACCGTGAGCACCGCAACCACCGAACTGCGCCGGTTCCTGACCATCACCGGCCAGCGCTTCAAGAGCGGCCAGTCCGCACCCGAGACGTTCTCCCCGGCCGTGGACAGGGTGTGGCACGACCTGCTCGGCACCCCGGCCTACGAGGCTCTGTGCCTGGAGACCGCCGGGCAGCCGATCCGTCACGTCGCGAACAACGGCCACGGCCCGATCGCCTGGGTCGCCGCCTACGAGGAGGCGTACGGGCCGCTGCCGGAGATCTGGTTCACCGACGCCGACGGCACCGTCGACCAGACCGCCGTCGCCCGCTACCGGCAGACCGGCACCGTGGTCGCGGAGTGGGACTGCGGCCCCGCCGGCGGCGGCGACGGCGACGACGTCACGCCCGACCAGCAGGAGACCGCCCGCCGGTGACCACCGGCCGCACCAGCGCAGCGCCCCGGCCCACCGCCGGGGCGCTGCGCCTCGTTGAGGCCAGCACCACCCGGCCGAGATCTGTGGACGTCAGCGAGTACGCGCGCCGGATGACCGCCCACTGCCCCTACCTCGCCCCGTCGCTCCAGCAGGGTCTGACGACCTGGACGGTCTACCGCGCCGACGGCGACGCCGACGCGGTCCAGGCGGAGCTCTTCCACGCGGGCGCCCAGGCCGCGGAGCATCTGCGGCCCTTGCTGAACCGGCCGCACGGCGTCCTGCGGTGCGAGAACATCGTCCTGCTGGGCGAGGTACCCGGCGCCCGGCACCGTGACCTGCTCGCCTGGCCGCACTGGGTGCTGAAACACCTCTACGGCCCCGTCGGGGTGATGTTCGGCAAGTTTTACGCGGGCGAAGAGGAAGTCTCCGCGGCCGGCCACCGGACCCCGCCGCCCCCGCCTCGTTCCTCCCCGTGAGGGCCGCCGTACGCCGCCGCGACCCGCGCTTCCTCGCTGCGACCCCCGACCTGGCCGCCGCGCTCGCCGCGGCCGAGGACGACGGCCGCGACGTGTTCGAGCACATCCCCACCGACTGGAAGGAGATCCGCACATGGGCCAGGCACCTGCTCCCCCCGGCGAAGCCGTCGCCCTCCTCACCGGACACACCGGCGAACCCACCGCGATCCAACTCCTGAGCGACCGGCGCGGCTCCCGGGCCTGGAAGATCCAGGGCCCCCAGGGCGCCGTCGCGCTGAAGACCAACGACCCCGACGGCGACAACGCCCGCGACAAGGCCGCCGAGATGGCCCAGGAGGACGACCACCTCCTCCGCCTCACCGCCGCCGGCGCCCTCAGCTCCGACTACCGGGTGAGCGCCGGGACCTTCGACGGCGGCCGGTGGCTGGCCGTCAACTGGATCGACGGTGCGCCCCTGTGGCGGGCCCTCGCCCTCCCCCGCGGCCCGGAAGGAGACCGTGCCTCGGTGCGCCCCTGGCTCGCGGGCATCGCCCGCACCTGGACGGAGCAGCTCGCGCTCATGCACGCCGCCGGGTGGGCCCACGCCGACGTCCAGCCGACCAACACCCTCGTCAAGCCCGGCGGCCACGCCGCGGTCATCGACTACGCCCTCGCCTGCGGCCCCGGCGACGGCCGCCGCGTCCCGTACCGGGGCGCGCTCACCCACACCACCGCCCCCGAACTCGCCGCCGCAGTCCTCGCGACCCCGGCGGACACACACCTCCAGGCGCAGCCGGCCGCCGACATCTGGAGCCTGGGCGCTTCCCTGTTCTGGTGCTGGACCGGCCACCGCCCCGTCCCCTACGACGACGACCTCGACCGGCTGGAGAAGCTCGCCGTCATCGCCAAGGGCGCCACCACCACGCTGCGCGACGTCCGGCCCTGGCCGTTCCCCGCATTCGAGGACGCCATCACCGCGTGCCTCGCCCCCGACCCCGCCGACCGCCCCACCGCGAAGGAGCTGACTGCCGCATGGTGACCCTGCGCGCCCTGGCCCTGGCCGACGCCCCCGCCCTCACCCGCGTCTACAGCGGCGCCTCCATCCGGCACACCACCGGCCAGCCCCTCACCCTCGACCAGGCCCACGAGAAGATCCGCGCAGCCCTGGCCCGAGCCGCCGAGACCCCGCGGGCACAGTGGAGCTGGGGCATCGTCACCGAGGACGAGCTGATCGGCCTGATCTCCCTGCGGCGCCGCACCCCGGTCATGGGCACCATCAGCTACATCCTCCGGGACGACAGCTGGGGGCACGGCTACGCCACCTACGCCGCCCACCACGTGGTCTCCGCAGCCTTCACCACCGCCGGCCTGACCCGGCTGGAGGCCATGCACCACCCCGACAACCCCGCCTCCGGCCGCGTCCTGGTCAAAGCCGGGTTCACCCGCATCGGCACGTCCGACCGGCCCGGCGACGACGGAACCGCCATCCCCTACGAGCTGTACGCACTGGATGCCACGGACACCTGAACCAGTGCGCCACGCACCAGGGGCCAGCGGCCCAAGTCCCCAGGCCCTACACGCACTCCAGTGCGATGCTGCCGCCGGAGACGGCGAAGGCTCCCGGGGCGCACAGCGCGCCGGGACTCGTTCGGTGTCACGCCGCCGCCCACTCCAACCCGAGGGCGGCCAGGGCCTGGAGCTTGTCGGCGGTCAGCTTCGCCCGGCGGCTCTTGGTGTTGCTCAGGAACACGGCGAGCTTGACCTCCGTGCCGTCCTCCAGCCGCTCCACGTGGCATCCGGACTCGGGGGTGACCAAGCCCGGTGGGCCGAGTTGTGACGAGCCTATGCCGTGCTGTGATCGCGGTCAGCGTCGGTTTTGCGTCGGGGCTTTGTCCCTTTCTTGTGGTGGGCGGGCTGGCTGTATGCCTCGCCTGTGGCGAGGACGCGTCCCACCTCGTAGCGGGCGGCTTCGAGGTGGACGCCGTCGACCTCTCTCCTGTTGTCGTCGCCTGGAGCGAGGACCGGGCCCACGAGGCTGGAGTCGACATCCGCTTCCTGTGCGGTGACGCTTTCGCCCTCCCCGCCACCGAGTTGAGCGGCCCGTACGACCTGGTCGTCGACTCAGGGTGCTTCCACCACCTACCGCCGCACCGCCGCGTCAGCTACCTCACGGCCAGGGCGCGGCTGACCGATGGCACGTGATCGATGACCGGTCACCGCCCATGCCGGGAGTTGCATGGATCGGCCAGGGTGCAGACGTGCTGGTTGACCGATCGGGAGAGACGGATCGGTCACGACCGGCCGGCCGACCGGTCACGGGTTCTGCTGGGCAAGCCCTCCGGTGCGGAGGGCTTGCCCAGCATCCACATCACGTGGCAAGACAGCTCCCGAAGTCGCGGCGTCACCCTCTCACGTCAGCCCTACCGCATCCCGCCCGTTCCTACCGTCGGGATGCGGTCGACGTCCGACGAACGAGACCGCACCACCCCTGCGGCCACATGACCCGGCGAGGCACCGATGAGCAGTACCCACCTGGTCCCCCACGCCCCCCAAAGGACGCCTCGACACCGAGACACTCACGTAGGCGCGGCAGGCCGTGGCCCACACGTGTGTCTATCTGATCACCCGACCGTCGGAGCCAAGTATTGAAGGTGCCGCGATCCGCAGGGACTGCACGATTCGTGTCAGCCGGTCCGTGGAGTCCTGCGGCGGCCGTTTCCGCCTTGATCAGCGCGACTTTGAAACGCCCCTGCCCCGCCGTCGGTCAAGGCTTCAATTTTCCTCGTATCACACAAACTCCTGTCCCTACTCAATAGATTGACGAGTACTCAAGCGCTGCAGGAAGCTCGTGGAGCGCTGGAAGACGGGGCCGATACTCAGGCGACGTCAGGTCTGTTGGTCTGCGTGTCTAAGGCAACTGAAAACGGGTGCGGCGTAGTGGATTCTCCACTCTTAGAGCTGAAGGTCCCTTATGCGGCGATTGATTCTCCCGTGACTCTTATCACGCTTGACGTGCGCAAAGAAGGGCGTGATATTTGGCCGGATAGTAAAGATCTTGTAAGTAGGGGGCGGGGTTTGAGGGGTTCGTTTTGGCGTGCGCGAAATAAGGCGTGCGTCCTCATTTCCATAGCTGTGGCGGCGACGGTGGCGCCGACCCTGGCTGGTCCCTCATGGGCCCAGCCAGTGACCACAACCGAGAGCGCCCCCGGGCCTTTGACCGAAGGCCCGGCAGGGAAGCAGGCCGTCCGATCCGGCGTACGGACCGAGGTGGAAGCGAGTCGCACCGAGACATCCCAGCTGTTCGCCAACCCGGACGGCACGTTCACGCTCGAATCGAGCGCCGCCCCGGTACGCGCCCGTCAGGACGACGGGTCGTGGGCGCCGATCGACACCACCCTCGTCGCGGGCGCCGACGGCAGCGTAAAAGCCAGATCGACGGCGACTCGCGTGCAATTTTCGCGTGGCGGCGCAGGCGACGACACGGTCACGCTGACGAAGGGGGCTAGGAAAGTGTCGCTTTCCTGGCCCGACGCCTTGCCGGAGCCCACCCTCTCCGGCAGTACAGCGACATACGCGAACGTGCTGCCCGACGTCGACCTGAAACTCACTGCGGCAGCCAGCGGTTTCACGCAGGTCCTCGTGGTCAAGACCGCTACTGCGGCGAAAAATCCGAAGCTCGACAAATTGACCATGACGGTCAAGACCGCAAACCTCAAAACGCTCCCGGGGCGGGACGGCGGGCTGCGCTTCGTCGACACCAACGGCGCGACGGTTTTCGACAGCCCAGCGGGCAAGATGTGGGACTCCACCGGCGAACAAAAGGAAAAGAAGGCCTCGGCCTTCAGCGTCCTCGCCACCCGCTCGGCCTCCGAAATGCCGCAACCCAACGACGGCGAGGCCCCCCAGGACCCCTCCAGAGCGCCGGACCAAGGCGACAAGACCGCTGACGTATCGGCCGCAATCAACGGCGGCAACCTCGAGCTGAAGCCCGACCTCGGCCTGCTGCGCAGCCCGGAAACCGCGTTCCCCGTGTACATCGACCCCCCGGTGAGCGGTCTCACTGCGGCCGACTGGACGGCGCTGTCCTCCGATGGCGACCGTTTCTGGGAGTTCACCGGAGACAAGGGTGTTGGCCGCTGTTCCAACTATGGCGGCTACCTCTGCTCGAACTCCGCGTACACGCAGCGCATGTACTTCGAGTATCCGATGACCTCGCTGTACGGCAAGAAGATCCTGGACGCGACCTTCGAGGCCTACCAGACCTGGACTTTCACCTGCTCGCAGCACAACTACTGGCTGGTCCGGGTCGACCAGGACATCTCGAGCTCGACGTCGTGGGGCTCGAAGCCCAACTATGCCGACCTGATGGGCGACCGTTGGTCCGCCATGGGCAGGGGCACACTGTGCAGCCCGTCCCAGCCTGCGGACTGGCTCCGGTTCAACGACAACCCGGACGAGTCGGACGAGAATCTGACGCCCACCGTCCAGTGGTCCGTGGACACGCAGCGCCCGAACCTCACCCTTGAGCTCCGCGCGGAGGACGAGTCCGACGCTGCTTCGTGGGCCCGGTTCCGCAGTGACGCGAAGCTGTCCGTCACCTACATCTCCAAGCCCGGCGTGCCGGACCCCGTCGGCATCCAAAGCGGCACCACGGGGCGGGCGTGTAACTCCTCGACCGCACCCTTCGTCACCAGCACCACGACGCCGCGGTTCCTCGCCGGCGTCCAGTCCCCCGACGGGTCGCAGGCGCAGCTCCAAGCCGCGGTCGAGGTATGGAAGGCCGACGGATCCCAGGTGGTCTGGGGCACCTCGTCGCCCGACAACGCCTGGGTGGCGGATGATGCCCTACGGGACTTCACCGCCCCGGCCCTGGCTCCCCAGACCGACTATGCGGCACGGTTCATCACCAAGGCCTACTACGCGACAGACCGGGGAGAGACCGGGATCCTCTATTCGGACTGGTCCACCTGGTGCTACTTCCGCATCGACACCGACAGTCCACCGGCGCCCACGGTGGCCAGCGCGGACGGCATCTACAAGCCGGCCGCCACAGACCCTGCCACGGGCGGAGTCGGCGTACCAGGGAAGTTCACCTTCACCCCGGTCGACACCAACGCGACGCTGGCCGGTATCCAGTCCGACGTCGTCTCGTACACGTGGCGTCTCAACAGCGGTGCCCAGAGCAGCCCGATCGCCGTCCCCGTGGGTACGGCGACGACGGTGAGTATCTCTCCGGATCAGCCCGGCGAGAACACGATCCAGGTGTGGGGCTACGACGCCGCCGGCCATAGTTCCCTTACGGGGTACTACAGCTTCAAGGTCAAGGGCGCTGAAGCTCCGGCTGGTGTCTGGTCCTTCGACGGCTCCGGCGCCGACACCAACTCCGGGCAGACGAAGCGTCCCCTGACTCTCGCAGGCTCGGCGTCCTTCACGTCGCAGTCCCGAGCCGGGTCGGGCGCGCTGGTCACGAATGGCACTACCGGCTATGCCTCTTCCGCCGTGTCACCGTTCGACAACACGAAGTCCTACTCGGTCTCGGCATGGGTCCGCCTGAATACCGGGACAACCGGGGTCAAGACCCTCCTCGGGGTCGACGGCACGGCGGGCAGCGGTTTCTACCTCTCCTACGAGGCCACGGCCAACGTCTGGTCGTTCCGCATCCCGAAGGCGGACACCACCGAGTCCGTCACGTACTACAGGGCCGCGGGGAAGCAGCCTGCGACCCCGGGTGTCTGGACGCATCTGACGGCCGTCTACGACGCTGCCAGCCAGCAGATGCGTCTCTACGTCAACGGCCGGATGCAGGAAGCAACCGCCGTACCGGCCGTCTGGAAGGCCAATGGTGCCCTCCAAGTGGGCAGGGCCCTTTGGAGGGGCACGTACGTCGATTACTTCCCCGGTGCGATCGATGAGGTCAAGACCTGGTCCCGGGGACTGACGGAATCCGAGATCGCCCAGGATGCGAGCCTCGAGGACGAGGACGCGAGCGACGGCAGGGTGGGAGATCCGATCGCGACCAAGGTGGGGGACTGGAACGCAACCACGGCCACGGCCGGGGGAGCGGCGATTGCGGACAGTTCCGGCTACGGCCGGACGATGACGCTCAACGGCGCCACCCTGGGAATCGACCCCGACACCGTCGGGAATGCGGACATCGGGCTCCCCACGCGGCAAGTGATGGCACTGAACGGCACCAGCTCATATGCCAGTGTCACCGGCCCGTTGGTCGACGAGACCGGATCCTTCACCGCCACGGCCTGGGTTCGGCTGGACGGCGAGAAGTTCAAGGACACGACGAAGAGCTACAACGTCCGTGTGATGGGCCAGTCCGGAACGGCGAATTCCTCCTGGTCGCTCCGCTACGAGCAGGCCGCTGGTTCCAGCGCTGGCAAGTGGAAGTTTGCTCGTCCCACCAGTGACGTGAACGCTCCATCGTACGCGACCGTTACCCAGTCCGACGTTGCCGATAAGGACCGGTGGGTTCGTCTGACCGTCGTGTACGACGCGCAGCAGGCGAGGGCCACGGGTGACGGCGACGCCGTCACCCGTGGAGGGATGCTCCTCTACGTGAACACCGCTCAGTCCGGCGGATCTACGGGCATCTCTCACACGGCTCCGTGGCAGGCGATAGGCAACTTCGAGGTGGGGCGCGGCATGTCTGACAGCGTGCTGACCCGGTACTTCCCCGGCCACATCGCGGACGTCCGCGTCTGGACGGGCGCCATGTCGGCTTCGGCCATCGGCGATCTCTACGCGGGCGAGCAGTAGACCTCAGCCCATCTGTTTGTGGCCCGGCCGTTTTGGCCGGGCCACACCCACACCTTCCCTACATACGCCCCGGAAAACCACGGGGCGGCTTTGTCCTGCCCACTCACCACAGGAAGATCCATCGTGAAACCTGTCGCACGCGGAACAAGGGTGCACAGCACCCTCGGCCGCTGGCTCGCTCGCGGCGCAGTGACCCTCTCACTCGCGCTCCTGCCACCACTGCTGGGCCCCAGCCTCGGCGCCACAGCCGCCGGCAACGGGAACACGTTCCCCGAACCCACGAAACCGAAGATCGACAAAGTGGTGCCCTTCAAGAAGCGGAACACCAAGGCGCCCACCGACCAAGCCGACCTCGCCGCCGAACGCGCGAAGCAGGCCGTCGCCGCCGCGCACTGGCCCAGCGCCGGTGAGGTCACGCTCAGCGCCGCCCCAGGGAAGGTGGCCCAGAGAGCCACAGGGGACCTCATCGTCGCCCTGCGCGACGGCAGACAGCCCGCAAAGGCCGTATCCGGCATCGGCGCCGTGGAGCGCAAGGACCCTCGTGCGATCACCTCCGACACGAACAGTGTCCGTGTGCAGGTCCACGACCGAAAGGCCGCAGAGCGTGCCGGCGTGGCAGGTGTTCTGCTGGGCCTGACCGCTGCGCAAGCACCGGCGGGCGAGACCATGCAGTTCTCGCTGGACTACTCCACCTTCGGTTCCATGTATGGCGGCGACTACGGCACCCGACTGCACCTGGTGCAGCTTCCTGCCTGTGCTCTCACGCACCCCGAGCGCATGGAGTGCCGTACACGAAGGCCAATCGCGGGCGACAACAACACCACGGCGAAGACACTGACGGCGGAGGTACAGGCCAAGAGCCTGGCCGCCGGCCCCATGCTCTTGGCCGCGGAGGCCGGATCGTCGTCCTCGGCGGGCGACTACGGCGCGACCCCCCTGGGGCCTTCCGCGACGTGGGAAGCCGGTGGATCCACCGGCGACTTCAACTGGAACTATCCGATGCGGGTACCGCCCGCCACGGCGGGACCGGCTCCCCAGCTCTCCATCGGCTACAACTCAGGCAGCGTCGACGGTCGCACTTCGGCCGAGAACAACCAGACCTCCGTCGTTGGTGAGGGATTCTCCATCACCGAGTCGTACATCGAGCGCAAGTACGGCTCGTGCAGGGAAGACGGGCAGACCGGCAAGGGCGACCTGTGCTGGAAGTACGCCAATGCCGCCCTCGTCCTGAACGGCAGGGCCGCCGAACTCGTCAACGACTGCAGCACCGATGCCGCCTGCACGACGGCTGCGCAGTCCGAGGCGACCGGCGGCACGTGGCGCCTCAAGAACGACGACGCCACCAGGGTCGAGCACCTCACGGGCGCCCCCAACGGCGACAACAACGGCGAGTACTGGCGGATCACCACGACCGACGGCCTCCAGTACTACTTCGGCCAGCACAAGCTCGCTGGCTGGAGCGATCACGGCACCGCGGCCGACGACGAAGTCACCGATTCGACGTGGACCGTCCCCGTCTCCGGTGACGATGTAGGCGAACCGTGCCACGGCGCCAGCTTTGAGGCCTCCTTCTGCAACCAGGCATGGAAGTGGAACCTCGACTACGTCGTCGACACCCACAACAACGCCATGACCTACTGGTACGGCAAGGAACAGAACAACTACGCGAAGTCCGGCGTCGCCTCACCCGGCACGCCCTACACTCGCGGCGGATACCTCAAGCGCATCGACTACGGCCAGCGCGCCGACCAGCTCTTCACCAAGCCCGCCGCGCAGAAGGTCACCTTCATCTACGCCCAGCGGTGCGTCGTGGCCGGCGGCTGCACCTCGCTGACCGTAGACACCAAGAAGGACTGGCCGGACGTCCCGTTCGACATGATCTGCGACACCGGGAAAGCCTGCACTGGTCTGATCGGGCCCTCCTTCTTCACCCGCTACCGGCTCACCGACGTCAACACGTACGTCTGGACCGGCACCGGCACCACCAACCGACAGGTGGACAACTGGCACCTCGACCACTCCTTCCCGGCCTCCGGAGACGCCTCGGCGCCCAGCCTCTGGCTGAAGTCGATCCGGTCCACGGGCAAAGCAGGAGGGACGGATGCCGCCATGCCACCTGTCGTCTTCTACGGCGCCCAGATGCCGAACCACGTGGAAGGCGGTGACAACACCCTCCGCTACTACAAGTGGCGCGTCAGGCAGGTGAAGTCCGAGAGCGGCTCGGTCATCACGGTCAACTACTCCGATCCGGAGTGCATCAGCGGCACCAAGATGCCCGCATCACCCGACAAGAACACCCTGCGCTGCTTCCCCGTCTACTGGTCGCAAGCCGGCGGCACCCCCGAACTCGACTGGTTCCACAAGTACGTCGTCACCTCGGTCTTCCAGGAAGACCCCACCGGAGGTGGCGACACCCAGGAGACCTACTACGACTACGCCGGCGGAGCCGGCTGGGCGTACGCGGACGACGACGGCATGACCAAGGAGAAGTACCGCACCTGGTCACAATGGCGCGGCTACTCCAAGGTGACGACGACTACGGGTGATGAGACCGGCCCCAAGGGCAAGAACTTCACCCTCTACATGCGCGGCCTCGACGGGGACAAGGAACTCGACGGCACCCCACGAGTGGAGAAGGTCACCGACTCCACCGGCACGGCCATCGACGACTCACGCCAGTACGCCGGTTTCGTCCGCGAAGTGATCACATACGACGGTCAGACCGAGATCAGCGCGGCGGTCAACGACCCGTGGTCCCACCGCACGGCATCCCACAAGTACGCGTGGGGAACGACCGAGGCATGGCTCGTCAAGGCCGGCACCACAACCTCTCGTACTGCTATCTCCGGCGGCACCCTTAAGAAGTCCACCACGACCACGTACGACACGACGTACGGAATGCCGACCAAGGTCGACGAGAGCGGAGACATCGCCAAGTCGGGCGATGAAACCTGCTCCGTCAAAACCTACGTCCGCAACACTGCGGCCTGGCTGGTCAACTTCGCCTCACGGATCGAGACCTACGCCGTTGGCTGCGGCGCCCTTGGTGCTCTCAAGTTCCCCGAGGACGCCATCTCGGACCTGACCACCGGCTACGACGGTCAGGCCGTGGGAGCCGCTCCGACCAAGGGCGACGCGACCTCGGCCTACCGGCTCAGCGGATACACGGCAGGCCAGCCCGTCTACCAGAACGTCTCGACGTCCACCTACGACCAGCTCGGACGGCCCGTCACGACGAAGGACGCCCTCGGCCGCCAGACCACGACGGCCTACACGCCGTCCGACACCGGCTACGGTCCCCTGACCCAGAAGAAGGTCACCGACCCCAAGAACTACTCCGCGACGACCGAGATCGACCCCGCGTGGGGCTCCGCAACCAAGCTGACCGACGCGAACGGCAAGGTCACGGAATGGAGCTTCGACGCGCTCGGCCGCCTCGTCGCCGTGTGGCAACCGAACCGCGTCCGCACCCTCGGCGATGCAGCCAGCATCGTCTACGCCTACGGTGTGCAGCAGGACAAGGCAACGTGGGTGCGCACCGACACCCTCAAGGCTGACGGCGCCACGTACAACACTTCCTACGAGCTCTTCGACTCGGCCATGCGGCCCCGCCAGACGCAAGCTCCGTCGCCCGCCGGCGGTCGCGTGATTACGGAGAAGCTTTACGACGACAGAGGCATGGCCTACAAGACCAATGGCCAGGTCCACGACAACACCGCGCCGGGCAGTGATCTCGCATCCACGCTCTCCGGGTCCGTTCCCGCTGCCACGGAGACGCTGTTCGACGGAGCGGGCCGTCCCACCGCAGAGGTCTTTTCCGTCTACGGACAGGAGAAGTGGAGAACCAGTACGAGCTACTCGGGTGACGAGACCGCAGTGACTGCCGCCCCCGGGGGGAGCGGCGTACGCACCTACACCAACTCTCTCGGCCTCGTCACAGAGCGGCGGGAGTACGCCGGTCCTGCGCCGACCGGCACCAATTTCACCAGCACCAAGTACACGTATGCGCGCGGCGGTCAGATCCAGGCCATGACGGGGCCCGACGGCGCGAAGTGGACCTACAACTATGACCTCAGAGGGAGACTGATCTCCAAGACGGACCCCGACTCCGGAACCGTCACCTCTACCTACAATGACAACGATCAGGTCCTGACTGCTGCCACCACCCAGGGGGGCGTCACCAGGACGATCCTCATGGAGTACGACGAACTCGGTCGCAAAACGGGTACCTGGGACGGCGTAAAGGACAACGCCCACCAGCTCACCAAGTACACTTACGACACTCTGGCCAAGGGCAAGCTCACTGCCTCCATCCGGTACGTCGGCGGAACCACTGGACAGATCTACGCCAATTCCGTTACCGGATACGACTCGATCGGCCGGGCCACCGGTGTGAGAACGGTCCTGGCGGCCACTGATCCACTCGTGGTCGCGGGAGCCCCGCAGACGTTCACCACGTCCACGGCCTACAACATTGACGGAACAGTCGGCAACCTCAGCCTACCTGCGGTCGGCGGTTTGCCCGCCGAGACGGTCGCCTACACCTACAACAGCCTGGGCCTGGTGACAGGCGTGGAAGGCATGGCGGACTACGTTCGGTCCGTCGGCTACTCCCCCTTCGGAGAGGCCGAGCAGACCACGCTGGGCATCTCCAGCACCGCCAAGAAGATGCAGGTCCTCAATCGCTACGAGGACGGCACCCGCCGCCTGACCAACATCCACACCCTTGACGAGACGAACGCTGGCCACACCAGCGACATCGACTACGCCTATGACGCCAGCGGGAACGTCCTCTCGGTCAAGAACAAGGCCGGTACAGCGGACAGCCAGTGCTTCGCCTACGACGGCTACCGTCGCCTGACGGAGGCCTGGACACCTACGTCGAATGACTGCTCCACCACCCGCTCGGCAGCAGCCCTTGGTGGACCGGCGCCCTATTGGAACAGCTGGACCTACAAGGTAGGCGGGCTTCGCGACACCCAAACGGTGCACGCGCCTGCGGGAGACACCAAGACCACCTACACCTATCCCGCCGTCACCGCCACCGGCGGCGGCCAGCCGCACACGCTCCGCACGGCCGTGACCGGAACGAAGACGGAAGCTTTCGCCTACGACGAGGCGGGCAACACCACGGCCCGCAAGTCTCCGGCCGGCGCCGACCAGACCCTGAAGTGGAATACCGAAGGGAAGCTCGAGAGCCTCACCGAAGGCGCAAAGACGACCCAGTACCTCTACAACGCCGACGGTGATCTGCTCATACGCCGCAGTGGAACAGAAAACGTTTTGTACCTCTATGGTCAGGAACTCCACTACGACCCGGTCAAGAAGACCTTTTCCGGCCAGCGCTACTACGCGGCAGGCAACGGTAGGGCAGTGCGAACCAATGTCGGCCTGAGCTGGCTCGTCGATGATCATCACGGCACTGCTTCGCTGACCGTCGACGCGACGACGCAGGCGGTCACCCGCCGCTTCACCAAGCCGTTCGGCGAGAGCCGCGGCCCCAGCCCGTCTTCGTGGCCTGACGACAAGGGTTTCCTCGGAAAGCCCACAGACTCGACGACCGGTCTCACTCACGTTGGCGCACGCGAGTACGACCCGGTGGTGGGCCGGTTCCTCACGGTCGACCCGGTCTTCGATGCCGAAGACCACGAGTCCCTGAACGGCTACGCCTACGCGAACAACACCCCTGTCACCATGTCGGACCCAACCGGCCTCAAGCCCATCATCACGCAGGAGGGTGGACAGGCAGATGAGGCGTACCTCAAGGCGAATAACGCGTTTTGGACCGGTGGGCCGGGTGGCTGGACATACAACCAATCGCGCGTCGACACGCTTCAGTTCGCTGACGGCTCGAGTGGCGCCCTCATAACGACCACCAGCTACGGAGGAAAAAGCTCAGGCAAGATCACCCAGGCGTTGATCAAGGGTCCCAAGCCGGCGCCTACCACAAAGGAGGGCGAAAAGCCGATAAGGAACTCGAAGGGCGTCATGACCTGGGGAGCGGGAGAAGGATATGTAGACCCGGACAAAATCGAGCGCGGGCCGCTGGCAATGTGGCAAAAGGTTGCCATCGGTATCGCGGCAGTCGTCGGGCTGGCGGTCACGGCAGCCCCGGTTCTCGCCCTTGCAGGCCAGGCCTGTATCGCAGCAGCGATAGCTTGCGCAGAAGGTGCTGCGGATCTCATAGCGGGGGAAGCGGCAGGCAGTGGCGTCACCGTCATGGGTGTCGGCGGCGGTACCTATCTGATGGGCGAGGGTGAGGTCTTCCAGCAGGTTGCGAGGAAGAAGACCGATTCGGTTGACGATTTTCATGACGTCGTGGTGCACGGAACGCCCCACGATTTCGGCCGTAACGTGGATTCCTGGGATAAAGGTGAAAACTTCGGCCACCGAGTCCTGGCGAACATCGTGAAGAACGATGAAGCTTGGGGTGGAGGTCCGATCCGACTGCTATCCTGCAATACTGGGGTGGATGGTGCCACCGCAGCGCAAAACCTCTCCAACAAGCTCGGCGTGGACGTTCTGGCACCCAATGGGTATGTCTACATTTACGACAGTGGGCGTGTTGTTCCTCGATTCTCGGCAAACGGATCGAGGCAGGAATGGCGGCTGTTCACCCCTGGAGGAAACAAGAAATGAGTAGTAAAGCCCGGCTGATTCCGGTCGGTTTCTATTCGGACATCGAGTTCGGTCACTCCGGGCAGCCGACGCTCTACGAGTCGATCCTCAAGCCGCACCCGGACAAGGGTAGCATTCTCGGATACCTAAGATCCTCTTACATGATCCTCGTGGGGGGCATGGGTATGCGTGACGAACTGTCACCCGATCGGGAGTTCGTTGACGAGTTCAAGCTGATGACGGATGGCGTCTGGATCTGGCCCAGTAGCTATCCGCACTACGTCGAGCGCTATGACGCGGAGATTCCACCTCTCCTCGCAGAGTTGGCGGCATCTCGGAACTGGGAGCCTCCAACATTCCACGATGAAGAGTTCGAGGATCGGATGCCGTTCAGCGACTAGACGGCTGGCGGCGACCAGTTGGAGGGGGTGCGAAGCATTCGTACCCCCTCCAAGCCTGGGCGGTGGGCAGGTACCCGCCACGCCCGGTTCGCGCGGATTGGGGCGAGGCTCAACCCCCTGGTCGCAGGGCGAAGGCCTGGAAATCCAGGTGCCGCAGACTCGGGACAGCGATGGACCCCGGGCACACCGTGTGCCCGGGGTCCATCTACTGCCTACTTCTCCTCGTGTGCTTCCACGACCAGTGCGAGAGAAGTAGTGCTTAGAGGCCATCTCATTTGGGTGGTTGGGTAGGCTTCGGTTGTGGTGGGGATTGTTGAGCGGCTGGTGCCGGATGAGTTGTGGGTGCTCTTCCAGCGGGTGGTGCCGGAGGCGCCTTCGCGGCCTCAGGGCGGTGGCCGGCGTCGGCATGGCGACCGGGAGGTACTGGCCGCGATCGTCTTCGTTGCCACCCCGGGTTGCACCTGGCAGCAACTTCCCACAGCGTCGTTCGGGCCGTCGAGAGCGACAGCCCACCGGCGGTTCTCCGAGTGGAGCAAGGCGCGAGTGTGGGCCAAGCTGCACCGCCTGGTCCTCGACGAGCTCGGCGCCCGCGGCGAGCTGGACTGGTCGCGCTGCGCGATCGACTCGGTGAACACGCGGGCCCTGAAAAGGGGGACCTGACAGGTCCGAATCCTGTCGACAGGGGCAAGTTCGGGTCGAAGATCCACTTGATCACGGAGCGGTCCGGTCTGCCCCTGTCCGTCGGGATCTCGGGGGCGAACCTGCACGACAGTCAGGCCCTTGAACCCCTCGTCCGCGGCATACCGCCCATCCGCTCACGCCGCGGACGCCGACGACGCAAACCCGGCAAGCTCCACGCGGACAAGGGCTACGACTACGCCCACCTGCGGAGATGGTTACGCGGACGCGGCATCAAGCACCGCATAGCACGTAGAGGCATCAAGTCCTCGCAGCGACTGGGCCGCCATCGCTGGGCCATCGAACGCACCATGGCCTGGCTCGCCGGCTGCCGCCGCCTCCACCGCCGCTACGAACGGAAAGCCGAACACTTCCTTGCCTTCACCAGCATCGCCTGCACCCTCATCTGCTACCGAAGACTCGCCAAATGAGATGACCTCTAAGTTCGCGGTTCTTGCTCATCGAGCAGTGCGTACATCGCCATCTGGGGCCGGCGGGCCCGGAGGTCAGCGGCGACGGCGCTTGAGAATCCCCGTGATGCCGAGGCCGAGTATCACGGCGACGGCGGCGCCGAGCGCCGGCCACTTCCAGGAGCGGTCGGATTCGGCGGCCGTGGATTCCGCTTGGGGTGGCACCGCAGCTGCCGGGTCGGCGCTTGGGGTGGAGGGCTGCGGAGTGGGGCTGGCCAGGGGGTCGGTGTCGGGTGCCCCAGGGTCTCCCTGGCGGTCGATGAGGACCTTGCTGGGGCGGGCGATGCCGTAGCCGACCCAGTCATTGCGCTTGGCGCCGTCGACGGGACCGCCAGCGGTCTGGAGCAGGACACGGGCCACCTGGTTCGCGGTCCAGTCGGGGTGTGCCGACCAGACGAGCGCGGCGGAGGCGGAGGCCAGACTGGTTGCGTATGAGGTCCCTCCGTCCTGCATGCACCAGGCGGTGTTCTTCTTGCAGCGGATCGGGACTTTGCCACCGAAGGCGGCGAAGTCCGTTGCCGATCCGTTGGAGGACGACTCCAGGGGCTCGCCGTTGATGTCGACGGCTCCCACGCCGAAGGCGCCCGGCAGGGCGGCGATGGGGTTGCTCATCTTGCTGCCGTCATTTCCCATGCCGACGAAGACCAGTACGCCCTTGCTCTGGGCGTACTCGATAGCCGGTCCGATCCTGTCCAGCGACCACCACCCGCCGATGGACAGGTTGATGATCTTGGCGCCGTTGTCGGCCGCGTACCGAACTCCCTTGCCGGCTTCACCGATCGCGCCGAAAGCCATGGGCGAGCCGATACTGGTGCGGATGGGCATCACCTTGGCACCGGGAGCGAGACCGTGCGGGCCGCCCCCCGAGCCGTCGCCGACGATCGCCGCGATCATGCTGGTCCCGTGCCCCTCGAAATCGTCATGAACCGGGTACTTCTCCTCCGGGCGGCTGACCGGCGGCTCCATGAACGAGACGCCGGGAAGGACCCTTCCCTCCAGCTCCGGAAGATCCTTAACGCCGCTGTCGATGACGGCCACCGTGATGCCGGTGCCGTCCGCAACCTTCCACATTTCCGGAGCCCGCATCTTCGTGAGGTACTCCGGCAGGTCGGTATCGGCGCTCGCGGGCATCACCGTGCCTGCCCAGACCGTCCCGACTGCGACGATCATGGCCGCCGCCCTCCGCCACGACCCGAGTCGACGTATCTTGCCCTGCACTTCCGCCCCTTTGTCTCCATGCGCTGTGATCTTGCGCGGCCCCACCTCATCACACTGTCCCGCCACTTCCGCACCAGCCAGGATCCGCAGGCCGCACGTCGAACTCCCCGGCGAGGGTTTGTCTGTACTGCCTCAGGCGAAGGCGTAGACCATGATCACGGAGGCGTAGGCGATTCCACCCGCAGCGAGGAACGCGCCGGCCACTGCCAGGATGGCCATGGCCGCACGCTCCACGCCGCGGCGATGGTCCGCCGGTTTCCAAGCACGCTGGTTCATGATCACATCCTGTGGCCAGCGGGCCGCTACCACATGAGTACGTGTACTCAAGTTCCCGAATACGCGTCAGCTACTGTCGTGCGTTGATCAACAACTCAGAGGCGCCCCCGAAACTGCCTGAGCCAGTGACACGGTGCAGGGCGAACCCTGCATCAGGCCCGTACCGGTTTCGGTAGATCCCGATACGCCGGCACCCCGGGCGCGGCCGCCTGGAGTGGCCGCTGGGCCGGTCCGATCCAGCTCGCTGGGAGGGGTTGATCGTGGTGGACAGGGTGCTCAATGCGATGGGGGCTGCGCACCAGGGGCGGTGGGGGTGCTGCTGGCTGACGACTGTGAGCCGGGGCCGGTCTGCTTCGACGGGGGTAGCGGTTCGAGCATGCCGTCGTCGACCGAGTGGCACGCCTAATCCGTGGTTAAGAGCGGTCCGGCCGGAGGAGAACCGGGCGGGCTGTTCGAGCACCAGGGCCGTCACATCTGGCTCCACCCGGGCTTGCGAGGCCTTCCCGTAGATCGGTGGACGACTCCGGCGCTCTTGGTGGTGGCGGTCGAGTGGACGACGGACGATCACACCTGTCAAGCCTCGCCGAAGATCGGTGACGTTCGGCGTCTCCCCGGCTGCCACCGCTGCTGTCTTGGTGCGTTGCGCGGGCACCGGACGGACGCCTATGGCACGCCTGGCTTGAATGCCTCGTCGTAGATCGCGCGGTGTCCGGTGTCTCCGCAGCGCACCACGACGGATAGGGGCCGCTGCCGCCGCCGTCGGATGCCTGAGAAGAACCTTGGTCTCGGAGCCTCTGCAGAGATCGGCAGCGTATGGCGCCTTCGAGCGTCAATACCAGTCCCTTGATCACTCGTTTGTGTTTGTGGTGCGAGCCCGCGCCACGGTGACCTCTCGTTACGCCCGAGCCGCTCCGAGCTCCCGCATAGACCGAGGCCCGCGGCGTGAGCTGGTGCCACGAACAGCTACTGAGGTGGCGGACCGGCCCCGCGTCGAGTCCTGGGATTAGGTCGCTGCGTGGTCCCGCTTGAGCTCGCGACCAGCACAAACATCCGACCCCTGGGAGGGGAGCGATCTTGATCTACTGCGGCATCGACTGGGCGGAACGCACGCACGACGTCGCCCTGGTCGACGACAGCGGCCAGTTATAGCCTGCGCGCGGATTTCACACACGTTGTGTCCATAGAATTCCGGTTCTGACACGGCCGAATTCCGAAGCTGCTATAAACCGTATTTGTGAGCCGAAGCGCGGTAGTTGTCACATAGGCAGGCTTGTTGTCACCGACGGTGTTGTGGGTGGTTGTCGATGTGCCTGATTCCCAATCACGGTTGTCAAGAAGTCCTTGATCCGGCCTGGTCGGCAAGGACCAGTAGACCCCGGGCTCGCGGTAGTGGACTTTCGGCAGTGCCGCGGGGCGGCGGAGTTCCGTAGGGTCGCGTTCGTGAGAACAGTGATCATCAAGGCCCGGGTGCCAGCACCGGTACTGTCCGCAGGCCTCTTCATCGGGGCGGTGGCGGCCGTTGGCACTGGTGTCGCCACCCTGTGGTGGGGCATACCGGCGGCGGCCTGCGCCTTCCTCGCGGGCTGGCAGCCGGGGCGGAACCGGAGCACGGGGGCAGCCTTGGTCGGAGTGCTCGCGGCCGCTGTGGTGGCTGTGCTCCTGGTGCCGGCATGGTTGGGCTGGGCAAGCCAGTTCGTGGGGTTGCTGCTCGTGGCGGCGATGCTGCCGTGGTTCGCGGGCCGGTTCCTGCGCCAGTACCGCGAACTGGTCCGGGCCGGATGGGAGCGGGCCGCGCGGCTGGAGCGGGAGCAGCATCTGGTCGCCGAACAGGCCCGGTTGCGCGAGCGGACCCGGATCGCGCAGGACATGCATGACCTCCTCGGCCACGACCTGAGCCTCGTCGCCCTGTCCGCGGGGGCACTGAAGCTGGCCCCTGGTCTGTCTGAGGACCACCGGGCCACCGCCCGGGTCATCCGCGCCAGGGCGGGAGCCGCCGTCGACCGGCTCGGCGAGGTGATCGGTGTCCTGCGCGAGCCGTCGGATCTGGCTCCGGGGTCCGAGCCCGGCGCCGGGCTGACCGAACTCGAGGGCCTGGTGGACCGGGCGGCCGCGGCGGGACTTGACGTCCGGCTGCGTGTAGAAGGCGAAGCGGCGGCCGGTGAGGCGCTGCTGGTCGTCGAGCGGGCCGTGCTGCGCGTCGTCCAGGAGGCGCTGACGAACGTTGCCAAGCACGCGCCCGGGCACCGGGCGACCGTCGTCGTCCGGCACGCGGAAGGACGGACCGAGGTCAGTGTGGCGAACGAGCCGGTGCCCACCGTGTCTGCGGCCCACCATGACCGCGCCGCCCGTCCCGCACCAGGGTCCCGGGCCCCGGCACCCGGCGAGGGCCACCGCTTCGGGCTCATCGGCCTGGATGAACGCGTCCGACTGGCCGGTGGCACCTTCACATCGGGCCCCGAGGGCGGCGGCTTCGCCGTCAGGGCCAGGCTCCCGCACCGTCCCGGGGCCGTGCCCCCGCCACGCCGCGCCAAGCCCGGCGATCCAGGTGACGTACTGCCTCCTGAGCACCGCAGTGCCCGACGCCGGCTGGGCCGTACCGCCGCCGCGGCCGTCCTGGTGCCGCTGTGCACCTCCGCGTTGCTCATCGGCGGGGTACGGGCGTGGGACACCGTGACGGCACGGCAGTCGGTCCTCGCCCCCCAGGACTACGCCCTCCTGCACGTCGGCCAGCCACGCGCGGACGTGGCGCCGTACCTGCCCGAGCGCCAGACGACCCGCCGCCCGGCAGCACCCACGCCCGCACCACAAGATGCGGCCTGCGAGTTCTACGTACAGACCGGCGACCCGTTCGACGACCGCTCGGGGGACATCTACCGTCTCTGCTTCCGGGCCGGACGCCTGGTCTCCACCGACAACTACACCGGGAAGGCTGTCCGATGATCCGGATCCTGATCGCCGACGACGAGCCCATGATCCGCGCAGGCGTCCGCGCAGTCCTTGCCACCGACCCCGGCATCACCGTCGTCGCCGAGGCAGCCGATGGCCACCAGGCGGTGGAGCTAGTCCAGCGCCACCGCCCGCAGGTGGCCGTCCTCGACATCCGGATGCCGGGGACCGGCGGTATAGAAGCCGCCGCCGAGATACGAAGGACCGTCCCCGAAACGGGGGTTGTGATGCTGACGACCTTTGGCGAGGACGAGTACATCCTGCGCGCCCTGAGCGAAGGTGCCGCCGGCTTCCTGATCAAGTCCGGCGAGCCGGAGGAACTGATCGCCGGTATCCGGGCGGTTGCCGACGGCGCCGCCTACCTGTCACCGAAGGTCGCGGCCCGGGTCGTCGCGCATCTCGCCGCTGGCGGTGCGGGAGCCCAGGCCAACCGCCGTTCCGCGGCCCGCGCCCGCGTCGAGGCCCTGACCACGCGGGAGCGGGAGGTGCTCGCCTTCCTCGGCAGCGGGTTCTCCAACGGGCAGATCGCGCGCCGCCTGCGCCTGGCGGAGGGGACGGTGAAGGCCCACGTCAGCTCGATCCTCGCGCGCCTCGGAGTCGACAACCGGGCCGCGGCGGCCGTGGTCGCGCACGAGGCCGGCGTGGTCCCGGTGTCGTCCGACCGGCTGCCGTACGAGGACAGCTGACACCACCCGCAGGGCAATCGGTAGTACGAGGAGCCGCACGGCCACCACGGCCGTCGCGCCGAGCGCCGCGCCCGCCAGGACGTCGTGCGGATAGTGCACCCCGACCAGCACCCGCAACAGGGCTGCCGCCCCGGCCACCGGCAAGGCCAGGGCCGCGAGCCGAGGCCGTATCAAGACCACGCCGACGGCCAGCGCGACGGCCAGGGTGGCGTGGTTGCTGGGGAACGCCCAGTCGCCCGGCTCGGGACACGGCGCGAGGGCCGCCACCCCCGGCAGGGCCCGGCACGGACGTTCCTCATCGACGAGGAGTTTGACCGCCTCGCTGACCCCGTAGGCGACGACAGTCCCGGCGGCGGCCACGGCCACCCCGGCCAGCCCCGCCGCATCCCTGCGGCGTAGGACACTCCAACCGACCCAGGCCAACAGCAGGCCCAGGAACAGCAAAGTGCCCTCACTCGCCGCTTCCAGGACGGTCTCAGCCCACGATGGCCCGTCCGCCACGCTCCCAGTCAGCGCCCGGTAGGCCCTCGCTGAGAGACCCGCCGTGACGTGCACCGGTTCGTTCGTGCCCAGTGTGTCGTCGGGTGCCAGCCAAACCACAGCCGCTGCCCCCGCCCCGGCCGACGCGACCGCCACCGGCAGCCGCCGATCCCACCCGTACCGCTTGATCGATTCCATGCCGCCGACGGTAGGAACACCGCAGGCCGGGGGCCCTGGCCGAATGGCAGCCCGGTACCCCGACGATCGTCAGGGTTGACCGGTACAGGCTGAAGAGACGGGATCAGCCTCGGAGATCCAGAGGCAGTCCGAAGCCGTAATCGTCATGCGGCAGCGGCTTCCAGAGGCGGTGGCTGGGCTGTGTACTGGCGTTGGTCGCGGATGAGGGCCCACAGGACATCGAGGCGACGGCGGGCGAGGGCGAGGATCGCCTGTTTGTGGCTCTTGCCCTCGGTTCTCTTGCGGTCGTAGAAGGTCTTCGAGGTGGGGCAGAAGCGGGCGGCGATCTGGGCGGAGAGGTAGAAGACGCGCAGGAGTCGGCGGTGGTAGCGGTGTGGGCGGCGCATGTTGCCGCTGATGCGACCGGAGTCCCGTGGGACCGGTGCGAGGCCGGCGACGCCGGCGAGTCGGCCCGCGCTGCCGAAGGCGTCCATGTCCCCGCCGGTGCAGGCGATGAACTCCGCCCCCAGCAACGGACCCGTGCCGGGCATGCTGAGGATCACTTCCGCGTCGCGATGGTCCCGGAAGCGGGCCGCGATCTGCGCGTCGATGTCAGCGATCTCATCGTCCAGAGCCAACACCGCCCTGGCCAGGGTGTTGACCACGGCCGCGGCGGTGCTCTCCCCGGCCACGCGGTGTGCTGGGCCTGCGCCGCGGCGACTGCCGCCTCGGCGATGGCCTGGGCGCCTCGGACTTTGCGGTTCTTCAACCAGGTCGCGAGTCGGCTCGAGCCAATCCGGCGCAGGCCGGCCGGGGTCTGGTAGCCGGTCAGCAGGATGAGTGCCCCTTTGGAGGCGGCGTAGTCGAAGGCCCGTTCCAGGGCGGGGAAATACTCCAGCAGCTGTGCCCGCATCCGGTTGATGGCGCGAGTGCGATCGGCGGCGAGGTCATAGCGGCGGGCAGTGAGGATCTTCAAGTCCACCGCGATCTCGTTCCACTCCTGCAGAGGCTGCAGGTCCCGGCGCATCCGCGCCTGATCGGCTATGACGTAGGCGTCCTTCGCGTCCGTCTTGCCGTCTCCGCGGTAGCCACGGGAAGCGTGGTGGACGGTTCGGCCAGGAATGTAGAGGAGCCGCTGACCATGGCCGGTCAGGAGAGCGATCAGCAGAGCGCCGCCGCCGGCGTTCAGGTCGATGGCCCAGGTCACCGGGCTGTCCTCGGCCAGTGCGAGGACGTCGCCTATCAGCTCCAGGAGTTCGGGCTCGTTGTTGGGCACCCGGCGCGAGAGCACCTTCGTTCCGTCCGTGTCGATCACCGTGCAGTGGTGCGCGGCCTTGCCGGCATCCGTCCCCGCCCAGAGCTCGGGCACCCGAGCCTCCCTCGTCGATCGGTTGACTGGTCCCTGCAGACGACCACGCCGACGTGTCCTTACGAAGCGATCTCTGTTCGCTCATCCCAATGAGTGGCCGTGTCGTCGCGGGGCGCTGGGCGGCCAATCAGTCAAAACCACAACCACGGCATGAGCGCTCCTAGCCACACCCAGGCCCCTGGGTCTCCCGATCGTACGAAGGACCGGAATCAACCCGCCAACAAGGTAAGGAGCGCTTCAGTTGGCCGGTGAGCGGCCGAGTTGGCCGGCCGAGCGTTCGGTGTCAGGCGCCTGGCGGGTCCAGAGGGTTAGGTCGCTGCTGGTGGCGACGGCGAGGGTGCGTCCGGACGGCGAGAAGCCGGCGGCTCGCAGTTCGGAGTAGTTGGAGTCGAAGATGTGCCACCAGCTTTCGCCGTGCGGTCCGTTGTGGGGGATGCCGCCGTCTGTGGACAGCAGGACGCGGTCGTGCGGCCACTCGGGGCTGACGACCTCCAGGGTCCAGCCGTCCTCGGTGGTGGTGTGCAGACCGCCTCCGAAGAGTCCCGCGATGCGTACTCGGGCCGAGGCGATGGGGCCGAGCCCTGGGCAGGAGAGATCTGGCACTGCGTCCGGGGTGCTGCCGTCGGGGTCAGGGTCACGGTCCCGGGCGATCTTCTCGCCGGTGACGGTGTCGAAGAGCCCGTGGCCGTCGACGGAGACAACCATGACTAGGTCGCGGCCATCGTCGGGAGCGAGAGCGAAGCCGATGCCGAGCAGGCCACCGATAGGGATGAGCCCGTTCGGGACCGGGTGCCACGGGACAGGCGGCGCAACGACAGGGACGGACAGAAACTGCTCTCGCAGACGCCGCTGGTAGTCAGAGATCAAAGTTCCTTCTCGCCTCGTGGACGTTGACCGCCCCAAGGCGATGACGTGAATCGTGCCAGGTTCGCACGAGCCTGGCACTCGACCGGCTAACTGAAGCGCTCCTTACCTTGTTGGCGGGTTGATTCCGGTCCTTCGTATGATCGGGAGACCCAGGGGCCTGGGTGTGGCTTTAGAAGGCGTCTCGATTGGTGAAGGGCGCTGTAGATAGATGAGTGACTACTGGACCCCTGCCCATCAGGCAGTGGAGCAAGAGGATGCTGAGACCTTGGCTCGGCTGCTGGGCGAAGGGGCCGATCCCGATGAGGTCTTCAGCAACATGACGTTGCTGACGCACGCGATCGATACCGAGGGCGATGGATCCTGGCAGACGGGCGAGCCTCTGACGGTTCACACCACAGCGGTACTGCTGGCTTTTGGCGCTGACCCCGAGCTGGCAGCTCCCGGCGGCCGTACGCCTCTGGAGCAGGCGAGTCAGTACGGCCACCACTTGGCGTTGAACTTGCTGCGAGCCCACATCAGGAGGCGAGGCGCCGGAAACAGATGAGGGCGCAGGCGATTGCGGCGAAGCCGAGGAAATGTTCGGCGCGCTGTTCGTACCGGCGGTGCAAGCGCCGGAACCCGTTCAGCCACGCCATGGTCCGCTCTACGACCCAGCGGTGCCGGCCGAGGCGCTCGGAGGACTCAACGCCTCGGCGGGCGATGCGGGGCGTGATGTTGCTGCGGGCGCGCAGCCATTTGCGCAGGTGGTCATAGTCGTAGCCCTTGTCGCCATGCAGTTTTCCAGGCCTTCGACGGCGTGGTCCGCGGCGTGAGCGGATGGGCGGTATTCCGCGTACCAGAGGCTCAAGGCCCTGACTGTCGTGGGTGTTCGCACCGGAGATCCCGAGTGACATGGGCAGTCCGTTGCGATCGGTCAGCAGGTGGATTTTCGATCCCTTCTTGCCGCGATTGGTCGGATTCGGTCCCGTCAAAGTCCCCCTTTGAGGGCACGAACACTGACCGAGTCGATCGCGCACCTGGACCAGTCGAGGTCGCCGTTAGCGCCGAGCTCGTCCAGGATCACGCGGTGGAGCTTGGCCCAGACTCGTGCGGTCGTCCAGTCGGTGAAGCGACGATGCACGGTCTGCCAGGAGGCACCGAAGACCGGAGGGAGCTGCCGCCAGGCGCAGCCGGAGGTAGCCACGAACAAGATCGCAGCCAGTACGGCCCGGTCATCAGCCCGACGCCGCCCACCACCCTGCGGACGTACAGGAGGCTCTGGCATCGCTGCTTGAAACAGCTCCCACAGCGAATCCGGCACCAGCCGTTCGACTATCCCCATGCCACCTGGAACGAACGGCCGCCAATCAAGACACCGTCTTAGGGCCGCAGCGGCTTGATCATGGATCGGTACACGGGTGCCCCATCCCAAGGCTGGGTAAGGCCGACGAGCCGGTATCCGAGGCGCTCGTACCATGCGGCGGCCGGCGCCTCAGGGCGGACGGCGAGGGTGACCCGCTCGGTGGTGACCCCGTCCAGCAGGGCGGCGTGCAGGGCCCGGCCGATACCGCGGCCGCGACGGTCGGCGAGCACGGCGAGTTCCATCACGACGAAGGTGCGGTGCCCGTCCTCGCGGGTGAACTCCTCCGGCAGGTCGGTGTCCAGGAATCCGGACCACCATCCGGTGGTGGACGCAAGGGGGAGGCCGTAGGCGAAGCCGGCGAGCTCGTCGCCGTCGCGGGCCAGGACCAGGCGGAAGCCGGGGGTCTTGTGCTCGCGTTGGTAGCGCTCCAGGAACTCGGCGACGTCACGCGGTCCCTCGTTGTACGGGGGCTCGGCGAACACGGCTTCATAGACGGGGGCGAGGTCGTCCAGCTCGCGTCCAGCCGAGACGGTGTCGGTGACGGTGGTGTATTCCACGGGACTCCTCATCGGGTGGGGCGGACACGATCCAGCTCGTGGCGGGCCACGGCCAGCGATTCCCGCGCCCGTCCCGAGGACACTTCGGTGAGCAGGGCCTCGCCCTGCTCGAGGTGGCGCGCCGCCTCCTCTGCCTCCCCGGACCGGGCGAGCGCTCCGGCGAGGCTGGCCCGCTGCAAGGCCTCGTTGCGGGCGTAGGTGGTCTCCTGTCGTTCCAGGGAACGGCGCAGCCACGACACGGCGGCCCGGTGATGCCCGGCTGCCGTGAACAGCTCGGCCTGTGCCGAGGCGAGTTCGGCGGGACCGTGGAACAGCGTCCAGTCCGGTGCCGGCCGTGACCCGCGGTCCTTCTCGTACAGGCGGGCCGCGTTCGCCAGCGTGGAGCGGGCCGACGCCGAGTCGCCCAGCATGGCCAGCGCCCGCGCCTCCCGGGTGGCCAGGATGGACAACAGCGACGGCGGCGCCCACGGCGCGGCGAGCTCCGCCGCCCGCCGGGCGTGGTCTAGCGCGTGCCGGGGCTGTTTCTCCCGCAGCTCCAGCAGCGCCATGGACGCGAGGACCAGGACGCCGAGGGAGTCGTCACGCAGTTCGGCCGCCGTCTCGCTGGCCTGCGTCCAAAACGAGCGGGCGCGCGCGTGATCGCCTGCGTCAAAGGCGAGCCAGCCGACGTGTTCGGCTGTCTCACCGGAGATGAGCCGGAGCTGACGGCCGATCGTCTCGGGGTAGGACCCGGTGTCGATCAGGCGTCGCACGCGGGAGAGGTGGGCGGCGGCGAGCGGGCCGACCGTGGCGCCGCCAAACCGGTCGTCGAGGCCGTACAGGGAGGCGAGGCCACGGCGCAGGTCGGTCACGGTGTCAGTGCCGATGCGGGGGGCGTCGTAGGCGGTGGCGGGCGCCGCTGTGATCCCGGTTGCGCCGAGGGCGATGCCGCCCGCGGCGGCCAGGATGGTGCGGCGATCCTGCATCTCGGGCCTCTCACGGAGTTCGGGGATCGGGTCCAGTACCGCCACGGAGGCCGTGACAGCGTTGCGGCGGTGCTCCGGAACCCGGAACCCGGCCTGTTCCAGGGGCACGCCAAGCATCGCTTCTAAGACCCGTTGACGGCCCGGCTGCGGGCACGGCGGTGATGGCGCTCGCCACCGGCGGATCTGCCGGTCGGTGACGTCCTCGCGTTCACCGATGCGGGCCGCGACGGCCGCGTACACGCGGATGAACTGCTTCGGGCTGCGCCACCCGAACCCATCGACCAGGTCCGCGAACGCCCTTGGCTCCTCCGCCGGTTCGGACATGGTGCCCCCTCGCGTTCCGTGGTGTGACCTCTCCTCGCACCGTAGGGCCACCCGGCCCGGACTTTCAGCGCCTCGGGGCAGAAAAGTCCGCCTGAAAGTCCGGCACAGCCCACGCCCCGCCTTGCCTGTCACCGGTTGACTACCCACAGCACATCCCCCAGGGGGTGCGTCCTGGCCTAGCAACGGGACGCACTCCCACCCCTACGCCGACAGGCAGGAGGCACGGACGTGATCAGGAACGACACGAACGTGTGGGTCCGGGAGGACGACGACCACCACCTGTTGGGGCGGGAGGTCATCCACCCCGGAACGGAGCGCACCGGCACCGTCGGAACCGTGTTCATCCGCACCTCTAAGGTCACCGGCAAGCCGGTCGGCCGGACCGCGCACATGCGCCCCATGGACGGCTCGGGGCGGGAGTGGACGGCCGACCCCCGCGAGCTGAAACCCCTGCGCCTGCTCGCCCCGGACGTGGCCGCGGGCGCCCAGTGAGTGGGCCCCGGGCGTGGGTCGGCGACCAGGTCAAAGACGCCGCCGGACACGGAGCCATCGTCACAGACGTCCGCGAGAAGGGCCCGGGCCCCATGCCGGTGTGGGTGCTGCGGCCCATCTACGGCGGCACCTTCCACCAGTGGGAGACCGACGCCCCGGACACCCTCACCGTGATCCGCCGCCGTGCCGAGCGGATCGCCAACCCCTGAGACGGCCCCGCGGCAGGGCTGCTGCCGACGCGCCCTTCCCCCGACGCTTCGGCACCCCCGACCGTGGGGCGTACGACCCCGGCCGACCACCCGGCCCGGCCGGTACGCACGACCGAGAGGAGTACCGCCATGGCCAACAACAGCGGGAACAGCGGGAGCGGGAGCGGTGGAAGCAGTGGCAGTGGAGGTGGTGGTGGAGGGAGCCACGGCGGAGGGTCTGCGCCGATCTCCACCCCGCCCCCGCCGCCGCCGTCCAACCCCGACACCAGCACGCCCTCCGGTGGCGGGAAGCACCGGTAACCCATGACCGTCATCGCACACCAGGAGCGCCCCAGCCGTACCGAGCTGGGGCGCTGCCTCATGGAATCCGGCGCGCTCTCCTCCGACTGGGCGCCCGCTTTCGCCGCCGTCGACCGCGCGGCGTTCCTGCCTCCGGTGATGTGGCCGTTCGTCCCGGCCGACCGCCAGCAGTCCGGCGACGGTCTTGCCGCCCGCGCGGTGACCGTGGACCGGCGCACGGATCCGGCCGCCTGGTACGGATACGCCGACAGTGACCTGTCCGTCGTCACCCAGTGGGACGACGGCGCCCATCGCGGCGACCAACCTGGCACGGTCCCGACCTCGTCCAGCTCCCAGCCCTCGGTGGTGTTCCGCCTCCTCGCCGCCCTGGACGCCGACGCCGGGATGCGCGTCCTGGACGCGGGCACCGGCACAGGCGAGACCGCCGCACTCCTGGCCCACCGCTGCGGCGCCGCCAACGTCACCACCATCGACGTGGACCCGGCCGTGTCGGCGGCCGCGAGGGAGCGGCTGTGCACCCTCGGCCTGTACGCCGAGGCGGTCACCGGCGACGCCCTCGCCGGCCACCCCGACCGCGGCCCGTACGACCGGCTGCTGTGCACGTTCGGAGTGCGCAGCATCCCGCGCGCCTGGGTGGAACAGGTCAGGCCTGGCGGCGTCATCGTCGCCCCGTACGGAACGCACTACAGCAGCCGCGACGCCGCCGCCCGCCTCACGGTCCACGCCGACGGCACCGCGTCCGGCCCGTTCGTCACCGCGGTGGAGTTCATGAAGGCGCGGTCACACCGCACGGTGTGGCCGGACGCCGAGCAGTACGTGAAGGAGTGGCCGGGCTCGACCGGCACGGCCTTGCAGCCCGACCAACTCGCCGAGGCGCACCACGCCATCAGCCTCGCTGTGCCTCACGTCGCGCACACCACCCACACCGAACCCGACGGCGCCCCGGCTGCCTGGTGGTACTCCCTCACCGACCGCTCATGGGCAGCCGTGCGCTGGCCGGACGAGTACGGGCCGGGCATCGTCTACCAGCACGGCCCGCGGCGCCTGTGGGACGCCGTAGAGGCGGCCTGCGGATGGTGGGTAGCCCAAGGCAGCCCCGCCCTTGACCGCTTCGGCATTACCGTGGGCCCGGACGGTGAGACACCATGGCTGGACGACCCCGGGAATCTGCTGCCTGGGGCCCGCTGGCGATAGGAGAGGCGACGTGGACGCCGACAGGGAACCGCTCGCCGCGTGGGCGGAGCGCCGCGACCGCCGACGCGAGTCCGACCGGCAGATCACTGGCCGCCGCCGAGCCGAACCCCTGGACCCGGCGGCCCGCGGCCGAGCCGCGCACCTCGCCCCCGACGCCCCCCGCGTCCTCTTCGAGCTCGAGGAGGAGTCCGGCGAGTGGCTGCCCGTCGGAGTTGCCGACAACGCCGCCGAGGCCGCCGCCTTCATCCACGGGTGGTGACAACACCGTCCCCTGAACCATCCGGCCTTCCTGCGCGCCTGCATGGGGATTCCTCTTGCTGGCCATTGGCGCCGAGGCCGAAACGAGCAGCGCGGACACTGCATGGCTCGAGACCGAGCTGCTGGCCGTGAGAGACACCATCGAACTCACGGACGGCCTCGACGGCCGTCCCCTCCTCTTCGACTCCGACACAGGCAAGTACGTGGCGGTGTCCAAGGCGGGCACCGTCATCCTGACGCTCCTCGACGGCCAGACCACCGCCCGTGACGTGGTGCGCCGGGTGGCCTCACCGTCCGCCGACCCTGCTCGCGCCGAGACCGCTGTCGTCCGGTTCCTGACGGAGCTCCGCCAGGCCGGGGTCCTCACCCTCGAACCACAGGACGAGACGCGCCGGGAACGGGTCCTCAAGTACTCGCTGCGGCAGAGGATGCCGCGCAAGCCGCTGACCCGCTCCGTCCACATACTGCTCGAACCCGTGGCCAAGGTGCTGCAGAAGCTGCCCGTACCTGCGGTGGTCGGCATGTGGATCGTGCTGACGGTCGCGGGTCTGTCCACGGCGGGGTACGCCCTTGCGACCCGGAGCCTGCCGGACTACACGGTCTGGTCCGGGATCGCGGCGCTCCTGCTGATGCTCCAGATCGCCGTACACGAGCTGGCGCACGCCCTCGTGTGCCAGTCCTTGCGGGTGCCGGTCCGGGAGGCAGGCATCACCCTCATGCTCTACGTGATGCCCGTGGCGTACGTGGACCGTACGGACGCCTACCGCGTGCGGGGACGCGCACCGCGCGCCCTCATCGCGCTCGCCGGACCCATGAGTGACGCCATCTGGGCGGGAGCCACCGCTCTGGTCCTGCTGCACACCAGCGGAGCCGTACACGATGTCGCCGGCGCGCTCCTGCAACTGCAAGTGCTGCTCATGATCGTGAACCTGAATCCGCTGCTTCCTTCGGACGGATACCACGCACTGGAGTCCGCCATGGGCTCCGTCAACCTCCGCGGCCGGTCCTTCGCCTTTCTCGTCCACATGGTCACAAGGGCTCCGCTGCCGAGTCATCTGCTCGTGAGCGGCAAGCTCAAGCGTGTCGGCTACTGCGCCTTCGGCGTCCTGTGTGCTTGCTACGGAGTGTTCATGGTCGGGGTCGTCCTGACGTGGTGGTGGCACCTTATCGAAGGGCTCCTCGGATGACTGTCCTCCCGACCGCACCCCAGCCCCCGACGCTGCCGGACGCCACGCCAGTGGCGGCCGCGCGGCCTGCGCAGCCCGAGGGCCGCGCTCTTGGCGGGCTGAGCCCCGTGGTGTCCGCGTGGGCGGTGCACCGCATCAACCGGCTGCCCGTGGAGTCGCTGGATCTCGCCCTGCCCTGCACCTCGGACTCCCTGCGTCAGGAGGCGGCGTACGAGAAGCAGCTCGCCGATGGGGCTGGCTTCCTCTCCGATGCCCTGTACGCCGCCGTCCCGACACTCGACGACGCCCCGCACCTCCGCCGTGCGCTCCTCAAGCTGCGCCGCTGCGTGCACAACGGCCGTCCGGTGCAGCTGCCGGAGGACGTCATGGCAGGGCTGCGCGAAACGCTGGGCGGCCCGGCGGCCCGCGCGCTGACTGAGTGGCTCGACGTCATGCGGGACCTCTCCTCACTTCGCACCCGGACCGACGCCCTGTACGAAGAGGAGACCACGCGGGCCACCGAACGCCTGCGGGACGTCCTCTCCGAGCCGGTCTTCGCCCAGGGACTCGCCCAGGCAAGCCCCCACCTGCTCGATCACGTGACGGCCAAACCGCTCGAACCGCACGGCAAAGCGGCCCGTTCGGTGCTCGGGTACGTCTCCAGGGCTGCCGTGAAGACCAGTCCGTTCTCCCGGCTGACGGCACTGGCCCTGGAGGGCGGGGAAGCGGACGGAACCGGCCACAGCTACGTGGATCAGCAGCATGTCCGCGCCTGGCTGGACACCCTGGCTCGCGACGAGCGCTTCGCCGCCGCTTTCCAGGTGGAGCCCAACAGGTCGTTGCGCCGACCGGGGGGACGCGCGTACCTGTTGACCCCCGCCTATCCCGGCTCGGGCGAGTCAGCCTGGCGGACGGATTCGATCGCCGACGCCTCCCGCTACGTCGAGCTGATCGGAGCACTGGCCTCCTGGCCCCGCATGACGATCACCCAGGCGCTCGTACGCATCGGGGGCAGTGACCCGTTCGGAGGCTTCCTCAGACTGCTCGACACCGGGCTGCTGCAGCTCGTGCTCCCCTGGACGGCGACGGACCCCCACCCCGTCCGTGCCCTCGCACGGAGCCTGGAGTGCCTTTCCGACCCGGTCGCGCGGCGCACCCGTGTGCTGTTGGAGGACCTCGGGGAGGAGGCAGCCGGACTGCACCTGCTGTCCGGGAGCGAACGTGCCCGGTCGGTCAACCGGCTCGCCGCGCGCATCGGCTCCGACGCCGCGGACGACCCGCGGCCCACCGTCCCATACGCCGTGTACGAGGACGCCCTGTCCGACGTCCCGGCGGACCTGTCGGCCGAAGCCGTCCGGGAGGACCTCGCCGGCCTGGGTCGCCTCCTGCGCCCCTACGTCTTCCGCTCGCACGTCTATGACTGGCTCCGGGACGAATTCGTGGCCCGGTACGGCGCCGGCGGGCACTGCCCCGACCTATTCGAGTTCCTCTGGGCCGTCGCAGCATCCCCCGGGTTCGAGGGGAACCTCTACCGAGCGCTGCAGAAGGACCACGGCGAGTCGGGACGCCCCACCGACCGCGCGTGGCTGCCCGTGTCCGCGTCCAGCGCGCCGCCGACGGCAGCCGTGCTGTACCAGGTCGCGGCGCGATCCGCCGACGCCGTCCGGCGGGGTGACTACCGGATCGTGGTGAACCAGTACAACTCGGGAGTGGGCGGGCTGCTCGCGCGCTTCCGCCACCAGCTGGACAGCCCGGCGGCCGACCGCGCCGGGCTCACCCGGCATCTGCAGGGCTGGATCGCCGACCTGTTCCCGCACGCCGCACCGCACCAGCTCACCCTGTCCGGTGACGTGAACGGGATGCACCGTGCGGCCGACGGTGTGCTGCCCGCGTTCCGCTGGCCGGGGGAACCCTCCCACGCCGGTGGAGCCGTGCATGCGGAGGCACCCGCGACCATGAGCCACTGCCCGGTCACGGACACCTTGGAGTTCGCCGACTGCACCGGTCGTACCCTCGCGCCCGTCTACCTTGGTGTCGTGCCGCAGCACCTCATCCCCGGCGTCGCACGGCTGCTGCTGTGCCTCGCCGACCCGTGGATCAACGGCTCCCGCTTGTGCTGTACGCCGAACCCGGTGGACGGCTCTCCACCCGTCACCGGCGAGGACATGGAAGTGATCCCGCGCAGGGTCCATGACCGCCTGGTCCTCGGACGCCGTACCTGGCGGATCGCCCCGGAAGCCCTGCCCCAGCCGGCCAAGGGTGAGCAGCCGTCGGCCTACTTCCGGCGGGTGCACCGGTGGCGTATCGGCCTGGGTCTCCCGGACGAGGTGTTCGTGTCCGTCGAATGCCCCTTCACGGTGGCGGAAGTGGCCTCCTCCCGGGGAAAGCCCTTCTGGCTCTCCTTCCTGAGCCCGCACGCGATCTGGGCGGCGGCAAACCACATCGGAAGGGCGAAGGACGCGACGGCCGTCCGGCTCGCCGAAACGTGCCCGGACCGCTCCGCGTACTGGTTGCGGGACGACAGCGGGAGCCACAGGGCGGCAGAACACGTTTCCCTGTTGCGCTGGCACCGCCCCTCGCGCCATGCCCAGCCCGACGATGAGCCCGGGACCCACAGCGCGGAGGCGAGCTCGTGAAGGACCCTCTCCTGCAGGCGGACTGGTGGTACGCACGCCTCTACCCCGGCGGACTCGACCACTTGGACCAGGCCGTCGTCCGGTGCCTGCCGCCACTTGTCGATCTCGCGCGGGAACTCGGAGCGGACCAATGGTTCTTCATCCAGTACACCGACTGGAAAGGACCGCATCTCAGGCTCCGGATCCACGGTGAGCGCGACACGGTGGACCGGCTCCATCGCATGCTCCCGCAGATCACTCGCGAACTCGAAGCACTCGGCCGCGAGCCCGTCCCGAACCGTGGAGCCCTGGTCCCGTTCGAGTTGCGCCCGTTCAGCGGGAGCCACGCCGGAGTCGAAACGGCTCTCTACGAACCCGAGGAGGGGAAGTACGGAGGGCCCCTGGGGACCGAACTCGCGGAAGAGGTCTTCCAGCACTCCAGCGACCTCGCCCTGTGGGCCGGAAACCTGCCGCGCCACCCCGACCGCGCAGCCCTCGCAACACTGTTGCTGCACGCCTCGGCAGCTGCCCTGCGGGACCACGGCAAAGGCACCGACACCGCGTGGTTCTGGGAGCGCCACCTCGCCTGGTGGACCCATGACGGCGGACGAGAGGCCGAAGAGCTCCGCACGCGTCTGCGGAACTCCGCAGAGGCCGACGAGCCGGGAATCCGCGGCAGATCTGCCGAGATGGCACTCGATCCTGAGGTGCGGGTCCGGGTACGGGGCTGGGAGGAGGTTCTATCCACATACCTCGGCAGGGCCGAGGCCAGCCGTGTTCCCTATAGCGCGGGGCACCTGGTTTTCCACCAGGCCCACATGATGTGCAACCGGCTGGGAGTGCTCCCGCGGGAAGAGGCGCTACTCGGAATCCTGGCAGCCGAGCAATCTGGCTTGTCTTGAGTACTTATGGCGAGCCATCAGAAGACGGGGTTGCACATGGCATAATGCGTGTATGACACATGATGGTAAATCCGGAACCCGTTCCATAGCCATCGGGTTGGCCGTGGGTATGTCGCTCGGCGTTGCCGTCGGGCTCCTGCTCGGGCTTTTCGTCTTCGACAACGTCGGCATGGGCTTGGGCCTCGGTATCGGGATCGGCAGTGCCGCCGGGATCGGCCCCGCGGTTCGCCGTGCCCACAGCGCACCCTCGCGGGATGAGGGCTGATGCTTGCCAGCGCTCACCTTCTGACCCGCATGAGAAGTAGTGTCAGTTTCAGACATCGAAAGGATGCGCAATGCGCTCATCTGTCTCCAGGGTGGCCGTCGCCGCCATAGCGTTAGCTGTCTCTTCGTTCTCCATGAGCCCGGCATCAGCGACGGAAGGCAGCTGGTCCAAGGCCTACGGAAGCGCATTGGTCACGGGGAATCGTCATGCGGAACGTGAACTTCCGCTCTCTGTGCTTACCGCGCTCGTGATCAAGGGCGAGCTGAAGAACACTGGTAACGAGTGCTATTCCCTCTGGGCGAAGCTCAACATCGGCAGTGCGCCGGCCGCGAGGGCCGCCACCCAGTGCGGTCCGGGCACGACGGCTTTCAGTCTGCGCTCGGTGCCGAGCATGAGTCCTAACGGAACGCTCTTCCTCTGCAGGGGCGAGGGAACCCAGGACTGCGGTCCGCGGTTCTCGGCGCGAGAGTTCCCCGTCAGCGCACTCCCGATGCGCTGACGAGGGCCGGACCTGCTGTGTCACCTGCGCCGGAGGCTAGTGGTCCTGGCTGGGGTGACAGAGAGCCTGCTCTGGCCCCAAGGGACATGTCGGCATCCTGCCGCCCACTTGGAGAGCACGCGACGCTTCCTGTGCAGGGCGTTCCCTTGAGATAAGGCACGCGAAGGGGGCGATCATCCATGCTGGCCAGCGGTCCGAGAAGGCGCCGCTGATCTGTCGGCACTCCGGTCTCGCGTACGGGACGGCGGCTGCCACGGGGTGCGAAGGCGGGGCGCGTCACGCAAATTCGTCTGGAGAAAAAGAGAAGGCCTAACGACCTCGTGCACGGTAAGCGATGAGACGTCGAGCCATGGATGGTTGATCATGGTTGGGTGGTGGGGACCGTGACTCGTGCAGCAATCGTCAGCAGTCGTCGGATCACGGGCCTGTCGGCCGACGTAATCGCTGAACTCGTCGCGGAGCTGGGCCCGCTATGGCATGAGCGTCACCAGACAAAGCTGGTCTCCCGGCCGCGGAAGCGGGCGGTGGGAGCCGGCGCGAAGCACCGGCTGGTGTTCATCGACCGGCTCCTGGCCACGCTCGTCCATCTCCGTCATGGGGTCACCCATGACGTGCTGGCCTGCTGGTTCGGCGTGGACCGTTCCACCATCACCCGGGCCATCGGCGAGGTACGGCCCCTGCTCGCCGAGCGGGGGTGCACGATCAGTCCCGGCGTCCGGCTGCGGACACTGGCGGAAGTCATCGACCACCTCGTCGCCAGTGGGCAGACCGGCATCATCGACGGCACCGAGATCCGGGTCCGCCGGCCCGCTGTCGGACGCAAGGACCGGGACAAGTTCATCTCTGGGAAGAACAAGCAGAACGCCGTCAAGACCATGGTCCTCACCGACCAGAACGGGCGGGTGCTGTTCTGCAGCCCGGTCAGACCAGGCAGTTGCGCGGACATCACCCATGCCCGCCAGTTAGGGCTGGTCAAGCTCCTGGCGGACGGCCCTGCGGTGGAGATCCTCGCGGACGCCGGCTATCAAGGCCTCGGCGCCCAGACCGGTGGGCGCGTGGTGACGCCACCACACCGCAAGTTCAAGAAGGACGCCCCGGACTGGTACGAGGAAATGCACGAACGGCAGCGTAAGGCGCATTCATCCCGGCGGATGCGGGTCGAGCACGGCATCGCTCACCTGAAGAACTGGCGGGCACTGGCCCGCCACCTCGGCCGCCGCGAGCACATGAGCGACACCGTCCAAGCCGTCGCCGGCCTGCTCTCTCACCAGCAGACCGTGGGCCTGGACCCGGAACGGGAGAGGTGAGCACCGGTCCCACCAAGACCCTCGACGTCTCACCGCTAACCATGCACAAGGTCGTAAGAGTTGTCCCGTAATCCCACGAGGCTGAGGGTCAGACTGTGTCCGGGGCGGTGCCGATGGCACCGGCCGAGCGAAGTGAACGCCCGAGGTCTCCTGTGAGGATGCGAGGGTGTCGCCGCCACCACCACAGGTCGGGCCCGGGCAGCCTGTGAAACTGGTCGAGTGCTTGCCCGTCGTCGTCGATGGTCGCGGCCTTGTACCGGTCATCCAGAGCCTTAACCTGCGGGGTCCAGAGCTGGACGATGTGTTCGTCCAGCAGGAGCCACGCCTCGTGTAGCCAGTTTCGGCAGTAGAGGTCGTTGGTGTACTCGTAGATGTCGTCGCCGTAGCCGCGCTCGATGGCGCTCACCAGGGCGGCCCACGCGTTCACCCTCTCAGCGACCATGAATGCCATCCGCCAGCCGCGCTGGTGCAACAGCTCTCCTACCTCGGTTTCAGTAGCCACGGGGGTGAGGCTCTCATGCCGAATCCGTCCGGGCGACCGGGATATGTCCCGGGGCCAGAGGCTGGCGGCCCGGCAGCGTGATCAAGGTGAGACGATCTCGCCGTGGCTGGTGTGATCACGGCGTCGGAGCCGTCCTGGATAGCCCCGTTCACGGGGCTGAGCCCGCGTGCCTTCGGGAAGCTGGTGACGGTTCTGCGGCGCGAGGGTGCGGACGCGGTCCGCAGAGGCCGGCCGTGGAGCCTGCCGCTGGAGGACCGGGCCCTGCTGGTCGCGGCCTACTGGCGCACGAACCTGACCATGCGCCAGCTCGCCCCGCTGTTCGGGGTATCCAAGTCGGCAGCGGACCGCATCATCGACCATCTCGGGCCGATGCTCGCTCTCCAGCCTCGCAAGCGGTTCGCCAAGGGCACCGTGCTCATCGTGGACGGCACCCTGGTCCCCACCCGGGATCACACCATCGCCGAGCGGTCGAAGAACTACCGGTACTCCACCAACCACCAGGTCGTCATCGACGCCGACACCCGCCTGGTCGTCGTGGTCGGCCGGCCGCTCGCCGGGAATCGCAACGATTGCAAGGCATGGGAGGAGTCCGGCGCCAAAGCCGCCGTCGGCAAAACACTCACGATCGCCGACGGCGGCTACCCGGGCACCGGACTCGTCATCCCTCACCGCCGCGAGCGCGGCCAGACCGAACTCCCGGACTGGAAAGAGGAACACAACAAGTCCCACAAGCAGATCCGAGCCCGCGTCGAGCACGTCTTCGCCCGCATGAAGACCTGGAAGATCCTCCGCGACTGCCGCCTCAAAGGCGACGGCGTCCACCACGCCATGCTTGGCATCGCCCGACTGCACAACCTCGCCCTCGCCGGATAGGCGAGCGCTCCGCACAGCGACCGACCTCGCTCAGGCGACTCGAAGATCATTTATGGGACAACCCTTAGGCCGCCGACCTGGGCCGGCTGGGGCTACGCCCCCAGGACCTCGTCGAAATAGCCGGGCCTGTGGCGGGCAGCACGACCGGGGCGCTGGTGTAGCGGTGGGTCTGGGTCTGCCAGGCGTGGTAGCCGCTCATCCAGGCCTCCATGATCTCCACGTACGTGTCTACCGCAGCCCGCTGCAGACCGGTGAGGCCGTGTTGGACACACATGGGGTGGTACTCCCACCAGACGAGGCAGGCATTCCCCGCGTGCGGCAGGCTCGCGCAGCCGGGCGTTTATCCAATCGCACAGCGTCGTAGTTCACGCGCTGTGAGGGTCTGACCTGCGGAGGGGCCAGGCGAGACACCGAACCGTGGACGCACCCTCCCGCGAACAGGTATCTGGCTGGAGGGGCGACCGCGGTCAGAGGCCCCAAGCGTCGCGGAAGGTTGTGAGGCAGCCGACTGAGGTCCAGGGGCTGAGGGAGAGGGCATGGCGGGCGTCCGCGAGCTTGGTTAGGGCCTGTCCGGCGGATCAAGTGACTTCTAGCGCTCCGGCACGTTGGCATGCTCATGGGGCGGGGAGATCTCACGAACGAGGAATGGGCCCGGCTGAAGCCGCATCTGCCTATGTCAGGGCAGCGCGGTGGGCGTTGGGCCAGCCACCGCAGGATCATTAACGGGATCCTGTACCGGAACCGAACTGGGGTGCCGTGGCGGGATCTGCCTGCGCGGTTCGGCAAGTGGAAGACCGTGCATGAGAGGCACAGGCGCTGGTCGGCGGATGGCCCGTGGGACAAGGTCTACGCGGCCGTCCTGGCCGACGCGGATGCCCAGGGTCGCATCGATTGGTCCATGGTGAGCGTGGACTCCACCACTTGCCGGGGCAGACGGACCTCAAGTCCGTCGCGGAGCGCATCCAGGCCGCGATCCTGGGCGCGGGCAAGGCGACGAACGAGTACATCCAAGGTGACCTGGAGGCCGCCAAGCAGGCCCAGGACGCTGCGAAGAGCGTGCGCCTGGATCAGCTGAAGGACGCTGCGGGAGGCGCGAAGTGAGCAACGCGCCGGTCGACGCCGCCAATGTGCCCGTATTTACGGGTCAGCTGTCGGTGTTGGACGAGAAGGTGAAGGCGTTGTCGGCGGACGGGGGCGCATTGGCGAACGCCGGCTCGTCGGTCCATACGACGTTCGGCGGGATGTCGGCGTACTACCAGGCTCCCGAGGCCGAGCAGCTGTTCGCGGTGACAAAGCCGGTCGTGGACATCACGCTGTCGTTCAGCAGCGACATGTGCACCATTGCGGGGGCCCTGGGCGCCTACGCGCAGGAGATCCGGCCTCTGGTGAAGAAGCTGGAGGAACTGAAGGCGGAGGCGGCGTCGTTCCAGTCGAAGGTCTCCCGCGACGAGGACTGGATAGAGGACGAGGATCTCATCGACGAGAACCTCGCCCGCCGGAACGAGATCGCAGAGGTGTGGGCGCAGTTCCAGACGGCGGAGCGGCATGCGCACGACAAGATCGTGGCATTGGTGTGCGGCGCGCCGCTGAAGGTGAACGACGGCTCCAACGGTGAGGGCATGTACGGCTACGACGCCGAGGCTCTCAAACAGTCGAAGTCCTTGCCGTGGGGTGACGCGGTGGAGGAGTCCGTTCCGGCGTGGCAGGTGTGGGAGCACCTCTACGACTTCGGCAAGGGCGTCTTCGTGGACGGCGTGTGGGGCACGATCAAGGGCCTGGGGACGCTGGTCGGGTTCGACGGCTGGGATGCGGCGGGCCAGGCGTGGACGGGGCTGGGGAAGCTCGCGACGGGGGTGGTTATCACCGCGACGCCGGCGGCGGCCGTGTTCTGGCTCGCAGACGACAAGGACCTGCCGCCGTGGATCCGTGATTCACGGACGGCGATGAAGGAAACCGGCAAGGCGCTCCTGGCGTGGGACCAGTGGGGTTCCAACCCTTCCCGCGCGGCGGGAGCGGTCACGTTCAACGTGGTGACGACGGTGTTCACCGGCGGCACCGGTGGCGCAGCAGCGGGTGCGGGTAAGGCGGGCCTTGCGGCGAAGACGCTGTCGCTGGCGGGCAAGGCAGGTCGAGCGATCGATCCGATGACGTACGTGTTCAAGGGCGCCGGAGCCGGTGTCTCGAAGATCGGTGACGTGATGGCCGGTCTGAAAGACATGGGGAAGGTCGAAGTCCCCAAGATCGACGAAGGGGCGTTCAGCCTGCCCGACGGCGCCGTGGAACTGCCTGACGGAACGATTCAGCTTCCCAAGGGCACCCCGACACCCGAGGGGGCCATGAAGGTCTCCGACGACATCATCAAGCTCCCCGAGGGCACTGCCTCCCTGCCCCCGGGCACGGTCAAGTGGCCCTTCGACGGCCCCGCGAAGTACGCCGACGAGGCGGGCAACCTCTACAAGGAAGATGGCAGCCTCTACCAGAAGGTCGGCGAAGCCACGCCCGAGCTGTCCCCGAAGATCGACACCGGCGCGAAGACCCCCAGGACGGAGGTCCCGGTCCGCCGGGAGACCCCGGTCCTGGCGGGAGTCGGCGGCCGCAGCGACGACGTCGTCCGCGTCGGCAGCGACATCTCCGACCCGGTCCGCACGGTGGACAACGGCGCCCACGGCCTCGACAACACCCCCACGGGCCGCGCGGGCGACCACACCCCGGGCGGCCGCAACCCGGACGGCATGCCGCGCAACAGCGCGGACAACCACTCCCCGGGTACGGGAGGCCACCCGGAGCCCCCGTCCACGGCGGGCCACACGGACGGCCCGGGCGGCGGCCACGGCGACGGCAACCACGAGCCCCCGCCCACAGGCGGTGGCCATGGTGACACCCTTTCGGGCGGCGGCCACGGCGACGGTCCGGGCACCGGTGGGCTCGCTGGTCCTGATGGACCGAACGGTCCTGCCGCTTGGGAGCGGCCCGAGAACGGAACCGGCCCGCTCCAGCGGGGCAGCGAACTGGAACAGCAGGTTCGGGACCAGATACGCGCCGTCAAGGTCAAGCATCCGGACATCGAACCGGTCCTGAAGACCTTGTCGGAGTCCCCCTTCGGCAAGGAGATGGCCGACACCATCGCCTCGGGCCGCTTCACGGACGCCGATGGCTTCAAGACCGTGGTGTCCAACCTCGTCCGGCCTTCCGAGATCCCGGGCAGCCTCGAGGCGATGCGTCTGGGTAACCGACTGCATGACAGTGGTGTCACCGATGTCTCCTTCGAGGTCAAGCAGGGCGGGAACGAGATCAGGCCCGGTGTCTTCACAGGCGAAAAGACCGATCTCGATGTGATGGCCAGGGACGCGGACGGCCGGGTTCACGGCTGGCAGTTCAAGGACATGACAGGACCGGAGTCGTCGCCCATCGCGGGGAACTCGGTCCAGCGCATCTTCAAGAGCATCCATCAGCTCCTGGACTCGAACGCGGACGTGCAGACCTTCGTGATCGACTCCAAGATTCCGAGGGGCGAGATGGAGACGCAACTCGCCCGTCTTCAGGAGAAGTACGACACCAAGGGTGTGCAGTTCGTCATTCGCACGCCGGACGGAGTCATATTCGTCCCCCGGGACGGTAAGTTCATGCCGGAGGTGGCACCGTGATCGCCAGTACGCCGGTCGCCCGATGGACGTGGGGCGACTTCATCGAGGATGTGGACCCGCTGGTCCGGTGCCTCGGAGACCTGATGGCGGCTCGGTCCGTGCTGGCCTCGTACCGGCTCGCGCTCGGCGAGCCGACCTTCCGTCTCTCCATCTCCGAGGCCGGCACACCGGCCGGCATGCTGTTCCAGAGCGAACTCACCGCTGCCGGATCCGCCGAGGAACTGGCCGGCGCGATCAGGTCTGCCATGCGCCCCGGTCGCATCGGATCGGTGGATGCCCGGTGCACCGTGGCCGGCTCGCTGTCCACCGGTGCGGAGGAGATCCGGACGGAAGGCATCTTCGATCTGACCGTCTTCGTGGACCCCAGCTTCGCCACAGTGGATCTGGTCACGTACTCCGATGCATGGATGCCGTACGACCTCCGAGGCCGTTCCCAGTCCGCCGTCCACGAGGCGAACGCGCCCCGTCTGGCGTCCGTGCTCGCGGAGCTCACCGATGTGCTGGGATCCGACATGGACCCCGAGGACCCCACCTACTTCGGCACGCCGACGGAGACGGGCGTCGTTCCCCATGTCGACCCGGACGGAACTCCGTCCGACTCCTGGTCCCGCTACGAAGTTGCCCGGCGGTACGACGTCTTCACCCATGCGCCCGGCTTCGGGCACCTCGGATACCGACGCTCGGTGCCGGGCGAGGTCCGGTACGTGCCGGTGACCGACGACCGCGGGGTGCTCGGATATCTCTGGGCCTCTGAGACCGAGCCCGCGGCGAGCTTCGAGCCCCTCGATCTCGACGACGACGAGAGGTACCGGACGGCGCTCGCGTGGCTGGACCGCCTGCGCTCCGCCTCCGATCGGGGGCTGTCACCGTGCCAGGCCCTCACGGAGCTGACGGGACGAGCGCTGGGCGACACCGAGGGGCCCGTGGGCCTGGCGGAGCTGCGTGCACGGGCGGAAGACGTCTGACCGTTTCCGCCCCCCACACCGCTGTGGACCATCAAAGCGGTGCGTCTGTCCCCGCGGCCAAGGACGTCGCGGCCGGGGAGGACCGTTGCCGTGTCGTGGTCTTCCTCGCCCGCGTCGTGGGCGGGTCGTCAGGTGATGGCGGTCGCGCAGCACGTGCTGGTGCCGGTTTCCCGGGATGCCGGTGATGTGTTGCGGGAGCTGATCGCGGCCCGGGTTCATCTGCGGGAGACCGTCACCGCGCTCCGCGCGCTGGCCGCGGCCGGCCCGCCCGCCGCCGGCGGTCCGGTCACGGCTGCCGATGTGGTGGAGCGGGCCCTGGAGGCGGGGTCCGGGTGGATGCGGCGACGGTGGCGGTGATGCGGGAGAGGCGCTCGCGGTCGTGATGCCGAAGAAGGCGCCGGGCGGGTCGGAGACGGTCGAGCTGCTGGAGTATCTCTTCGGTCCCGGGGAGCGCGATGAGCACACCGACCCCCATCTGATTGCCGCCTGGGACCCGGACCTGCCGTGCCCTGCCCGCCACCCGGACCGGATGTCGCTGCCCGGTCTGGACCTGCTTCTGGACGCCCCCGTCGAAGCGCTGCGGGGCCCGCGTCCGGCCGAGCATGTCTGGCACGTCTCGGTCCGCAACCACGCCGGCGACCGCACGTTGTCGGACGCCGAATGGGCGGAGGTCGCCGCCGCGATGGTGCACGCCGCGGGCATCGCCCCGGCCGGTGATGAGCAGGCCTGCCGGTGGGTCGCGGTACGGCACGCCAGCGACCACATCCACATCGCGGCGACCCTCGCCCGCCAGGACGGCCGGCACCCCCGCGTGCGCGGGGACATCCCCAACATGCACACCACCGCCCGCGCCTTCGAAGCCCGCTGGGGCCTGACGCCGATGTCCCCGCTCGACCGGACCGCGCGCCGCCGCCCCGCCACCGGCGAGGCCGAGTAGGCCGTCCGCCGCGGCCTGGCCGAGACCGCCCGCGAATCCCTGCAGCGCACCGTCCGCACCGCGGCCGCGCTCGCGCAGGGGCGACGCCGACTTCCTCGACCGGCTCCGCGACGCGGGCCTGCGGGTGCGGGAGCGCCAGGGTGACGACGGCGCCCTGGTCGGCTACGCGGTGGCGCTGCCCGGGGACCGCGCGGACCGCGGCAGCCGGCCGGTGTGGTTCTCCGGTAATGCCGTCGTCTCGCTAGTCACCTCATCTTTCCTTCTAGGCGCCACGTTCGTCCTGACACCCACCGCCACAGCAACACCCGCTTTGGGGATGGGCGCAGTCAAGACCGAGGGCAGCCAGATGTGGGCACTGTCCCTCAACCACGGTGAACTTCCTAACGCCAGGATCCGACCGCGGACAGGTGATGGCCCGCTCGAGGCGACCAAGGAAGGGCAGAGCATCGTCATGCGCGTACCGCTCGAAGGCGGCGGTCGGCTCGTCGTCGAAATGACCCAGGAAGAGGCTGACGCCCTCGCCGACGCACTCAACAACCCAGCGGAACCCGAACAACCCGCAGAACCGTAACGGAGCGGCATCACCCTCCGCCGCGGCGGCCGCGTGCGGAATAGGGTGTACCGCTCGGCTCATGACCAGTCGACGCCCAGCTCGGCGAGGACGGCCAGCCGCCATACAGCAACCGACCCCACCCAAGGCGACTCAAAGATCATTTACGGGACAAGCCTCAGGCTGTCTCGGAGCGCTTCACGCATCAGGCCGGTTCCAACAGGCCCAGGTTGAGGGAGGAGCACAGGAGGCTGGGGCTCAGCACTGGTCGGCAGCCATGATGACGTCCTCGTGGGCGCGACCCGGTGAGCCGGTGGTCGACGAAACGCCGCACCGCGGCGAGAGCCTCACGCCGGTCAGCCGAAAAGACGGACCGACCGACGAACCAGACGGCCGCGTCCGGCTCCACCAGCTTCTTCTGAGGCGGGGCTTCGGAGAAGGACTCGGCTGAACCTTCAGGCAGGGGCAAGGGGACAGAGCCGGCCATGCCTGGCGAGGGGTGTCGTTCGTTGGGGACCCGTCTCTGTCGGCTCGACGGAGTCTTGGTGGGTGCTCCGTGGACGAGCCGGTCCCCTTTTTCGCCGTAGCCGCCGTAGAAGAGACCAGCGCGCCGTGGACGGCCATCGCACGGGGCGCCCCCTGCACGGCGTTCGAGCTGTCCGCGCCCAGGCGCCGCGAGGCCGACGCCGCGTCCGCTGCTGCCTGTTCGTGGCCGATACTTCCCGCATGGGGGATCACGACACCGTCCGGGCACGTCTCCGTGCCGCTCTGCGCGCCGACGACCCGTGGACCGCGCTGTACGCGCTGCATTCGCTGAACACCGACCGGCCCGGCCCTCTCGCCGGGGCGGTCGAGGAGCTGTACCGATCGGACGCGGACAAGACGGCCTTTCGCCCCTACCTCACCTGGCTCCTGCGGAGCCTCGGCGAGCCGGGCGACGCGGTGCTGCTGAGGTTGCTGGCCGCGCCCGGGCTCACCGCCGACGACCGCCAGGACCTTCTGAGGACCGCTGTGGCGCGCGGGCTGAGACTGCCCGCCGAGCTCCTGCGCACCTACGCACAGGACGCCCCCGCATCCAGCGGGGGCCATGCCGGCACCGGCGGCTCGCCCGCCCCCGAACTCATCGACGCCATGGGGCTCTCCGGCGACCCCTCCTTCGCGCCGCACCTCGGCGCCCTCCTGGAGGACCCCGCCGCCCCCCGTGGTCGTGCCGCGCTCGCGCTGGGCCGCCTCGGTGCCCGCGCGTGGACGGAGCCGATCGCCGGGCGGCTGTCCGAAGTGACCGGACTCGACCACACCGCGTTCGCCGTCGCCCTGGAGCTGATGGACGATCCCGCCGCAGTACCGCACCTGCTTCGATGGCTCGCCGAAAGCAGAGAGGAACGCGTGTACGACGTCCACCACGCACTCGTACGGCTCACCGGCCGCGACCCGCTTCTGCCGGAGCGGGCAAGCGGCGCGGCGTACGCGGCGGCCGTGCGCGCCGCCTGGGCCGACGGCCGCACCGAGCGCCCGCCAGCAGCGGTACGGGACCTTGCCGTCGAGTCCGGCGCGCGGGCCCGCTTCTCCATCGACGAGGGCGCCAGCCGGATCCGGTTCGCCTTCGACCCGCCGTCGCCCGGTTCCTCCTGGCCGCGCTGGGACCGGTGCCTGACGTTCGACCGGAAACCGCTGTACCGGGTCGGCTCGGTGTGCGACACGTGCGAGCTGGGCCTGACGTTGCTGGACTGGCCGGACGACGAGGCAGGCCGGATCGCGGCCCGCATGCGCGGGCGACTGGCCGACCTGGATCGGCTCGACACCACACTGCTCGCCGAATGGAGCCCCATGCTCGGCGAGTTGGAGACCGGCCATTACCGCGCCCTCCTCCTCGACCTCCCCCTGGAGCAGGTGGCCGAGCCGACCCGGTCGTGGTGGTACCGCCGTGCGGCAGCCCGGGCGGAGGAGGACGGCGACGACGGCGACCGCCCCCAGTACGACCGTCCCGAGGACTACTGGCCCGGCGTCGCGCACTTCCAGCTCACCGCGCCCGTACCGGGAGGCCGGGTGCCGTTCACATACGGCGCCTTCCTGCCCTCGCAGCCGCCGGAAGCGCTCGACCCGGCGACCGTCGCCCGGCACGCGGCCGCTGTAGCGGCGGGGGAGCGGCCCGCCGCGGTGGTCCTCGGCTGGATCGACGACCGGTACGTGGAGGCCCTGCACCAGGAGCGGTGGCTGGTCGGCGCGATCCTGGACGGCCACCACCGGCTCGCCGCATACGCGGCCGCAGGCGTGCCCGCCCGGGTGCTCCTCCTCGCCCGCGTGGGCGAGGGAAGCTGCGCGGACGGCGGCCTGGAAGGCCTGGCGGAGGTGGCCGCGGCGTACGGCTGCAGGGAGTGACGGCTGCCCAGCAGGCGGGCCGGTGCTGTACCCCCGGAGCGGGAGGCTGGCATGGCTGGCCTGGCTGGGGGAGGGTGTGGGGGGTGGTGGTCGACCCGGTGTGGTGGTGGTCTCTGGTGTGTGGGGTCTGGTGTGTGGCACACCTCTGGCACTTTCGACTCGTGGTCGGTGTCTGGTAGGGGTTTTCCCGTCGTGTGGGACGCGGGGGAGGGGCCAGTCCGAGGGCCTGGGGTGCGGCCGTGTCGAACGGGTCGTCTTCAATGGCGTCGCCGGCCTCCCTGGCCGGGACTACCGCCGCCTTCCGGTTTCGGGTCTGCCCGACCGGCGGCGCCCCCCGGGCCACCGGCGCACAAGCCCTGGCCGAGCCCGCCGTTCCCGCCCGCCGGCAACAGACTTCGCCCACCGGCCCCGCGGGGCGGCCAGGTTTGACGATGTCGATCCCCGGCTCGTCTGCTGCGTGGGCGGCGAGGGCGTTCAGGAGGAGGCCTGCGGTCAGGACGGCGGGGAGTGCGAGGGCGGTGAGGATGCGTGCGGCCCGCATGGGATGTCCTTCCGTTGAAGCTTCAGGGGCGGAAGGTCTGACGCTGTTCCCGGATCGTTTCTGCACTGCGGTGCCACGCTCAGTACCGGGCGCCGGTAGGGCCGTCCGGAGCAGGCCCCCGCCGGCCCGACCGGGGCCGGGTACCCCGGGGCACCTGCTGGGCGTCATGGGTTCTGCATGGGCAGGCGTTGCGGGGGCTATGAGCCGGCCTGAACCGGGCAAGGACGTGTCGTCCGTCGGGCGCAGGTCTGTGTTGCGGGTAGTTGTCGTGGCGTCCGTGTAGGGCAAGCGCTCTGGTGTCGGCCCGCGCGACCGCTCCGGCGGCCCGGGAGCAGGGCGGGCGGTTACGGCCGTGCCCAGTCGACCCCGGCCTCGGCGAGGGCTGCGATGTCCATGGGCGGTCTTTCTGATCAGTGGCTGGTGGTCTGGCCTGCGCTGATCAGTTTGGGGCGTGGTGGCGGGTAAGGGATTGCAGTGTGCCAGTAGCTGCAGTGATGGTGCGCGTGTGTTGGACCAGAGGCCTGGCCTGCAGCTTTGTCAGTTAGTTGGTTGGCGATCAGGCCGTGTCATTTGTGCTGCGCAGGGTTCATGTTGAGTGGCCGTTCGTATGCAGTGGAGCTTGGGCGGGCTCCCTGTCCCTGAGGGGCGTGGCCGGGGTGCGCTTGGCGGGGGCGGCAGCGGCGCGGGCAGCGAGAGCTGTTGGCTGTGCACTGGGCGGTATCGGGTGGCCAGGGCAAAAGATCGACAGTCCCCTCGGCGAGCTTCGCAAGCGAACCTGATGAGGGGGTAGGTTCGCTGCGCTCCCCCACCCCCAAGTAGTCCTTCCGGCTGTGCCTCCAGGACCTTGAGGCCCACTGCGTGGGCCTGGCCGACATCGAAGAAGCGCTCACGATTTATCCACCCATCCCCCGCACAAGCACTGCCGCTCCAACCCCGGCAAGGGAGTCGGGCCGGCCAGGAAGGGGGCTGCGGTGAGCTCATACGCACGGCCGGGGGTCAGGCCGGATTCGAACCGGCGTCATCCCCTCTTGTCGAGAAGGTCGCGTCAACCTCTGCGCTACAGCCCCCAGCCGTGGTACCCGGAGTCTATGTGACCGGGCGGGGCATCCTGCCATCCCCGGCGCTGCGGATCAGGCTAGGGTCCGGGTAGCCCGTGCCGATATGGCGTGCCGGGTGAGGCCCGGTGCCCAGAGCGCTCTGGGGGCAAGCAGTACCACCGGGCCGCCCCAACCCCACCTGCCGCCCAACGCCACAGGCCGCCCGGACCGGCCTCGGGCAGTCGGCCGTCGGCCCGAGCCTTACGCACCCTGCTTCTCCGGCGGGTGGTTTTCCTGGTTGCGCCCTGTCAGGGGGCGGGCGGTCGGTACGGTGCCCGGGTGGACGAGTACTCCGGCTACATCAAGCGGCAGGTCGCGAGCCGCCTGCACCACCCTGACGGGCGGGTGGAGACCACACGCGAGCCCGCGGTGTGGACGTTGGCGCACCGCGGCTACAGCGGGAACGGGCGCCTCGACGTGTGGGTCTACCCCACCAAAACGGAGGCCCTGCGCGAGGGCGCGAAGCTGGCCATGGCCTGCGGCATGGACGAGGACGATCAAGCCCGCAGGCACTTCGGACGCGGCCACTGGCAGAAGGTCCTCGACAGGTACGAGGCCACGCACCCCGAAACCCACCTGCTCCGGGTCCAGACCGCCTTCCTCCAGCCCGCCGAGTAGGGCCAGCGCCGAGGCGCGGCAGGTCTACGGCGCGGCTGGGCGGGTCATGGACGGGCAACCCGGTCGTGGTTCACCGTCCGTATGAGTGGTCAAACCCTCGAGGAGCTTACGACAAAGCCGATGGTGCGGGTTTGCTACGGGTGTGGCCGACGCGGTCAGCCAGCGAGGCTTCGTCACTCCGGCGCCAGGGCGGCGTCGCGCCGCCGAAGGTCCTGCACGGCCAAGGCCACGCCCCGGCCATCGGCCACCATCGCCCCGAGCCCCACGGGGATAAGAAGCCAGCGCCACCCACTATGGAATTGCGTGATCACGGCGACTACGAAGACCAGCTGGGCCGCACAGAGCGCCAGGTTGCCCAGCAGACGCAGCACCGGATGCGGTCTCCTGCGGAACACCCCTTCGAACCAGGTCTTCTCCACTGTTCCCACCCCTCATTCAGTCCGGTGCCACCCCGCACGACGGCAGGGAAACAGTAGCGACGTACACCGCTTGCTGGAGAAGTCGTAGTGCTTTGGCGCAGTAGCGAATTCCCGTCCGGCGGATCCGACACCCGCGCAGCCCCCACGCAGGCATGTTCGAGTGGCCGGTGACGGTGCCGAAACGATCATCCCTGGCGGGGGCTGTCCTACCGTTGACGGGATGCGCAACTTCTTGGCGGGTCCTGCGGTTTTCGCCGCGGTGCTGCTCCTCGCGCCGGCCCCGGCACGTGCTGCGGTGGCGGCGCCGTGCATCGCGAGGTCGGGTAGCGATGCGACCGAGACGCGCGAGGACAGCTCGGTCGATGACGGTGAGATCCGGTGGACGGCCAGCACGAAGTACAAGGCCGAGTACGCCCACGCCAACCGGGCCTGGTCCTACCCGGGCGCGAAAATCAGGATCGCGCCGGATACGGCGACGACCGTCAACGACCTCAACTACGAGGACTTCTCCGACCCCCGCAGCCCTGCGGCCGGGGTGTGGTCCCGCCGCCCAGGACCGGCGGCGACGGACCTGATCCGCTTCAACAAGGCGCGCATGGACACCTACGACGGTGCCACCCGCCGGATGGTCGCGGCGCACGAGCTCGGGCACGCGCTCGGTCTGTGCCACAAGTCGGGCAGCGGCAAGAATGCCGTCTCCTCGGTGATGTGGCCGGACGTCGCCCGGTACCCCGACGCCCCCACCGATGTCGACAAGGCCAACCTCAGGAAGCTGTGGGGATGAACATGAGCGTGAAGGTGTGGGTCGGCGGCTGCCTCGCGGCCGCTGTCGCCGCGGCGGGCGCGGCCTGGTTCACCATCGCCCAGGAGCCCGGGACCACGCACGCGGTGTGCGGCCCAGACCTGGGCCGTGACGACGTCGTCGCCGCACGGTCCCAGGCCGTGGCCGTCGTGGAGGCGGTCGAGAACACCCGCTACCGGGAGGACGGCGGCAGCGCCTACCTCACGACCCGGGTCAAGACCCTGGAAGCCCTCAAAGGCGAGTTCGCCGACACCGTCCACGTGACGCAGGGAGTGAAGAACGGCGGCAGCCCGGGCCGGTACGCCACGGAGGACCCGGACCGCTACGCGGTCCTGGAGCCCGGCCGCCGGTACGTGATCGCGGTCCAGTCCGGCTCGACCAGCGGCGCCGCGGGCACCGAGGCGTGGGCCTGGTACGCCGAGCCGGCCGAGCGGGGCCTGGTGGGGGAGCGGGAGCACTGGCAGAAGGCGATCGCCACTCCGCCCGAGACGGCCGCCATCAGCGCGTGTGAGGACATCGACGCGCCGACGGGCTGAACCGTCTGCCGGCCGCAGTGTTCTGCGCCTACCGGCGCATCACTCGTGCTGTTCGGGGCGCTGTCGGTTCTGCCGCATAGGGTGATCGCTTCGGTGGGCACGACTGGCCGAACGGCCGGTGCCCGTGGAACAGGGGGTGTCGTGGTGGATGGTATCCAGTGGCTGGTGGATCAGGATCCCTGGCAGCACGCAGTGGTCTTCGCGCGCGGCATTGACCCGGAGGAACTGGGTTGGCGGATGGGCGGGGCGCCGGGAACCGGCGTGTCGCCGATCACGGCCGCGGAAGCCTGGGACCGGGTCCTGGACCTCGGTACGGACGATGACAACGTCGTGCGGGTCGGTGCGTGTGCCGGCTGGTCGTTCGCCATTGAGTACGGGCTGGGCAACGGCCACGGCCGGCTGTCCGATATCTCCATCAACGGAGTGGAGGTCGTCGGCCTGGAGCCTTCCCCTGACCATCCGCCGTCGACGTTTTCCTATGCCCGAGACGGTGTGGAGGTCTGTAGCTTCGGGATCGGCGAAGAAGTCTGGCGATGGGGCGACGACTCGGACCTTCTGCTGCCGGAGCTGGTAGCTGCTGGTGTACTGCATTCGGACGGCCAGTACGCGCGATCAGAGGGCGAGGACTACCGCGTCCGGGACCGGCATACGCTGGCGCTTATCGAAGCCCGGTTCGGGCTGAGTCTTCCCCGTGACGCAGTGGTGCACCAGCGCCTGCCCGCCTTCCTCATCCGGTGACCGGCAGCATAGTCAGCCCCGCGCCCACAGACCCGAGGCACGGGGCACGGACAGGTGCGGTGAGCCTGCTCCTCTGCGGACCATCGCCCCGATCGGCCCGGGGGAGAGCACTCTGTCCGGGTGGGACTCACCCCTCGCCCCAGCGTGGCAACGCCCGGCCGCACGCCGGCGAGGGGTGCAATGGCGACTGCTGTGGAGCCGCCCTTCGGACGGGCTGCTCCCGGCCCCCGTGGCGCTGTCGACCGCGGGCAGGCCCGGCTGCCGTCACACGTTGCCGGTACCGCCCCGGTCGGCAGCATCCACGATGCTGGCCCTCGGGGTCTGCCGCTCCGTATGCCGACGCCGGTCACGCCCGGCCCCTTGCTGCACCGCGGGCTCCTGGGGTCAGTGGCGCGGGCACCAGGGGTCGTCGCAATCTGGGGGGTCGGGCTGTTCGGGGTGGAGCAGCTTTCGGACGCAGCGCCGCAGTCCCGTCTCGCGGGAGCCGCCGACGGCGGCTATCCAGGGCAGGTCGTCCATGGCGTGGGCGCGTTCGTCCGTGGCGAGGTGGTCGATGATGGCGTGCAGGTCGTCGGGGGCGGGGTGGTCGGTGAGGCAGAGCCAGCCGATCGCGGCGGCCAGCCGGACTTCGGGCGCCTGTGTCGGATCCTGCCACTGGTCGCGGATCCATGTGCTGGTCTGCGGGTGGGGGTGGGCGCGGGTGGCTTCGGCGGTGGCGAGGACCAGGGCCGCGCGGACGACCGGGTCCGGTTCGACGGCGAGCCGGGTGCGGAAGCCGGCACGGACTGTGTGCTCGTGGTCGGTGGCGGTGGCCAGTGCGTAGGCGGCGTCGATGCGGATCGCGGGTTCGGGGTCGTCGAGAAGGGGTTGCAGGAGGGCGGTGTCTGCGGTGATCGCGGTCCGGGCGGCGGCGACCGACCAGCCTGCGGGGTAGCCGGTGACCTCGACACCGTAGTCGTCGTAGTGGTCGTCGTACGGGGTGTTGGGCCGGTGGAGGAGCAGTTCGTCGCGGGAGGCGATGCCGAAGTAGCGGGCGCGGGCCGGGGCCGAAGTCTCGGCGAGCGCGTCGGCACGGTGCGGATGGCGGGTATCGGCGGCGATGCGGATCAGGAACGGCACGGCGAGCACGGCCGCGGCCCGCATGTCGTCGGCGCACATGCCGCCCACAACGCCCGCTCCGGTGCCGGCGGGCGAGCCGCCGGTGTGCAGCAGCTGCACGGCCTCCTTGACCCGATGCCCCTGCGGGAAGTGCTCCCAGGGGACTTCGTTGAGCAGGAATCCGTCCTTGGCCTCGGGCCGTATGCCCGCCACGACCGCTCGCACGTCGAACGGCCCGCCCACGAACGAGGACAGTTCCGCCCCGTCCACCAGCGCCGCGCACATCGCGAGCGTCGGATCCAACCGCCACGCGTCCACTTCGCACCACCCACCACATTGCCGCGCCTGTTTGAGCCGATCATGCCCAAGCGGACCGACACAGGCGTCCTGCCCCGTTGACGAAGGTCTCGCCGCCAGGCTCCGAGGCGGGGCGGAGGACCGCGGAGGACACCTGCCAGGGAGTGCGGGCGGTGTTCAGTGGTGTACGTCCGAGGTAGGCGTAGTGCTCGGCGTAGTGGATGACGGCCTCACAGGCCTCTGCAGCGGTGGGCTTGGGCTCCGTTGATTTCCTTCTGGTTCGCGGAGACATCAGACTCGGCCGAGTACATGGCGCACGCTGGAAGGACGTCAGTTGACATCGGACATAAGCACGTTTGCCACTTCTTCTGCCGGGCGCTCGCCTGTCTCTGTACCCGTCGACTGGGCGGCTGTCGAGGACTGGCTCGGGGTGCGACTGCCAGCTGACTACAAGCGGCTCGCCGACCGGTACGGGCCGCTGGACTTCGGTGAGTACGTATGGATCCACGTGCCGTGCGTGCAGCGCGAGCGCTTCGACTACGGCGAGTGGCTGCGAGCGACGCACCGGGAGGCGCGGATCGGGGCCCGGGGGCTGCCCGAGGCTGAGCGGCCGGTGTTCCACCCTGAGCCCGGCGGACTGTTGGCCTGGGGCTGCACGCGGGGCAGCGACGTCCTGTTCTGGGACACCTCGGCCTCCGCCGACCCCGACCGGTGGACCGTGGTGGTGCAGCACTCGGGCGCGGTGCCGGGCAGTGGCCTGCTGCGGTGGCACCGCTACGACCTGACGCTCACCGACTATCTGCGGCACACCGTCCGTGACACCTGGGAGCTCCCTTCTCCTCCCGGCCCGCTGATGGGCCCGCTGCCGGGCACCTTCGCGCGGACCGCTTTCCTTCCCGAGGCCGGGGCGTGGACGCCGCCCGCGCCGGTCTCGCCCCGGCTCACCGGGGCCGAGCGTCGTATCGCGCTGGAGACCGGCATCGGCCTGGACGGGCTGCGTTTGCTGTCGCCGCCGCCCGAGCGGCCGTACCTCGGTGACGGCTCGTGGGAGGGGCTGTTCGCCGAGCTGGGTACCCGGCTGCCTGGGGAGTACGTGCGGCTGATGGACGAGTACGGCGCCGGAATCTGGAGCGGGTGGCTGCGTTTCCACACCCCGCTGCGGACCGGCGAGCGGCGTTTCCTCACGCACGTCGAGGACACCGTGGACGCCTACCGGCAGCTCAAGGACGGCGACGCGGCCTGGTACCCGCTGGCTGTGTGGCCCGAGCCCGGCGGCTTCCTCCCCTTCGCCAACTCCATCGACGGCGACTACCTCGGCTGGCTCACCGAGGGCAAGGATCCCGACACGTGGCCGCTGATCGTCTGGCCCCGCCACGCGCACCAGGGACCGCCGCTCGGCGGCGGCCTGATCGACACCCTCCTGGACTGGCAGCGCGGCACGCTCGTCACCGGCGGGTTCGCCGCCCTGGACGAGGACGACGACCCTGTCGAGTTCGCGGGATTCGAGCCCTGGGACGACCGCGCCTACTGGTGATTCCCCCGGCGGGCGGTCGCTCACGAGGCACCATCGACCGGTGGCCCGCGCACCACTGTCCGCGTACTCATTGAGGTGGCTCTGGCAAGATTTTCGTAGCTGGAGATCATCTCGGTGACACGGTCGGCCGGTCCGCGTAGCGGGCTGTCGACGGTCACGTATTCCGCACAGGTGGTGCGTCAGATACCTACACAGGTGGGCAATGCGTCCGCACGCCCGTATCCGAGCACCTGAGCGAGGACTTCGCGGAACTGCCTGATGTCCTCGGCCGGTGCTTCGATGACGGCCTCGATCTCGGGGTCGGTTAGCCGCAGGTCTGCCAGCGCTTCAGGGTCGAGTGCGATGCGGAGAACGTTGCCCGTCAGGACGGCTTCCCGTACACAGCCGTATGCGGTGCCCTGTGCGGCTGTAACCAGGCAGTGTGTGTCCATCCCGAGAGCGACCTCCTGGTCATCGGGCTCCTCTTCTCCTGCCATGAACATGATAATGAAACCGCTTCCATCCTCCCCCTCGGCAAGAGCGGCTTCGGTGAAGTACCCGTCAGGATCGATCTCGGTCTTGGCGGCACGGGCGGTAAATCGGTATGTCATGACGGGGTTCTATCAGTGTGCCCATCCGTGCCGTGAGGCAGGGGCGAGCGCGATGTTCTACCCTCACGCCGAGGTGGTGGCCGAGACCTACGTGAGGAATTACGTGGGCGTCCCCACGGGCAGCCTGTGGCTGTGCTCTGTCGAACTTGTCAGTCTTTTACCACAGTTGGCCAACGTGCTGGTGGTCTCGGTCGGTGTTTCTGATGCTGTCGTGGTGGTCCAAGCCCGCACGAGGTCCGCTGATCCAGCGGAATGCACGGGATGCGGTCAGCTCAGCGATTGGTGCCACAGCCGCTATGCACGGCGCCTCGCCGACGTAACTCTCGCAGGCCGACCTGTGCGCATCGACTTGTCCGTACGCCGTCTGTACTGCGAAAACGTGACGTGCCCGAAGGTGACCTTCGCCGAACAGATAACAGGGCTGACCACGCGCTACCAACGACGGACCCCGCAACTGCAGCGCCTGGTGGAGGACGTCGGCGTGGTGCTGGCAGGCCGGGGCGGTGCTCGGATGCTGAGGATCTTGAACATCAGGCTCTCGCGGTGCACTGTCCTGTCCCAGCTGATGCGGGTTCCGCTTCCGCTGCTGGTGGCGCCCCGGGTGCTGGGTGTGGACGATTTCGCTCTCTACGGCGACACCTATGGAACCCTCCTGGTCGACGCCACCACCCGTCTCCCGCTCACCCTCTGGGAAGGACGCGATGCCGACCAGCTCAGCCGGTGGCTCCGTGAACATCCCGGTGTCGAGGTCGCCTGCCGTGACGGATCCCTCACCTACCGGCAGGGCATCGCGGGCGGAGCCCCAGATGCGGTGCAGGTCAGCGACCGTTTCCATCTCTGGCAGGGCCTCTCCCGCCGCGTCCAGGACATCGCCTCCGCCCACCGCGGCTGCCTGCCCGCGGCCCTGCCCCCGGCTGGCGAGAGCGATCCCGCACTGGCCGAGGAGACCGCCGGGAACACCGCGGCGGACAGTCGGGCCGCACGCCATGCCCGCAGGCTGTTCGAGGCCGTTCAGGCCCTGACCCGCACCGGCCGGAGCCATAGCTCCGTGGCTCGCGAGCTCGGCCTGGACCGCCGCACGGTCGGCAAATACGCCCGGGCCCGGACCTGGCAGGAGGTGATGCGCCGCCCGCCCCGCAAACCCTCCACTCTGGATCCCTACCTCGACTACCTGCAACAACGCTGGGACGAGGGACAGCACAGTGCGAAGATCCTGCACGAGGAACTCCAGGCCAAGGGCTACCTCGGCCACTACCAACGCGTGAAGATTGGCCGTCGCACCCCTCAGGCGGGGCCTGCCCCTGGACGAACCACGCGAGCGGCCGCCCTCCCCACGTGAAGCCGCCCGCTGGATCACCACCCACCCGCACCGACGCAGCCTCCACATCAATGACCGCCTGCCTCGGCTCCTCGACCACTGCCCTGAACTCAGGCGGACTCACGATCTGGTCCGCCGGTTCGCCGTCATGCTCGACCACAGCGACGCGACACCTCTAATTCGTTAGTAATTAGAGGTTCTGGATCTCTGAGGGGCCCGGGGCGGCGTTGGCCAGCCCAGGGCAGGACGTGCGTGGTCCGGTCGGTGCCGTGGTGACCCCTACGACACCTCCGACCGATCAGGTCTGTGGAAAGACCGGTGGCGCTGGGTGCCGACCGGTCCTCGCACGTTCTGCCCCCGAAGGCCCGTCAGGTTCGGGAACCTTGATGGATGAGCTGCCGTACGGTGACGCGTTACTCCTCACGAGCCTTGAGCTCTGGACACGGCGTGCGCCCGTGCGGTTCGGCGGTGCCGCGCACGGCTGATGAGGTGGCGGACCTTGGAGTCCTGGAATTAGTGCGCCGTGCGGCCCGTGTGCTCGCCTTCAAGAAGAGCACCGGCGAAGGGGCGGGGAATGGACATGTTCTGCGGGATCGACTGGGCGGAGGGACACCACGACGTCGCGATCATCGACAACACCGGCAAGCAGCTGGCCAAGTGCCGCATCGACGACGACCTTGACGGCTACCAGCTCCTGCTCGACCTGTTGGCCGAGCACGGTGACAGCGCCGAGACGCCGATCCCGATTGCGATCGAGACGAGCCGGGGCCTGCTGGTCGCCACCCTACGGACCGGCATTCGGCAGGTGTTCGCGGTCAACCCCATGGCCGCCTCCCGCTACCGCGACCGGCACGGCGTGAGCCGCAAGAAGTCCGACCCCGGCGACGCCCTGGTCCTGGCGAACATCATCCGCACCGACATGCACATGCACCGGCCGCTGCCCGCGGACAGTGACCTGGCCCAGGCCATCGGCGTCCTCGCCCGCGCCCACCAGGACGCAATCTGGAACCGGCAGCAGCTCGCCAACCAGCTCCGCTCGCTGCTGCGCGAGTACTACCCGGCCGCGATCGAAGCCTGGCGGGACAAGGCCGGCGCACTGACCCGGCCGGATGCCCGGAAGGTCCTCGGGGCGGCCCCCACCCCCACTCAGGCCGCTGAGCTGCCCGCGTGGAAGCTCCGGCTGATGCTGACCAACGCTGGCCGCAAGCGCTGTATCACCGAGGACGCCGAACGGCTCCACACGCTCTTCCGGCAGCCCGCCGCCCGGCAGCCCGCTGCGGTCGAGGAAGCCATGGGCATCCAGGCCAAGGCCCTACTCGCGCAGCTCAATGCCGCCTGCAAGGCCGTCGACGAGCTCGCGAAGGCGGTCGAGCGGACCTTCCGCACCCACCCAGACGTGCCGATCATGCTGAGCTTCCCCGGCGTCGGTCCCGGCGTCGGCGCCCGGCTCTTGGCCGAGATCGGTGACGACCGCACCCGGTTCGCCACCGCCGGCGGACTGAAGGCATACGCGGGCGCGGCCCCCATCACGCGGGCCTCCGGCAAACGCAAGTACGTCGGCCGCAGGTTCGTGAAGAACAACCGGCTCAACCACGCCGGCTACCTATGGGCCTTCGCCACCCTCAGCCACTCACCCGGCGCCAACGCCCACTACAGGCGCCGACGTGAGGCCGGAGACTGGCATGCCCAAGCCCTGCGGCACCTGTTCAACCGCATGCTCGGCCAGCTCCACCACTGCCTCCAGAACCGGGTGACCTTCGACGCATCCATCGCGTTTCCTCCTCCCACCGCAGCTGGCTGATCACTGAGGGCTCGGCTCATGACAGGCTGTCCTCCTGAGCACTGAGGGGGAGCCATGGCAGAAGTCGGCGGATGGATCTGGGAACGCAACCTGCGGTCGTTCCTGGAGTTGCTGTCGCAGTACGTGGGCTACGGCTTCGATGCCACCGACTGGGAGACGGTGGCACTGGCGCTCGAGGCGACCGACGACGAGCGGACCGACGGCTGGTACTCGTATCCCTTGGTCGGCGAGCATCGACAGGTCGAGATTCGCCTTGCCCGCGCGGTCGGCGGCGATGAGGTCAGGCTGGCCGTGAAGGGGCCCCTGACGCCCGAACTGGAAGTCCGAGCGGACACCTTGATGGCCGCCTTCGCAGCTGACTGACCAAGGTCAACTTGACCCGTTAGCCGCATGAGGTGTCTTCCCGACTGGCTGAACGACCTCGCAGACAGCGGCCTGGCCCCTCTCGTCGGTCTCGCCGGAGCCCTTCGCGAAGACCGGCATGCCGTCACCCAGGGGATCACCACCCCTTACAACTCAGGGGTCAACGAAGGCCGCATCACCGACGTCAAGCTGCAGAAACGCCTGATGGCCGGTCGCGCCGGCGTCCCTCTCCTCCGCCATCGCGTCGTTCTGATCGCCCACCTCCGCCGCCGCTACGCGGACCGGCCGACCGTGTCACCGAGATGATCTCCAGCTACGAAAATCTTGCCAGAGCCATTGAGGTGCTCAGCAAGGTACGGATGAACGTGCTCAGCTTGGCGGCCATCCAAGCGCCGTCTTGTGAGGACGGAGGGAGCCTCGGGGCAGAAACTCCTGGCCTGTGAGCCGGAGAGACCTGATGATCGACGCATGAAACGAGGCGCCTTCGACGACATCCCCTTGACCACGCTGTTTCCCGGCCTGTCGCCTGCTGGCGTGGAATCCCTGAAGGACGGGGCCCGTGCTGTTGATGCGGCTCGGGTCAACGAAGCTGGGGCGGAATGGGAATGGGCTCTGGAACACGCGGTCTTCCCTGAACCTCAGCCAGGGACGCCGATCATCCTCGGCCTGGACGTCATTGAGCATGCCGACGGGAGCGACCAGATGGAGTTCCTGCTCCAGGCCGTGTGGACAGACCTGGGCCAGCTCGCGGTCGACGCGGCGGTGAACGTTGCCTGCTGGTGCGAAACAGATCACGCCACCCACGACGTCGAGGTTTTCAGCCATGACATCGCTGATCTGGCCTTGCTTCCCCAGGCCTTCCGTGCAGGCGCTGAACGCCTGATCGGATGGCTGGCCGACCCACGCAACGCAGACTACTGGCGTGCCAAGGCGGGGCTGCCCGCCCGTCGGCCCGGCTAGGAAGCCGACGGGATGTCGATGGGGAGACGTCTACTTCGGCTGATCAGGCCACGTTGGCATCGCGCTCGATGGCGGCGAGTCGGTTCTTGAGTCGGTAGCTGGGGCCATTGATGGAGACGACGTCGCAGTGGTGCAGGAGGCGGTCGAGGATGGCGGTGGCGAGGACCTCGTCACCGAACACCTGGCCCCATTCACTGAAGGTCTTGTTCGAGGTCAGGATGATCTTTTCGTAACCGCGCCCAGTTCAGTCCCAGGTCCGCCAGCGCTTTCAGCTGTTCGCCTCCTGCGTTTACGCCTTGAAATTTGGATCACGGGTTGGCGGGACAGCGGGATGGTGCGCCATGCGGGTGATGGGGGATCATGTCTGCCTGGGCGAGAAGCTGCTGGTGAGGTGGGGGAACTGCCATGAGTACGGGGAGATGGCTGTGGGTCTGCCTACGGCGCTACGTGATGACCGCAGCTCTCGGCTGGGTGGCCGCGGCGCTGGTGCTGCCGGTTCTGGGCGACGATCCGTTCTGGGCGTCGTTCGGCGCGGGGCTGGGAGTGGGGCTGGTCGTGGTGCCGTTCCTGACGGTTGTGACCATGTTCATCCTCGTTCTGCTGGCCGGTCGGCGGTTCGAGCCGCCTGCGGGCGGGCCCTCGCGGATCCGGGGCGGCTGGCTGATCGTGCTGCCCCTGGTCCTGCTGCTGCCCGTGGCCCTGCTCGTGCCGCTGCAGTACCTGATCGTGCTCGTCGCGCAGCTCGTGTATCCGGTGTGGGTCCTGCCCTGCCAGGACGCCCGCGACACGGCGGACGTGCTGCGCTCGCTCGCCGACCCGGCCGTGCCTGCGGAGCAGCGGGCCCGGAGGGCACGGGCGGTCGCGGGACTGCAGGGAAGGCCGGTCGTCGAAGCCCTGGTGCAGGCCTCGGCCGACGCAGAGCCGGAGGTCGCTGAAGCGGGTCTGGAGACCCTCTGTACCATCTGGCGGCGCGCCGGAGTCGTCGGCGAGGACCTGCTGCTGAAGCTCGCCCCGCAGGCCCAGGACCGCGTCCGGGCCCTCGGCGTCCGGGTGCGGAGCCCTTGGTGAGAACGGCGGCGATCAGCTTCGACGCTCCGTGAAACGACTCATGTGGGCTTCCCGGCCCAGACCTGCGAAGTCCCAGGTCTGCCAGCACTTTCATGTCCACGGGCGGTCTCCCGGGACGACGCCGACGTGCTGCGGGAGCTGATCGCGGCCCGGGTGCATCTGAGGGAGACCTTCACCGTGCTCCGTGCCCTGGCCGCCGCCGGCTCGCCCGGTGCCAGCCTCCCTCAGGCGGTCGTGCGGGTGGTGGAGGAAGCGCTGGCGGCGGTGGTGCGGGCGGATGCAACGTGTGCGGTGATGTGGGAGAGGCGCTCGCGGTCGTGATGCCGAAGAAGGCGCCGGGCGGGTCGGAGACGGTCGAGCTCCTCGAGCACCTCTTCGGTTCCGGCGAGCGCGACGAGCACACCGACCCCCACCTCGCCGCAGCCTGGGACCCGGATCTGGCGTGCCCGGCCCGCGCCCGGCCGTATGACGCTCGCCGATCTGGCGCTGCTCCTGGACGCCCCGAAGCGCTGCGCGCCGGCTGGCCATCAACCCTGTCTCAGGCCCTTCTGATCGTGTCCACGATCTCGCTGGCCTCCGGGCCGATGCGGACGCGGCGACCGCACGGTCGCCGCGTTTTCCTACCGGAACGCCCCCTCCTCCGGACAACCGGCAGAATCACACCATGCCGAACACTTACGCCCTTGCCGACTCGTCCGCGCTGCGTGCTCACTTCGTGGACCAGCTCAACAGTGTCCTGCGCCGTCCTGGAGCCTACGGGGACCTCGACACCGCCGTCTGGTTCCTCATGGACCACCTGCTCGTTGTCGAGACGGACGACCCCGGAGCCTGGACGGCCGAGCAGTCCCGTCTCACGGAGAGCGGCGCCTGGTACGCCGACGGGATCCAAGGCGCGTTCGAGAAGCTGCTGCGCCTGGAGACCGGCCACGACGTGCACGCCGCGTCCGTGTATGCCGAGTTCGCTCACCGTCGGGGCTGGCTCACCCTCGACCGGATCCTGTCCAAGGACGAGTACGACGCAGTCCGGGGGGCTCTTCACGACTGGTGTGCTGCGGATCGGGACCTGCCGGATGCCGTCACCGCCTTCGGTGAACCCTCCGTCGTGTTCGGCGGCGCAAACCCCCGCACCGGCAAGGCCCTCGCCTATGCGACCAGCGACCCCGAGGTCCCGATGCTCGTCCTGCACCTCTGGAACGACTACGGGTCCGGTCGGCCCCAGCCGGCCGTGCTGGCCGCCCGCATCGGCGGCGACCTCCTGCCGGAGTCGTTCACGTTCACCCCGCTCGGCCAGGTGACCCGCACGTCGGGAGAGGAATCCGGCTGATCCGCCCGGCCCCGCGCAGGCGGCATCCTGCGCGGGGTCCGCCGTCAGAACACCTCGTCTCCCGGTTGCTTGTCCCAGTACTTCCTCGCGTTCGCCTTCGTCGCGTTCCCGTCGATCTGGATGGAGCTGTCGAAGTAGGAGATGATCTTCCCGGTCTTCCGGTCCCGGACACTGAACTCGTTGGTGTCCATGTCCCAGCGGTAGATCTTGTTGTGCAGGATGCTGTCCTTCTCCCGGACGTTCGCGCCTCGTGGCTCGTTCGTGAACCGTTCGGCTTCCAACGCGTAGTCGTCCTCGTCCCAGAGGTTGAGGTCACGACCGTGGTCGTCGAAGTGCTGGCGCAGACCCGCCGGGCTGGTCCAGCTGTCACGCGCCTTCTGGATCTGGGCTTCGATTTCCTCGCAGTCCGGGTCCGGCGCCAGACCGAGCAGGTCGAACCGGGACAGCGGATTGCCGACATAGGCGACCGGGTTGGGTGCGGGTGCGAGGCCCAGGGGGTCCGGCGTGAGGTAGCGGGCCGTTTCGGGATCGTACGTCCGGAAGAAGTTGTAGTGCAGGCCGGATTCCGCGTCGAAGTACTGGCCCGGGAAACGCAGCGGGGTGTGAGCCGTCGCGTCACGGCTCCAGGTGGTCGCGCCCCAGAGTGTCGTCCGCGTACGCCCGGCGATCTTCCCGTCCTCGCCGACCAGTTCCCTCGGGGTGCCGATCAGGTCGGTGACGATGGCGAAGAACCGCTCGTCCACCACCTCCTGGGCGGCGTTCTCGAGCCTCTCCGTCTGAGTGAGCGGCCGGTGCCCGTCCCGGTCCCAGGTGAGGGTCATGGCCGCGGGGGTGCCGGTGGCGCCGACCGTGCGCTGCTCGCACAGGCTGACTCCGTCCCAGGTGAAGACGGTCTCCTCCAGGACCTCGGACCCGGCTCCCGCCACCAGCCGCTGTTTGGCGACGCGTCGGCCCAGTGCGTCGTAGCGGTAGGCCCACCGGGTGCCGTCCGGGGTGACCACGGCCGCCAGCCGGTCCTCCGCATCCCACTCGTAGCGCCAGGTGTCCGGCTTGCGAGAGAGCCTGGTCCGCTGCCGCAGTACCACCCGCCCCCGCTCGTCGTGTTCGTAGCGCAGGTTGCCCGCACGGGTGATCCGCGAGCCGGTGTAGACGCGCTCGCCCCGGGCGTCCGCCCCCGCGTGCCGCTCCGGCCATGAAGCTGAGACCTGGTTGCCCATCTCGTCGTAGGCGTACCGCTCCGACCAGCCGACGGCCTCCACGACCGTGACCCGCCCGGCTGCGTCGAGGGTGAACCCATGGTCACCGTTCAGAGCGTCCCCGATGCCCGTCAGGATTCCGTCGCCGCGGTAGCTGTATCCGCGCCGCTGGAGGGTGGCCCCTTCCGAGCCTGTGATGTGTTGCCCTGTCAGCCGCCCGCGGGCATCGAACTCTTGGGTGAGCGTGCACACCGAACCGACCGTGCGGCTCACCTCCCGTCCCGCTGCGTCGCGTCCGAAGGCAACGGTCCGCCCGGCTGTGGTGAGGGTGTCGGCCCGACCATCGTCGGTGAAGGTCCGGTGGCTCTCCACCCCGGCCGGAGTCATCCGTCCGGCGCGTCGGCCGAGCTCGTCGTACGTGTACGCAAGCGTCCGGCCGTCGACCGTCTCCGCGAGCAGCCGCGCATGGCGGTCCCTCAGTCTGAAGAGCGTCGTCCCGTCCGGGGCGGTGGCCGCGGCCAGCTCGTCGAACACGTCGTACTCGTACGTCGTGCGGCCGTCTGCGCTCTGCTTGCAGGTCAGCTGCCCCAGGATGTTGCGTTGGAAGGCCACGTGCCGGCCCGGCCCGGCCGTACGGGACGAGAGCTGCCCGGCCGCGTCGTAGCCGTATTCGACGGACCGGCCGTCGAAGTCGGTCTCCGACGTCATCCGGCCGGCCGGGTCGTAGGCGTAACTCCACTCGGCGCCGTTCGGGGAACTCACCCGGACCAGGCGCAGTTCCGAGTCGTAGGCGAAGGCGTACCGCGCCCCGTCCGGAGTCGTGCGGGACGACATCCGGTCGAAGTCGGCGTACTCGTAGACGGTCGTGCCCCCGGCCGCATCGACGTGCGTGAGGCAGTTTCCCTCCCCGTCGTACGTCCAGATCTGCGCGCTGCCGTCGGGCGCGACCCGACGTCCGGGCCTGCCCTCCACCGTCCATTCCATTCCGGTGACCGCACCCAGCGGGTCGGTGTACCGCACGACTCGGCCGAAGGCGTCCCGGTCGAAGCGGGTGACAGCCCCCAGCGGATCCGTCACCGACACCGGCAGACCGGCGGCGTCGGCCTCCACGCGGACGACAGCGCCCAGCGGGTTCGTCTGCATGACGAGCGCCCCCCGCTCATCGTGCTGCCACATGGTCGTCGAACCGGTGGAGGAGGTCACCGACGTGCGGTTGCCCCGCTCGTCGTAGGTCTGCTGGAAGACTCGGCCGTCGGGGTTGACCACCCGTATCGGGAGGCCGAGGTCGTTGTAGTCCATCCTGGCGACTCGGCCGTCCGGGCGTTCCAGCGCGGTGAGGCGGCCGTTCTCGTCGTACGACCAGCGGGTCACCCGCCCGAGGGGGTCCGTCTCGCCGACGCGCCTGCCCCGGTGGTCGAACGAGTGACGGATGACAGCGCCGAGCGGGTCGATTGAAGCGACCACCCGGTAGGCGTCGTCCACCAGGTACCGGCTGGTGTGGCCGCTGCTGGTGACGACCGTGGTGGCCCGGAGCCCGGTCTCCTCGTCCACCGGCTCATAGCGGAGGGTGAGGGCCATGTTGCCCTCGGCGCTGCCCTCTGCGACACACCGGTTCTGCTCGTCGTACGCGTACGTGTAGGAGCGTTCGTTGGTGTCGGTCCAGGAGGTGATGCGGGCGCGGTCGTCATAGGTGAAGCGCAGGGGCCGGCCGGAGGAGTTGACCACCTCGGTGAGGTGTCCGCCGGTGTAGCCGTAGGCGAGGATGCGCGGGCCGCCGTCGAGGTGGAGGGCGGTGATCCGGCCCTTGGCGGTGTCGAAGCGGAGCCGGTAGCCGCCGGAGTGGGTGAGGGCGAGCGGGGTGCCGTGCTCGTCGTACTCGAAGGTGATGAGGTTGCCGTTGCGGTCCTCGATCTGGGCGATGGGCGCGATGCCGTCCGCGTCCGGGTCGCCTGCGGGCGGGGTGAAGCGGCGGATGTGTCCGGTGGCGGGGTCGGTGAGCGTCCAGTCGCCGTCCGGAGTGCGCTCCAGGGGGTTACGGGGCGCGGAGGGCGACACCGGTTCGACGGGGATGCCGGGGGCGGGATGCGGGTAGGCCACGACCAGGCCGCCCTCGGTGACAAGTACGACGCCTTCGGTGTCGACCTCCAGGTGCTGGTCGACGGTGGACGCCCACGTGGGGCCGAACCAGCGTCCCGCGGTGTAGCCGGATTCGCCGCGCCGAGTGAAGATCAGCGGAAGGGTACCAGGCAGCACGATGTCGGTCTGAGGCAGGAACATCCTGCCGGTGGCCAGATCGACGGGGTCGGTTCCCCCGCACCGCTTGTTGCAGTCGGGTTGCTCGCTCTGGTGCGGCCCGTCCTCGTCCAGGCCTTTACGGCCGGGGCCCGGCATGTCGTCGCCGACCTTGGCGACCGTCGACGCCTTCTTCGTGGCGCCGAAGCCCTTGGTGCCGAGGAGCTCGGGAAGGAGCTTGCCGATGCCCTCGCTGGGGTCCTTCATGAACTCGTCGAGCATCTGCTTGCCCGCGCCCATGGGGTCGTTGACCGCCACGACCAGGCCGGCGACCGTCGAGTTGAGGCTGGTGCGGTACTCGGCCGGGTGGGTCAGGTTGTACGGGTCGAGCGGGTTGACCGCGCGGACGAAGTTGGCGAGGCCGGCCGTGCCCTTGAGCACGCCGCCGGCCAGGTGGGTCTCCGCGAGCTCCAGGTAGTCCATGCCGTCTTTGAGCTGCTCGGCGTACGAGGGCTTGGGCGGGGCGGCGTCGCGGGCGGCGCGGACCGCCGTACGGGCCGTCTCCGCGACCTCGTTGCGCTGGGTGCGTGCGGCCTGGAGCTTGTCGTCGGCGGCCTTGAACAGCGCATCGGCGGGGTCGGTGAAGGTATCGGCCGGCCGCGGCGGCAGCGTGTCCTTCTCCGCCTCCACCGCCGCCTTGTAGTCGGTGATCGACTTGTTGTAGGCGGTGCGCGCGTCCTGCGAGACCTTCTTGGCCTTCTTGTACTCCTCGAGGGCCTCCTTCGCCTGGCCCTGCGCCCACTCCACGGTCTCCGCGAACCGGTTGATCGCTTCCGCGGCCTTGCCGAAGGCCTCGGCCGCCTTGAACCAGCGTGGCGGCTCCTTGGCTATCGCCTCCTGGAACGCGGCCGCCGACGCACCCTTCAGACCATCACCCTGCAGGCGCTTCAGCCCCTTGCCGACCATCGTGAAGGAGGACGTGAAGTCGTTCAGGTGCGAGACCTGGGCACGGATCTTCGAGACGCTGCCGTAGACCAGCTTGTTCGGGTCCTCGGTCTGCCCGAGCTCCAGTTCCGAGACGTCCGCACCGAGCCGGTTGGCGGCCGAGCGGCTCTTGTCACGGACCCAGTCACCCGCCTCGTCCAGACCCACCTTCTCGGCAGCGCCGGCGACCTTGTCACCGCCCCACTCGATCAGGTCACCGGCGTCCTCGGCCCGGTCCTCGACCCAGTCCTCGGCCGAATCCGGTACGAAGTCCCTCCAGCCCATCAGTTACCGCCCCCGCCGGCCTGGTCCAGCAAGTCCTTGATCGAACCGATCCTCCCGCTGGAGGTCACCTTGTCGCCCGTCTCCGACCAGGTCTGTTTGATGTCCGCGTCGCTCTTCTCGAAGGACTCGTCGCTGTAGTCCGGCTTGTAGACGTCCGCCCGCCAGATGTCGTCCCAGCTCTTCTGCTCGATCTCGTCCTCGCTCGCGTGCGGATTGCCGTACGCGGCATTGGCGACCACCTTGAAGGCGCCCTGCAGGTACTGCTCTTCCTCCCACACCATCCCGGCCGCGATCCCGAGGTTCCCGGCGAGGGTGCTGGCGTTCTGCACGAGACTGCGCACGCCCCACTCCCAGCGCTCGCAGAAGTCCTCGAAGTCGGTGGCCAGACCCGCATGTCCGGCCTCCATCCCCGTCATCGACAGATCACTGAAACCGGCACCCTGGGAGGCGCCGGCCGCGTCCGACGACTCGCGCAACTCGGCAATCGCCTTGCGCAGACCGTCCTGGATGTTCCTGACCGCTATCGGCGAGACCTCCAGGTCCCCGTCGCCCGCCATCAGACGGCAGCCGCACGGTCGGGCTCGGCGTCCATGGCATACGCGTCGGGAACAATGCCCATGACCGGCGGGAACAGCATCGAACCGTCCTCGTCCGCGACATCGACCGCCACACCGGTCGGACCCTCCACCGCGGGAATCACCGCGTCGACCAGACGGGCACCCAGGATCGACAGGTACTCCCACTCGTGAACACCGCCTCCGGCACCCCGCGCCACCGCGAAACGCGCAAGCGCCTCCTCGTCCGTGAACGCGTAGATCCAGCGGATCCCGCCCTGCCACCCCGACATCAGACCGCCGTCATTACCCTCCGACAGCGGTACCAGCAGTGCGGTGCGGCGGAATTCCCCCAGCAATCTACCCGCTTGCCCCGAGCCGCCCCGCACGGCGGCTATTTCCCCGGCCAGTCCCATAAAGTGCCCCGTTCTCCGAGGGAGCCCGACTCGGCAGCCCTCAATTCGCATACGTTACGCGGGCGATCAGGACCCGAGCAGCACTGCCCCCGCGCTCCGCACCGCCGATGGCCCGGACCTCTCCAAGGAGACGTCGCCATCCACTCGTGGCGGTTGCCGCTCCGGCCGCGCGCGGGCGGCGGCGACAGCACTCGTCGGCGGCCGCCCCTCGGGTGCCTCGCTACTCAGGCCGTTCCGGCGCTGCGGTCGGTGCCTTCGCTGTCCGCCCTCATCGCCTTGAACAATGCCGGCACACCGGCCGGGTCCACCTTCGTCCGGGGCAGCGCCACGCAGCCCGTGGTGACCGCCACGACGACCGCGGGCCACTGGGCTCCACTGCCGATGATCTCGGCCAGAACCGAGAGCACGATGACCGGGGCCGCGACAGATGAGTGCATGTTCATGGTTTCCTCGCCTTCAGACGCCGAGTGCGCCGCGCTTGAACGTTTGCGCAGGTCGGGGCGTTGCGGTACGGGCCACCGGAGTTGCCTGCCAACCGGCAACGCGGACCATCGGGGTGTGCCGCCGCTCACCGTGTTGCCAGGTGCGGAAAGCCGACGTGCGGGGAATGGAATCTGCCAGGGGCCGGGCGCATGCCGACGGGGGAGGGGTTCTCATGTCGGCAGGACGCCCGGGACAGCAGCAGATCCTCGAGTACGCCGCGCTGCTGCAGTCCGTGCTGGAGCGTTACCTCTCCTCCCGCGGCACACCGGCCCCCAGGCGGCCCGGGGAGTGAACGTGGACCCGTCCACGCTCTCGCGCTACCGGCACGGTGAGCGCCTGCCACCGTCCGAGTTCAACGAAGCACTCCAGGCATTCCTCACCTCCCAGGACTTGCCGATCCCGGTGGCGGACTACCAACGGCTCACCTCGCTGCACGCCAGCGCGCAGGCGGCCAGCCTCAGCCTGCCCCACCAGCTGGGCCTCAGGAAACAGGAGATCCACGCGCTGCAGACCGCTCAGCAGGTGCTGGCCGAGGACAACCGCACGCTGCAGAACCAGCTGGAGAAACACGCCCGCGATCTTGTCGCCCTGCAGGACCGGAGCGACCGAGAGCTGGAGAAGGCCGCAGCCAGTTACCGCAGGACCCTGGACGTACTCGGCTCCGTGCGCCGCCGGATGGCCCAGGCCGAACGGGAGCGGGACGACTGCTTGGCCCGCACCACCGGGCATGCGTGCCGCCCGCACATGCTGCGCCACTCGGCGGCAACCCGCTGGCTGCGCGGCCGATGTCAGTGGCCGGCGGCAGGATGGACGCGTACCACTGATCCAGCATCACCACGAGGGGTTTCCCATGTCCGTTGCCGAGTCCGACACCGCGTCCGTCCGCTTCCCCACCGGCTGGTGCGCCACCGACCTGGGCCGGTTCCGCCCCTGCGACTCCACCTACGAGGTCTACCCGCTGGACAGCCTGCCGCCGCTGGACGCCGTGGGACTCGACGGCGGGTTCGGGTGGATGGACGGCGCGAGCGGCGGGCCGTCGGAGCACGCGGCACACCTGGCGGCCCTCGAAGGGGAGCTGGCGGCGGCCGGACTCACGCTGCCCTCGGACTTCGCCGTGTTCTACCGCAACGAGCGACTGTGCCGCGCTTTCGACGAGGTGTCGGTGACGGCCTGTTGGAGCGATCTGTCTCCGGCCCTGCGCAGCCCTGCCGAGGAGGGCGCCCGTCTCGTGCGGTTCCTGCGGGACCAGCAGGACTGCGTCATCTGGTACCTGTACCTGCGGTCCTCGGGGGAGGCGTTCGTGGTGTGCTCGCACCTGGAGCTGGAGTCCGCCGAGGCCTGGGCGGCACAGGAGGGGGCGGACGGGTTCCAGGAAGCCGCCGCCGGCTCGCTCATACGGTGCGCCGGTTCCTTCGAGGAGTTCGCATACCGCTTCGTCGTGGAGAACGAGCTGTGGATGCAGCTCAACTCCGCTGGCTCGCAGGGGCGGCTCGCTCCCCGCCTCCAGGCGTACGCCGACCACTACGCGGCCACCGTCGCCTGACCCGCCGGTCCGGCCGGCGCCGGCGGCGACCGTCGTCGGCGTTCACCCTGCCGGCCCCCGGCGCTGAGCGCGCCGACGTGGTGCCGTTCGACGCCACCGCCTGGGGCGAACGGCACCTGGCTGTGGAATGGCTGGTAGCGGTAGGCGGCGACCGCATCGCCCACACCGTGGAGAGGGCCGAGGGCGTGACGGCGGTGAAGGGCGCGCTCATCGACGAGGACGACCGGCTGGTCGTGGGGCTGCGGTCGGCCGTCCCCGCCGGGGCGGCCTGCTGCTGGTGGGCGCGGTGTCCGGCTTCGCCGCACTGCGGTCGCGCCGCCGGCCGACGGCGGCCGCGGCACCCACCCCGTACTCGGTCCGGGATGCCGAAGGCCCCCGGCGCGGCGGAAGGCACCAGCCGCACCGTTCACAGCGGAGGGTAGAACAGCCGGCCAAGCCCCGGTGCCGGCACATGCCCGCGGGAGCGGGGGCGGTGCCGGCACCGGGTCGCAGCTGGCCCGGCCCCCTCACTCGTCGGCCTGGTGGCGCAGTCCGACGGCTCGGGCTACTCCGGATTCCCGCCGGTGACCCGGGAGTACGTCTTCGGGTCGGCGGCGGCGATGCGCTCGAGCGCGGCAGCGGCCCGCTCGCCCGGCCGGCGCCCGTCGGGCATCTTCGCCAGCAACCACCGGTACAGCGCCGACACCTACGAGGAGAGCACCGGCGCCACGCTGGCCGAGCTGCGCGATGCTCCGGGCACGGTGACGCGAAGGCTCCTCGGTCCCCTGCTCCGCTCGCTGGACTCCGAAGAGGTGTTCGCGAAGGCCCTGACCGACGACGAGTGATCCTCGCTGCTCCGTGAGACGGCCCGGGTCCGTGCCGTCTCCCCACGGAGCGCGCTCCTTGCTGTTCTTCAGTTGCTGGTGTGCGCCGGGTCGGCTGTTCATACGTCAGCTGTCTTGCCATGAACGCCTCCAGGATCCGGCGCCGGCTGACAGCGTATGAGCGGACACTGACAGCTACTCACCGGTGGAATACAACCCGTGTGGACCGTGCAGGGCCAGCACGTCGCAGTGCCGATGGAGGATGTCTGCGGTCCACGGGGCCGCGTCTGACCCCCGGCGTATGGCGAGGTAGAGCGCCTGGCGTGCAGCAGCACCCCTACACCGGCCAGCGGGTGCGGCTTGCCCACCTCGCCGTCCAATCCGGCCGCGATGATCCGGTCCGCGTTCACGTCATCGTGTGGCTGCTGACCGGTCGTGGTCGTGGGGGAGTCGTGCGAGGGTGATGGTGCGCAGTAGCCATTCCACGGGGCCGTAGCGTTGTCGGGCCATCAGGTGGGAACTGATTTTGAGCTGGATGGCGTACAGGGCGAGAGCGCCGGGTATGACGACGGCCGGGCTGAGGCGGTCGTACAGGGCGAGGCCGTAGGCGGTGAAGACGAGGGCCATGGCCAGGGACTGGCTCAGGTAGTTCGTCAGGGCCATGCGGCCGGCGGGGGCCAAGAGCGCTGCGATGCGCGCGCCGCGGGCGGTCTTCATGAGCAGGAGCATCCCGCAGACGTAAGCGGCAGTCAGGGCGGGGGCCGTGACTGTTCCCACCACCTGAGCGAAGAGTGACCATCGGGGACCGAGCGGGCCGCTGACGGCCAGAGCCATGAACAGGCTCCCGGGCAGGCCCACGACGGCACCGATCACGCAGATGCGGCGCATTCGTGTGCGGTGGCTCCCCGTGTCGGCGAGCAGACGCTGCTTGCCGCAGTGCAGCCCGACCAGGAAGGCCGTCATGACAAAGCCGCTCATCAGCAGCGCGGCGAGGAACTGGTCCGGCAGCTGGCCGAGGTTGGCCCGCACGACGGACAGAGCGTCGCCGCGGTAGTCGGCGACCAGCCCTGGCAGGCCTTCCGCGAGTTCGGCATCCGCTTCGGCTGTCTCGGCGTCCGACGTGAGCAGGGTCCCCAAGCCCACAAGGAGCAGGAACGCGCTAAGACATCCGTACAGGATCCGGGCAGCGCGCAGTGCCGCGCCGGGTGTGCAGTTGCGTGCGGCGATGAGGATCAGGCCGAGTACCGCGTACGTCGTGAGGATGTCGCCGGTGTACAGGAGTACGGCGTGCAGGACTCCCAGGACGAGCAGGCCGAGTGAGCGGCGCAGCAGGCGGGGAACGGCGCTCGTGCCGGCGCGTTCGGCGGAGGCCAGCTGCAGGGTGAGGCTGTAGCCGAAGAGGAACGAGAACATCAGGTAGAACTTGCCGACCGCGAAGGTCTGGACGATGCCCTCGACGATCCGGTCGAGTGCAGAGGCATCCGGATCGGTGATGGCTCCGAGGCCGTACGGGCCGGCCATCATCAGCGCGTTGACCAGGAAGATGCCCACGAGCGCGAAGCCGCGCAGAGCGTCGACCTCCGGTATTCGGGTCGGTCGGTCTCGTTCTGTGTGCGCTGCCACTGAAGGCACTGCTCCCCCCAGGTAGTCGTCGGTGCGGGATCTCCTGCCCTCGCCGTACAGGCGGCCAGCGTGGTCGGGCGGTACTCGGCCGAGCCAAGGCAGAGCCGACGGGAGGAGCGCCGCACTTTGATCTGCGACGTTAGCCCACTTGAAACGCCGATACGCCGGACGCTGGTCATCGAAACAGTCATCGAATAGAAGTAAGGCCATACGGATCGCGCCACCTTGACCGATACGATTACGCAGCGGAAGAATTGAGCCATCGAAGTACTGATTTTCGACAGCTGTGTGACCTGGGGGCAGGATTCAGGCCATGGCGCGTTTCCGGCATACTATTCCAGTTTCAACTTAACTGGATTCGAGAGGCCGCCCAATCGGCCCTCTTGGAGGGTTCGTTGGCCGCGACTGTCACACCCCCCTGCCACCATCTCGCCATGCTCAGGTCCTCACCGACGAGAAAGGGCGGATGCTGTTCTGCAGCCCGGCCGAGCCTGCGAGCTGCGCTGACATCACCCACGCCCGACAGTTGGGCCTGGTCAA
>NZ_JOBX01000017.1:0-180459 GCF_000720645.1 Streptomyces sp. NRRL S-378
GTGGGGATCGGGGCGGGGACGGGACGGGGCGGGGCCGCAGCGGCCGGCCCCGGGAGGGATCAGGACTGCGCGGGTGCCCGGCGGTCGGTGATCAGCTTCATGGTGTGGTGCGCGGCGCGGCTCCGCCCGCCGGGCGCGACCATCAGGCGGTCGAGCACCGCGGCCTTGCGGGGGCCCGAGATGCCGTAGACGGTCTCGGGGTCGGCCTCCAGCGGGCCGCGCACGTCGATCAGCCGGACGACGATGTCGTCGCGCTGGAAGATGCTGCTGCTCCGGACGGGGCTCTTGGACCGGCGCGCGGCCGCCTCGTCCTGCCGGGCGAGGAACCTGGCGAGCGCCTGGCCGCAGCCGGGCTTGGCCGGGTAGAAGACCGCGTGCCGCTGCACATCGGCCGACTCGGGCTCGGGTGCGGCGATGTGGTGGACGGCCGGGACGGCGGCGCGCATGAAGAACATGCGGGCCGATTCCGGGTCGCCGAGGTCCCGGTCCTGTTCGAGGTAGGGGTTGATGGCCTCCTCGACGGCGCGCACCTCGGGCTGTTCCGAAACGTGCCGCAGGGCCGCCACCAGGTCGCCCTGGACCTCGACCGTGCGCACCACCCGGTTGCCGTGCATGAACAGCGAGGTGCGGCACAGGCGGGTGTGGTCGTCGACGCGGGCCGCCGGTGACGCGTAGCTGGAGAGGATCGCCGCGACGTCCTTCTCGCTGCCCGGCTTCACGGTGAAGGTGAGGGCGTGGCGCACGATCCCGGCGCCCAGGCGGGGCGTGGACTGCAGGCGCGCCGTCGACGGGCGGGACGCCTGGTCGTAGCCCCGGCCGGTCTCGCGCAGGACGGTGAACTTCAGCGGGCGCATGGAGCGCGCACACGCGCCCAGCGGCCGCACCTGTTCGGCGTGGTGCTCGCTGTTGACCCAGGCGAGGTACTGCGGGGCGCTCTCCCATTCGCTGGTGATCAACCACTGCGAGGGGTCCTCGAAGGACTGGCACAGCTGGTCGCTGATGTGGCCCGGGACCGACGCGATGTCGTTGCGGAGCTTTTCGTACGCCTCGAAGAACCGCTGCTGGGTACCCTCGTGGAGATCCATCAGAAGGACGACCCGGAGCATGGAGCCGTCGAAGGCTGACTGCGACACCCGTTCGGACAGGGTGGTTGTCATCTACTCACTCCTTCATGAGGGGGTGGAGATCCATCGCGTACGGACCCCTCGTCCGTCACCGGTGGCGTCCGCCCGGGCCGGCGGCCGCCTCGCCGGGGAAGGACAGGCCGGCGCGTCCCGGGGGGAGCCGCTGTCGCTCATCGTCATCCGGGTAGGGGCGTACCGCTACATGTCGGGATCAAGCGGGTGACAACCGGCGAATCAACTGGGCCTCATCCCGGATCGGGGGCATAAAGAGTCCACTCCCCCACACAGAAAACAGGAGCCCGCAGCTGATGGAAGACAACGCCGATGTTCGCGTACCGGTTCTCGTCGTGGGCGGCTCCCTCGTGGGCCTGTCCACCTCGCTTTTCCTGAGCCGCCACGGAGTGAGGCACCTGCTGGTCGAGAAGCACTCCGGTACCTCCCCGCACCCGCGCGGCCGTGGCATCAACGCCCGGACGATGGAGCTGTACCGCACAGCAGGGGCGGAACACGCGATCCGCCGGGCGGCGTCCGTACTGGAGGGCATTCAGGGCATCCTGCAGGCGCGGTCGCTGACCGACACCGCCGATCACAACTGGCTGATCAAGTCGATCGACCCGTCCGGCGCGCTGGCGCGTTTCAGCCCGACGCAGTGGTGCCTGTGCAGCCAGAACAACATCGAGCCGGTGCTGGCCGAACAGAGCCGCGCACAGGGCGCCGACATCCGCTTCGGCAACGAGCTGATGAGTTTCGACCAGGACTCCACCGGGGTGAACGCCGTGGTGAAGGACCGCACGACGGGCGAGCACATCACGGTGCGGGCGGACTTCCTGATCGCGGCGGACGGGCCGCGCAGCCCCGTCCGCGAACAGCTGCGGATCCCCCAGACGGGTAACGGCGAGCTGTTCCACAACGTCAGCGTCACCTTCCGCTCGGAGCGGCTGGTGAAGGTGCTGGGCGACCTGCGCTTCATCGTCTGCTACCTGATGCGGCCGGGCGCCGACGGGGCGCTGCTGCCGGTGGACAACGACACCCAGTGGGTCTTCCACGCCCCCTGGCACCCCGACCAGGGCGAAACCCTGGAGGACTTCACCGACGAGCGGTGCGTGGACCAGATCCGCGAGGCGGTCGGCGTACCCGACCTGGACGTGGAGATCGGCGGCAAGGCGCCGTGGCACGCGGCCGAACGGGTGGCGGAGCGGTATGCGTCCGGTCGGGTGTTCCTGGCCGGGGACGCCGCCCACGAGATGTCCCCCACCGGGGCCTTCGGCTCCAACACCGGTATCCAGGACGCCCACAACCTGGCGTGGAAGATCGCGGCGGTACTGGACGGGTCGGCGGGCATCGAACTGCTCGACACCTACCAGGCCGAGCGGCTTCCGGTGGCCAGGGCCACGAGCGAGCGGGCGTCCGCCCGTTCGGCCGAACACAGCCACCCCGGGTACGCGCCTCCGCCCACCATGGGCGGCGGACCGGGCAGCGGTGTCCTCACCACGGCGATGGCCTACTGCTACCAGCAGGGCGCGCTCGTCGGCGGCGCCCCGGGGCGGCCCGTCATCCCGGAGACGCTGCAGTCGATGGGCGACACCGGGACCCGGGCCCCGCACATGTGGCTGACCAGGGGCGGTGAACGGATCTCCACCCTGGACCTGTACGAGCGCTCCTTCGTGCTGCTCAGCAGCGCGGGTACGCCGTGGCGGGCGGCCGCGGAACAGGTGGCCCGGCAGCTGAAGGTACGCCTGGAGGCCTACACGATCGGCTCCGCGCCGGGTGCGGACCTGGTCCCGGAGGGCGGCGCCCCCTGGACCGAGGTCCACCGGCTGGCTGCCGACGGCGCCGTGCTCGTACGCCCGGACGGGTTCGTGGCCTGGCGCGCGGAGGGCGCGGTGGCCGATCCCGCGGCGGCGCTGCGGGAAGTCCTCTCGACGGTGCTGCGCCGGGCGTGACCACCCACTCCCCCCGTCCGCCGGCCGTGCGCGCGGCCGGCGGACGGGGTTCAGCGGCAGGTCCAGCAACCTGCCCAGCAGCCGGCGCCGGGCCGGACGGTACGGCGGCGGCCGGAGCCGCCGCCGGCCCCCTTCCCGGCGCGGCCCGTCGCGCCGCTGTCACGGTCACGGTCGGGGGAGGTCCGGTTCGCGTAACACGCGACGACGACCGCGATCGCGGCCAGTTCCTCGGGGGCGGCAACGCCCCTCTCCACACGCAGCAGGCTCGCTATCGGAACATCGTTCGACATCGGCACGGCCTCTCTCACGGGGGCTGCGCGTGCGCCCTGTCGCGTCGCGAGGGCCTGACCGGCTCGGCGTCGACGCGGGCGGCACACGGGTGGCTCGGCGCGCCGACGGGACGTGTTCCGCGTGCGCGAACCGGCCTGTGGGGTCCTGTCGGATCCGGGGGACCCCTGTCGCGACCGACGGTACAAGCGCCCGGCGGACGCGGCACGCCGGGACTCCGGCACCCGGCGGGGTGGCCGTGAGCGGCCACCAGCCCCTGCTCTGCCGGGGCTGCGCCGGCCATCTGTACGCCGTCTGCACGACGGACCACACCGGCGGGAACAAGGTCGGCCAGTGGGAGGTCGACCACGAAATGCCCGTGTCGTGCCCGCTCGCGGGCCTGCTGCCGCTCACCGGGAGGGGCGTCTCCATCCACGACCTGCCCGGCGCCGAGGACGTCCTGGGCCCACGGCGCTGAAACGGGGCGCATTGGGCCGCACGGGTGAGTACCCGTCCGCCGCGGACATCACCGCGGCGGACGGAACGTGCCGGCGGCGGCGGTCAGTGGGCGGTGTCCTCCTCGCACCGGGCGGACGGCGTCATTGCTCCGCCCCGGTCAGCAGGGCCACGGTGGAGCCGGTGGTCGTCTTGCGGACGTGGAGGCGGTGGGTGACGCGCCGTCGGAGTTCCGGGACGTGGCTGATGACTCCGACCGTACGGTCGTGGGCACGCAGGGAGTCGAGCACGTCGAGGACCTTGTGGAGGGTTTCCTCGTCGAGGGTGCCGAAGCCTTCGTCGATGAACAGGGTGTCGAGGGCCTGGCCGCCCGATTCGGCGGTGACGACATCGGCCAGGCCGAGGGCGAGGGAGAGGGACGCGAAGAAGGACTCACCGCCGGAGAGGGTGTCGGTGTCACGCTCCTTGCCCGTCCAGGAGTCGGTGATCTTCAGGCCGAGACCGGAGCGGGCGCCGTGCGAGGCCCGGCCGTCGGAGTGGACCAGGGTGTAACGGTGCTCCGACATCCGGGTGAGGCGGGTGTTGGCCGCCGCGACGACCTCTTCGAGGCGGGCGGCCAGGACGTAGGCCTCCAGTTGCATGCGCAGCCGGTTGCCCGGCGAGGTGCCGTTGACCAGAGCGTGCAGGTTGTCGACCGTGCGGTGGACGCGTTCGGCCGGTTCGAGGTTTTCGACCTGGGTCGTGAGCCGGGCCAGCAGGTCCGCGAGGGCGCGTGCGCGTGCGGCGGCGTGTGCGGCTCGGGCGGCGGCAGCGGTGTGGCGGGCGGTGGCGGCGTCGAGCCGCCCGGCGGCTTCCTCCGCGTCGGCGGGCGGCAGCCCGGCAGCCGCCGCTATGCCCGGTTCCTGCAGGCGTGCGGTGGCCACGGCGCGCTCTTCGCGCCACTGGTCGATCTCTTCCTGCAGGGTACGGATCTCGTCGTCGGAGCGCCGGGCCCGTGCGGCGGCGTCGAGGGAGTCGAAGCCGGCCGCGCGGGCGGCCCGATCCGCGGCCCGGGTCGACTGCTCGTGTTCGGCGGCCGTGCGTAGGGTGGCGCCGCAGTGTTCGGCCGCGGTGGTGAGGTGGTCGGCCGTCCGCGTCAGCCGGGCGATGCGCAGCGTGAGCGTGGGGTCGTCGGCGCGGGCGCCGGTGATCTTCCGGTCGAGTTCCTGGATCTGCTGGGCGAGTGCGTCGTAGGCGGCGTCGGCTGCTGCGAGCCTGGTGGCCGCGGCGGTCCGGGCCTCGTCGGTCTGGGCGTGCCGGCGTTCCAGCGCGACGAGTTCCTCCGTCGCGGGGCCGCTGTCGGCCGCGGCTTCGAGGGCTGCCGCGAGGCGGTCCCGCAGCGCGGTGCGTTCGGCGGCGAGATCGGCCAGGGCGGTGTCCCCGCCCGCCTCGCCGCGGGCCGCCGCCGCCTGCTGCTGGAGCTGCTGCAGGCTGTCCCGGAGCCCCCGCTCGGTGTGCTGGGCCTGCGCGTGACGGGTCTCGGCGTCCTTCTCGTCGGCGGCCGTGGGCTGGTCGGGATGCGGGGCCGCCGGGTCCGGATGAACGGGGGAACCGCAGACCGCGCAGGGTTCCCCGTCGATGAGACCGAGGGCGAGTTCGGCGGCCATGCCGTCCGTCCGCCTGCGCCGGATGTCGATGTGTTCGCGGGCGGCCTCGCCCGTCGCGTGCTGCGCCTTCGCCAGATCCCGCCCGACCTCGCCGATCTGCTCCATGTGCGCGTCACGGCGTTTCGCCGCGTCGACGCGGGCGTCGAGCAGGTTCAGGGCGGTGGTGTGCCCCCGGCCCGCCTCCTCTGCCGTGCGTGCGGCTTCGAGGCGGGCGCGGAGCTCCGTACGACGCTGAGGTGCTGCGTCCAGCCAGGCCCGGGCGTCACTCAGGTCCTGTACGAGCTCGTGGCGTTCGTCGTCCAGTTTGCACAGGTCCGTCTGGTACTGCTGGAGGGCGGCCTCTTCGGGCAGCAGGGCGTGCAGTGCGCCGATGTCGGCACGCAGGCGCTGCCCGCCGAGGGTGAGTTCGGCCGCGTCGAGCGCCGCGTGCTCGGCGCCCAGGACTGCACGGGCCCGACGCTCGGCGTCCTGCGCGCCGGCGTGCCGGCCGGCCGCGGTGGCCGCGGCTTCCAGGAGAGGGGCGACCTTCTGCCCCTGCAGCGCCTCCTGCCGCTGCCGGGCGAGGTCGGCCTGCCGCTCCGCCTGCTCGTCCAGGGCCTTGAGCCGGTCGCTCGCCAGGCGGTGGGCCTCCTGCCGGGCGGCGAGGTCGCGTACGGCGCGTTCGCCGTCCCGGAAGGCGGTCAGCTCCTCCTCCGCCAGGGCGGCGGCCGTGGCCGCTTCGCGCTCGTGGGCGACGGCCCTGGTGTGCAGGGCGGTGGCCCAGGCGAGGGCGGGCCCGGTGAGGCCGGCGGGGTCGGAGGCGGACGGAGCGCCCTGGTGGGGCTCGAGCTCCTCACCGGCCTCCTGCTGGATGCGTTCGGTCAGGTGCACGACGGACGTACGGGCCTCGTCGCGCCGTCCGGCGAGGGCGTTCTTCCGTGCGGCGAGCCAGTTCTCGATGGATCCGAAGCGGTGGGTGTGGAAGAGCTTGCCGAGGAGGTCCTTGCGGTCGGAGGCGCTTGCGCGCAGGAACCTCGTGAACTCGTTCTGCGGCAGCAGGACGACCTGGCAGAACTGCTGCCGGCTCATGCCCAGCAGAGCCTTGATCTCGTCCGCGGCTTCCCTGTGGGACCTGCTCAGTGCTTCCCAGTGTCCTTGCCCCGAGGGGCCCGGGGACCATTGGCTGAGGTGGGTCTCGGCCGGCTGCTGGGTGGTTCCCTCCCCGCGGACCTTGGGCTTCTGCTGGGCGGGAACTCGCCTGATCCGCAGGCGCTTCCCGGCGAGGGTGACGTCGAGCGTCACCTCGGTGAGCAGGCCGGGGGGCGCGTGGTCACTGCGCAGCTGCAGCTTGCGGTCGGTGGGCGGCTCTCCGTAGAGGGCGACGCAGATGGCGGCGAAGAGGGTGCTCTTGCCGGCCCCGGTGTCGCCGTGGAGGAGGAACAACCCGTCGCGGGTCAGGGTGTCGAAGTCGACGGTGTGGGTGCCGGCGAAGGGGCCGAACGCCTGCAGGTGCAGGGTGTGCAGGCGCATGTCAGACCGTCTCCTTCTCCTGGGCGCCGGTGCGGGATTCGTCGATGGCTTCCTGGAGGAGCGCACTCTCCTCGTCGGAGGGTCCGGTGCCGCGCACGGCGGTGACGAAATCGTGGGTGATGTCGAGGTCGCCCCGGCCCCGCAGTCGCTCGCCGTAGGAGCCGTTGGCCTGGGCGGGGACGACAGCAGGGGTGTGCTCGATGTGCAAGGTGTGGGGGAAGCGCCGCTTGAGGCGGGCCATCGGCTCGTAAGGGTGGGCGGTGTCCGTCAGAGTGACGTGCAGCCAGGATTCGACCAGGGTCTCCTGGGCCGGGTCGGTCAACAGGTCCTCCAAGTGGCCCGACAGACGGGCCAGTGGAAGCCGCAGGTCCGGGGGTAAGCCCTTGCGGGTGACCCTGGGCTCGCCGCTCCCCGGCAGGTCGACGAGCGTCAGCGACTTGTCGTGTCCGGCTTCCGAGAAGGAGTAGGCCAGTGGCGAACCGCTGTAGTGGACCCGGTCGGTGACCCGCTGGGCGCGGTGCAGGTGCCCGAGGGCGGTGTAGTCGATGCCGTCGAACACGGCGGCATCGGCGTCGGCGACGCCGCCGACACTGATGTTGCGTTCGCTGCCGGTCTCGCCGGCCGGGGCGCCGCCCGCGGTGATGAAGGCGTGGGCGAGGACGACGGAACGGGTGCCTTGCGGGCGGGCGGCGAGGTCGGTGCGGATCCGGTCCAGGGCGGAGGTGAGCACGGCCTGGTGGGAGGCGGTCTCGGCGCCGAGCCGGGTGTGTACGAGGGTGGGCTCGAGGTACGGCACGGCGTAGACGGCGACGGGACCGTCGGAGTCCTCGAGCAGGACCGGGGAGTCGACGTCGGCCGGATCGGTCCGCAGGTGCACCCGGGCCCGGGCCAGCAGACGGGCCCCGACGCCCAGCCGGTGTGCGGAATCGTGGTTCCCACTGATCATGACGGTGGGTATCTCCAGGTCCGCCAGCTGGTGGAGGGCGTCACTGAACAGGCGTACGGCGTCGAGGCCGGGGATGGCCCGGTCGTAGACGTCACCCGCGACGAGCAGGGCGTCCACCTGCTCGGCCCGGACGGTTTCGCAGATGTGGTCGAGGACTTGGCGCTGGGCGTCGATCAGGTCTTCTCCGTGGAACCGGCGGCCCAGATGCCAGTCCGACGTGTGCAGGAACCTCATGGGCACAGACCGTAACCGCACGGATGCGGTTCCCGGACGGTTTTGCCGATAGGCGGAACCGTGCACGCCGGTCCGGCAGACGTGCGGGAAGGTTTCCCCCTTGGGCGGCGGCCGCCGCCCCGGCGAAAACGAACGGCGCCGGAGGGTCAGCTCGCCTGCCGGGTCCCGGCCTTCCTCGCCCTCCACTGGTCCGCCGTCATCACCCAGATGACGTCGATCCCCGACTCGCCCGGGGTGAGCGGACCTTCGGGTGCCGGTACGCGCTGCACCTCGGTGAATCCCAGGCGTCGCGCCACCGCCCCGCTGGCGTGGTTGGCGACGTCGTGGTGGATCTCGACGCGGCCGGTGCCCGCCAGCCGGAAGCCCTGGTCGACGAGGCCCGCAACGGCCGTGGTGACCAGGCCCCGGCCGGTCCGGCCGGAGTGGATCCAGTAGCCGACCTCGAGGCCGCCCGGCCCGATGCGGCGCATGAGGCTGCAGCCGCCGATCACTTCGGTGTCCAGGGTGATGGCGTAGGCGAAGGTCCGCCCGGTCTCCCACTCCTCGTCGGCCCGGGTGAGGAACGCGGCGGTCTGCCGCCTGCCGGGATCGGCGGCCCAGGGCATCCACGGCACGAGATGGTCCAGCGATTCGCGGATGGCCCGTTCCAGGGCGTCGAGGTCGCTCATGCGCCACCGGCGCAGGTCGACCCGGTCTGAACGGAAACTCTCGGCGGGCTCTTCCATGCACCGGATGCTCCCTCAGTGGGGCTGCCGGCGACAACGCATTAAGGGCTGCCCACCGCGGGGTGATAGAGCGCGTACGCACGGGCGGTGTCGACCGGCTCGTCCCCGGACAACCGGAGGAAGTGGTCAGCCTGCCAGGCCTGCGTGGCGTCGGCCTGACGACTGGTGGTGGTCACCCACGGCGGATAGACGCGGAAGGCGCGCTTGCCGCCGGCGCCGTTGCTCGACACGACGCCCCGCTCGCGCAGCACGTCCCGGGGAAACACGAACTGCCCGAACCGCGCGCCCTCGCACGTGCTGATGACGAACAGGTCGACGGGGTCCGCGGCGTCGAAGGGCTGGATCGGGCCGCCCGCGGACCTCTTCCACACCGTGACGAACTGGCCGGCCTTCGTCGGGGTCGTCCTGGCCACGCGGAACCTGACGGAGAGTCCGTCCAAGGTGAAGCCGCACGCCCCGTAGTCGGCGCTCTCCGCCTCGGGCTCCGGGCGCGAGCAGGTGAACCCGGCCGGGTCGTACACCAGCTCCTTCGCCCGCAGCAGGTCACCGGGGATCCGCGGCTCGCCCTGCCAGGGGTCACGTTCCATAGCCATGCGGACATCCTGCCAGAGCTCGAACGCATGACCGAACGGCAGCCGGCCCGACTCCCAGCCCAGGCCCGACCGCCAAGGGCGACCCACCGGAACGGGGGACACAGCCGACGGCCGAGCCGCGAGGGCGGAGCCGCCGGGACGGGATCCCGACCCACGGCAGACCCAGGGGGCGATCCTGCGGGGCGGGGCCGGGAGGGGCGGGTTGACCGTGGGGTCCCTCCGGGAGGTCTCCTCGGCTCGCGCCAGACGGCGGCGGTCCAGCCGCACGGCCACGGTTGCGCGCTCGTCCTGCGGGGACCTCCCTGCACGCCCCCACTCCCGCTCCGGCAACGCAGCGGCTGTCCGGGCACGACACCACCGCAAGGGGCGGGGACACGGCGGAGTGTCCCCGCAGGACGAGCGCGCGACCCAACCCGCCTGCCCACGACAAGGCCGCACGCGCCGAGCCGAGGAGACATTCCGCCGGGGCACCGCCCCACACCGCGCACCCCCGCCCGGCAAGAACAGTGGCCACCCCCGGCAAGAGCCGCAGGGCACCCCCGCCCAGCAAGAACAGTGGCCACCCCCGGCGGGAGCCGCAGGGCACCCCGCAGGGGCCGGGCAGGGGCCCCACAGGGGCCGGGCTCGGACTTGACGGTCCCGCCAGTCCGGAGCACAGTAGCCACCGTTCTGAGAGCGCTCTCAGAACGGTGGACCCGGCTCTACATCCCCCCGCACCCGCGCCTCACCGCGCGCTCCAGAGAGGGCACCCATGCGCGACGACACATCCGGCAGGAAACGAGCGACCTTACGACGGGCCGTCCTGGCCGCGATCGGTACGACGGCCCTGGTGGCGGCCGCCGCCACGGGCGTCGTACTACCCGCGAGCGCCGCCGCTCCCCCCACCCCCGCAGGCTGGTCCCAGGTGTTCCTGGACGAGTTCGACGGGCCCGCCGGCTCCGGCGTGGACACCGCCGACTGGCAGTACACCACCGGCACCAGCTACCCCGGCGGCCCCGCCAACTTCGGTACCGGCGAGATCGAGACGATGACCGCCGACCCCGCCAACGTCTCCCTCGACGGCGCCGGCCACCTCCGCATCACCCCCCGGCGGGACTCCGCCGGCCGGTGGACGTCCGGCCGCGTCGAGACACGGCGCGGCGACTTCCAGCCCCCCGCGGGCGGCACCCTCCGTACCGAGGCCCGCATCCAGATGCCGAACGTCACCGGCCCCGCGGCCAAGGGCTACTGGCCCGCCTTCTGGATGCTCGGCACCCCGTACCGCGGGAACTGGTGGAACTGGCCGGGTATCGGCGAGATCGACATCATGGAGAACGTCCAGGGCCTCAACACCGTCTGGGCCACCGTGCACTGCGGCACCAGCCCCGGCGGCCCCTGCAACGAGACGTCCGGCATCGGCGGCCAGCGCGTCTGCCCCGGCGCCACCTGCCAGGCCGGCTTCCACACCTACGCGGTCGAGTGGGACCGCTCGACAGCCGTCGAGCAGATGCGCTTCTACGTCGACGGGCTCAACTTCCACACCGTGCGCGCCGATCAGGTGGACGCGACGACCTGGACGAACGCCACGAACCACGGCTACTTCATCATCCTGAACGTCGCGATGGGCGGCGGCTTCCCCGACGCCTTCGGGGGCGGGCCCGACGCCGGCACCGAGCCGGGCCACGCCATGGTCGTCGACTACGTGTCGGTCCTGCGGTCGACGGGCGGCACGACCCCGCCCACCACTCCCCCGACCACACCGCCCACGACCCCGCCGTCCGGCAACCGCGACGCGTACGCCGCGATCCAGGCCGAGTCGTACGACGGCCAGTCGGGCACGGCGACGGAGACTTCCACGGACACGGGCGGCGGCCGGAACCTCGCGGCCCTCGGCAACGGCGACTGGGCCCTGTTCCGGGGGGTGAACTTCGGCTCCGCCCCGGCGACGCAGTTCCGCGGCCGGGTCGCGAGCGGCGCCGCCGGCGGGGTGAGCGGGCTCGTCGAGGTACGGCTCGACAGCAGGACCTCGCCCCCGATCGGCAGCTTCTCCGTCGCGAACACCGGCGGTTGGCAGAGCTGGCGCACGGTACCGGCGAACATCACCGCGGTCACGGGCACGCACGACGTCTACCTGACCTTCACCAGCGGCCGGCCCGCGGACTTCGTGAACGTCAACTGGTTCGACTTCGGCCACTGAGCACTGCCCCGCCCCCGCCCGGCCCGCGCCGGCCCGGACGCGGGCGGGCACCACGGTGCGCGCCCGCGTCAGGCGGCCTTCTTGTCGAGGAAACGGCGCAGTCTCGTCAGCGGCCAGGCGTTGATGACGTCGTCCGCCGTCAGCCAGCCGCGCTGCGCCGTCCCCACCCCGTAGCGCATGTAGGGCAGATGTGTGGTGGCGTGGGCGTCGGAGTTCACCGCGAACTTCACGCCGTACCGCTTCGCCCGCAGGATGTCCTCGTCGCGCAGGTCGAGCCGCTCGGGGTGGGCGTTGATCTCCAGGGCGGTACCGGCCCGCGCGCAGGCCTCGAAGACCGCGTCGAAGTCGGCGTCGATGCCCGGGCGTTTGCCGATGCGGCGGGTCGTCGGGTGGCCGATCACGGCGACGTGCGGGTTCTCGCAGGCGCGGATGAGACGGCGCGTCAGGTCCCGCCTGTTCTGGTTGAAGTGCGAGTGCACCGAGGCCACGCAGAGGTCGAAGCCCGCGAGGAACTCGTCGGGCCAGTCCAGGGAGCCGTCCGGGCCGATGTTGAGTTCCGTGCCGTGCAGCAGCCGCATCCTGCGGTGCGTGCCGTCCAGTTCGCGCACCCGCTCGCGCTGGGCGAGGATCTTCTCGCTGGTCATGCGCTGCATGGCGAGGTCCGGTGCGTGGTCGGTGACCGCGTAGTACGCGTATCCCCGGGCGGCCGCCGCCGCGATCATGTCCTCCAGCGGGGCGAGTCCGTCCGTGAGGTCGGTGTGGGTGTGCAGGTCGCCGCGGATGTCCTTGTCCCCCAGGAGGACGGGGAGTTCACCGCGCAGCCCCGCCGCGATCTCGCCGCGGTCCTCGCGCAGCGTCGGCGGTATCCAGGGCAGGCCGAGCCGTTCGTAGACGGACTCCTCGGTCTCCGAGGTGATGCTCTCGCCGCTCTCGGCGTCGAAGAGCCCGTACTCGGAGAGCTTCAGGCCCTGGCGCACGGCGAGTTCGCGGGTGCGGATGTTGTGCGCCCTCGATCCGGTGAAGTACTGCAGTCCGGCGCCCCAGGAGGCGGGCGGGAGCACGCGCAGGTCGACCTGGAGGCCCGTGGCGGTCCGTACGGAGGTCTTCTTCTCGCCGCGCGCGATGACCTCGGTGACGTACGGGAGGGAGGTGAGGGCTTCCATGAACGGCGCCGACCTGTGGGCCGCCACCAGGACGTCCACGTCGCCGATGGTCTCCCGCATGCGGCGCAGGGAGCCCGCGTAGGTGCACCGGACGCAGCCGCGGACGGCGGACAGTTCGGCGACGAGCTGTTCGGCGACGTCCATGGCGGCGCCGACGAGGATCCGGCCCTCGCCGGCCTTCTGCAGCAGTGCGATGCCGTGCAGGATGTTGTCCTCGGTGCGTTCGCCGAAGCCCTTGAGGTCGCGCAGGCGTTCCTGGTGGACGGCTTCGAGGAGCTGGTCGACGGAGGTGATGCCCAGCTCCTCGTACAGCACCATGGCCTTGCGCGGTCCGAGTCCGGGGATCGCGATCAGCTCGCGCACGCCGGCCGGTACGGAGGCCCTGGCCTCGTCGACGACGGTCATGTGGCCGGTCCGCAGGTATTCGAGGATCTTGTCGGCGACCGACCGGCCGACGCCGGGGATCTCGCGCAGGCCCTCGGCGTCGAGAGCGGCGACGTCGTGGGGGTGGCCGCCGACGGCGCGGGCGGCCTTTTCGTAGGCGCGGGCCTTGAAGGCTTCGCCGCCCCGGATCGCGATGAGGTCCGCGTACTCCTGGAGCATCGCCTCGACCTGGTCGTTGACTCGGGCCATGCCTCCAGGGTGCCCCTCGGGCCCGGGGCGGGCATGCGGGGCGGACGGGCGGCTTGAAGGGCGGACGCGGCCTAGCCTGAAGGGGTGGACGGTGCGTTCGTGACGCTGTTCCTCGCCGGTGACGTGATGCTCGGCCGCGGCGTCGACCAGATCCTCCCGCACCCGGGTGATCCCGCCCTGCCGGAGGCGTACGTCAGCGATGCCCGCACCTACGTCGAGCTGGCGGAGGCGGTGAACGGCGCCGTCCCGCGCCGGGTGCCGTACGCGTGGCCGTGGGGCGATGCCCTGCGGGTCCTGGACGCGGCCGCGCCGGATGCCCGGATCGTCAATCTGGAGACCTCGGTCACCGTGAGCGACGACGTCGCGCCCGGTAAGGCGGTCCACTACAGGATGCACCCCGCCAACCTTCCCGCGCTGGCCGTCGCCCGTCCCGACACCTGCGTCCTCGCCAACAACCACGTCATGGACTACGGGCGGCGCGGACTGGCCGAGACCCTCGACGCGCTCGCCGCCGCCGGGCTGCGGACGGCGGGGGCGGGCGGCGACCTCGACGCGGCGCGGCGGCCCGCGGTGGTCCCCCTGTCCGGGGGACGCCGCGTGCTGGTCTTCGCCCTCGGTTCGGCGTCGAGCGGGATCCCCCACGACTGGGCGGCCGGGGCCGGCCGGAGCGGTGTCGACCTCGTCGACGAGTCCCGGGAAGGGGACGCGGCGGAGGTGACGGGCCGTATCCGGCGGGCGAAGCGGGCCGGCGACCTCGCGGTCGTCTCCGTCCACTGGGGTTCCAACTGGGGTTATGCCGTCCCCGGCGAGCAGGTCCGCTTCGCGCACGCCCTCGTCGACGGCGGCGCGGACGTCGTCCACGGGCATTCCTCGCACCATCCGCGCCCGATCGAGGTGTACCGGGGGCATGCGGTCCTCTACGGCTGCGGCGACCTGATCGACGACTACGAGGGGATCGGCGGCCACGAGCGGTACCGGGACGACCTCCGGCTGCTGTACTTCCTGCGCCTGGAACCGGACACCGGACTCCTCGACGACGCGTGCCTGGTCCCCCTGCAGGCCCATCGGATGCGGCTGCGGCGGGCCTCGCGCGCGGACACCGACGGGCTCGGCGAGGTACTCACCCGTGCCGGTCGTGCGTTCGGCACCACGGTGTCCCGTACCCCGCCGGGCACGCTCTCCGTCCACGCCGCCGCGGCCCGGTGAACGACCGCGCAGGATACGTCCTGGTTTGGCCCACGGCAGCGCGGGCAGCCGCGTGGCACACAGGCAAAGGCACCGGAATGGAGTGCGGACATGTCCAACACCACACTCGTACTGTTGATCGTCATCGCGGCGGTCGTGGTACTCGCGCTCATCGCGACGCTGTGGCTGTCGGCGCGACGGCGGCACCTGCGGAACCGGTTCGGCCCCGAGTACGAGCGCACCGTGCAGGAGGAGGGCGGCGCGAGGGCCGCCGAACGCGACCTGCGCGCCCGTGAACAGCGGCACGAACAGCTCGACATCAAGGAACTCCCCGCCGCGCGGCGGCGCGAGTACGCCGACGCCTGGAGCGACGTCCAGGAACACTTCGTGGACCGCCCCGAGAGCTCCGTGGCGGAGGCGGACGACCTGGTCTCCAGGCTGATGGACGAGCGAGGCTATCCCACCGCCGGGTACGAGGGCCGACTGCGCGACCTGTCCGTCGAGCACGGGCGCACCCTCGACCACTACCGGGCCGCGCACGACGTCAAGGTGCGCAGCGGCGGGGGCGGGGCGACCACGGAGGAACTCCGCGGGGCGATGGTGCACTACCGCGCCCTCTTCGAAGAGCTTCTGACGGATCAGAGGAGTCGTTGACATGCGTATAGGCGGAGATCACGAGGCCCGGGGCAGCGAGTCCGGTCCGACCACCGAAGACATCATGAACTCGGGTGCGGGCGGCGAGGAACAGGCGCCCCTCTACCCGGGGGAGGCCACCTCCGAGAGGCCGGGCGGTCTGCGGGACGAGGAGCCGGCCGGGACCGCCGGCACCGAGGAGTCGGCCGACCCGGCCGACACCCGCGAAGACGTGGCCGCCGACACGGAGGAACCGCTGCTCGGTACGGCGGACACCGAGGAGTACCGCAAGAAGTGGAGTGACATCCAGGGCCGCTTCGTCGACGACCCGCAGGACGCCGTGCGGTCGGCGGACACCCTGGTGGCGGAGGTCATGCAGGACCTGGCCGCCAGCTTCTCCACGCGCAAGCAGGGCCTGGAGGGCCAGTGGGGACGCGGTGAGCAGGTGGCGACGGAGGATCTGCGGGTGGCGCTGCAGCACTACCGTTCGTTCTTCAACCGTCTCCTGAAGACCTGACCGTCGGTCCGCCCGGCATAACCCGGTGCCCCTGTGCCGGACGAGGCTCCGCCTCGTCCGGCACAGGGATGTCCAGGACGCAGATGTCGTCCCGGCTGCCGGGCGCCGCCCCGCCGTGGTTCGGGCGGGTCGCTGGTCGAGACCGTCCCGCAGCGTCCGTACGGCGGCCTGCGCGAGCCGGCCCGCTCCGCGGGAGGAACCTCCCCCGGCCGTCGCGGCCCCGCGGGAAGGGGGCGGCCCGCGGAGTTACCCTCGGAGCAAGCCGTGAAAGGGATGGTGCGCATGTGTCGGTGGCTCGCCTATTCGGGTACGCCCGTCCTGCTCGACACCGTGCTCTACCGCCCCGAGCACTCGCTGATCAACCAGAGCCTCCGGTCCCGGATGGGTGTGGAATCGACCAACGGAGACGGCTTCGGGCTCGGCTGGTACAGCGCGGACGGCAACGGGACGCCCGCGGTCTTCCGTGACATCGGCCCGGCCTGGAACAACCGGAACCTCCAGGAGCTGGCGGCGCACGTCCGCTCGCCGCTGTTCTTCGCGCACGTCAGGGCTTCGACCGGTTCGGCGATCCAGCAGACGAACTGCCACCCGTTCCGCCACGGCCGCTGGCTGTGGATGCACAACGGGGCGATCGGGGACTTCAACCGGCTCCAGCGCGACCTGTGCATGGCCGTCGACCCGGCCCTGTTCTCGTGCATCGAGGGGTCCACGGATTCCGAGGTGATGTTCTACCTCGCGGTCACCTACGGGCTCGACCAGGACGTTCCGGGCGCCGTGGCCAGGATGGCGGGGCTCGTGGAGCGACTGGGCAAGGAGCACGGCGTGGCCGAGCCGCTCCAGATGACGGTGGCGGTCAGCGACGGCGAGCGCGTGTGGGCGTTCCGGTACTCCAGCCAGGGAAGGTCCCGCTCGCTCTACTACAGCAGCAGGGCCGACACGGTCCGGCACCTCTACCCGGAGATCGACTATCTGAGGGAGGTTTCCGACGAGACCCGGATCGTGGTCTCCGAGCCGCTGGGCGACCTGCCGGGAGTGTGGAACGAGCTCCCCGAGAGCAGCTACGCAGTCGTCCCGTCCGGTCCGGACGTGGACTACCTCCCCTTCATTCCGGAGTTCTAGCCACGGGCCGTGCCCCCCCGAGTGAGGGGGGGATACGGCGGGTAGGTGAAGCTCTGGGGAGGGTCTGGAAGGACGGCACCACCGCCTCGGTCAAGCCGGTGTCCACCGGTGGCCGGCGGCGCCCACCCCCACCCGGAAGGACCTCAGATGTCACTGGCCGTGTCCACGTCGGCGCCCCACCGCGGCAGCCGGACCCTCGCGCCCCTCCGGCCGGGAAGCGGCGGCTCCGCCGCGGCCACCGTGCCGACCATGGGCGTGGAGGAGGAGTTCTTGCTGGTCGACCGTCGCACCCGGGCCCCGGTGGGCCGGGCGGTCCGGGTCATCGAGGCGGCATCGGCCAGACTCGGACCACTGGTCCAGCAGGAGTTCTTCACCGCGCAGGTCGAGTCGTGCACGAGCCCCACGTCGAGCACGGCCGTGCTGCGGGCCGAGCTGGCGTGGTTGCGGGCCGAACTGGTCCGTGCGGCGGACGCGGCGGACTGCCTCCTCGTCGGGACCGGTACTCCGGTGATCCCGCCGGAGGGACCGCTGGCCGTCACGCCGGACGAACGGTACCGGCGGATGGAGGTCCGCTTCGCCTCCGCCATGGCGGGCTACGACCAGCCCGTGTGCGGCTGCCACGTCCACATAGGCGTGTCCTCCCGGGGGCAGGCGCTGGACCTGGCCAACCGGCTCCGGCCGTGGCTGCCCACCCTGCAGGCCCTCAGTGCCAATTCTCCCTTCGACCGGGGCCGGGACACGGGGCACGCCAGCTGGCGGGCGGTCGAACACGCCCGCTGGCCCACGGTGGGGCCCGCTCCCTTCCTCGACGAGGCTTCCTACGAGCGCATCGCCCACGACCTGGTGCAGTGCGGGGCCCTGCTGGACCGGCGGATGATCTACTGGTACGCCCGTCCGTCCGAGCACGTCCCGACGCTCGAGATCCGCGTCGCCGACGTGAACGCGCGCCTCGACACCGTCGTACTGCTCGCGGCGCTCGTTCGCGGGCTCGCGGGGGTGCTGCTCCCGGAGCGCGACGAGGGCCGGCCGCCGCCGTTCCTGGAGTGCGGGCGACTGCGGGAGGCCCACCGGCTCGCGGCCCTGCATGGGCTGTGCGGCGGTGAGGGCCTCGATCCGGTCGCCGGGGCACGCGTACCGATGTGGGACATGGTGGACCGGCTGCGCGAGCGGGCCGCTCCCGGGCTGGCCGCGGCCGGCGATCTGCAGCTGGTGGACAGCTCCCTCGACCGGCTCCGCGCGGAGGGCGGCGGGGCCGCCCGCCAGCGGGCCGCCCTTGTCCGGCGCGGCCGGCTGAGTGACGTGGTCGACGACCTGGCGAGGGCGACGGCGTCCGCGTGAGCGGTGGGCCGGGGCCGGCCTCTCGGACGAGGGGCCCAGGTTTCCGGTCACCCCGGCCGGGCACGTGCCGGGGAAGGGGGGCTCCGGGGTCCCGCGCGGACCGCGGGAAGACGTGAAGAGGACCGGGGGCCGCGAAAGGAGCTGTCATGGACGACCAGGGCGGCGCAGGAGGAGTACCGCTGCACCACGACGACGAAGGCCGGCACCGGGCCCCGCACGCCGGGCAGGGGGCCGGGAAGCCGAAGGCGGACGACGGGACCACACGGGCCGCGGACACCGACGAGGCCAGCCGCCTCGACCGGCCGGCGGAATCCGGCGGGCCGGACCAGGGCACGCGGTGGACGGGACCGGACGACGAACGGCCCTCCGGCCCTCGCCGGTCGCACTGAGGAGGCCCGCGTGAACAGGAGTCACCGGCCGCCCACGGGTCGTGCCCCCAGCTTCCTGGCCATCTACCTCAACGACCACCTGACCGGCGCGAACGCCGGCGTCGAGATGCTCCGCCGGGCCGCAGACGCCCACCGGGGCGGGGTCCTCGGCACCTCACTGGAGTCGCTGGCCGAGCAGGTGGCGCAGGACCGGCTGAGCCTGCGCACCCTGATGGCCGATCTCGACGTGCCCGTGATGAAGACCAAGGCCGCTCTCGGCCGGCTCGCCGAAAAGGTGGGCAGGCTGAAGCTCAACGGGCGGATCCTGTCCCGCTCCCCGCTCAGCGACGTCCTGGAACTGGAGGCGATGCGCCTGGGCGTCGAGGGCAAGGCGGCCTGCTGGCGTTCGCTGCGGAGCCTGGCCCGCACCGACCCCCGTATCGACACCGCCCTGATCGAGGAGCTCATCCAGCGGGCGGAGCAGCAGGTCCGCGCCCTGGAGGCGATGCGCAGCGCCTGCGCGTCGCAGCTCTTCGCCCGTGAGGCCCGCGGCCGGGCCGCGACGCCCCGTGCGGCGGAGGCCGTGGGGCGGCGCGGCCGGCACGGTCTGCCCGGGGCGCGCCCGACCTGACCGGCGCGGAGCCTCACCGGTCGCCCCGTTCCCTACCGCCGCAGCAGCCCCGCCGCCTCAGCCGTGTCCCCGGAGCCGTGCGAGGCGCCGGGGAGGCTCCGGGTCCGGAGCCAGTGGGGCGGTGTCCATGCCCGCGCCCGAACGGAGGCCGTGGAGGAACTCCTCCACGGCCTCCACCGAGGTGTGGACGGGGTCCCAGGACAGTTCCGCGCGAGCGCGCGAGCTGTCCATCAGCGGCAACCGCAGCACGGCGTCGAACAGGTCCGGGGAGGCCGGGACCAGGTGCAGCCGCCACGCCGCGGCGAGTGCGGCCCGTACGGGGGCCGTGGGCAGCGGCAGGCTGCGGGCGTCCAGGACCCGGGACAGGACCTCCGCGTCCAGGGGCGGGTCGGCCGCCAGGTTGAAGGGCCCGCGGACGGGGAGAGCGGCGGCGGCCCGGTAGGCGGCGGCCGCGTCGTCGGTGTGCAGGGCCTGGAAGCGCAGCCCCGCGAGGTCGGGTACGGCGGGCAGCAGCTCGGGCCGCAGGAACCGGCTCGGGAGCAGCCTGCCCGCGAAGATGCGGCGCTGTTCGGCGGCGGACTGCCGTTTGAAGAGGAAGCCCGGCCGCATGCGGACGACCCGGATGTCCGGGTGCGCGTGTTCGTAGGTGTCGAGGACCCGTTCGAGATAGGCCTTCTCCCGGGTGTAGGCGGCCTGCGGCCAGCCGTGGGTGGGCCAGCTCTCGTCGACGGCGCGGTCCTTCGGTCCCGGCGAGTAGGCGCCGACCGACGACGCGTGCACGAGCGCGGGCACGCCTGCGGCGGCGACGGCTTCGAAGACGCGGATGCTGCCCAGGACGTTGGTGCGCCAGGTCTCGGCGGGGTGGTGAGTGGGCTGGAACTTCCACGCGAGGTGGATGACCGCGTCGGCGCCGGTGAAGAGCGCGGCCAGGTCGGCGCCGCCCGGTTCCACGTCCACGGCCTGCCAGCGCGTCTTCGGCGGCCGCCACCCGGGGAGCCTGCGGGCGAGGCCGAGCACGGATCCGACGGCGGGATCGTCGGCGAGGGCCTGCACGACACTGGTCCCGACGTTCCCCGTGGCCCCGACGACCACGACGTGGGTGCCCCCGTCCCGCCGTTCGGCTCTGCGTTCGGTGTTGGTCTCCGCCGGTGCGTGCCGCTCCATCGTGTCGGCTCCTCTCCGGGAGGGCGCTGGCTGCCGGAGCGCCTACCCGTGCTCCTGCGGGGCATGCGTCCGCGCGGGGAGGGGCCGGGCCCGCGCGGGAGCGCGGCCGCTCCGGCATCCTGGGCGTGAACCGGACATTTGCGGGGAGGCGCCCGAGTGCCACCCGTCCGGCACCGGGCGGGCGCAGGTGCAGGCACACGCACAGCCACGAGAGAGGCGAGAGCCGTGACCGAGAAGGACATCTGGGGATACCACGAGGGCTCCGGCCACCACAGCGGCATCGATCTCGTCGGCTACAAGGTCGAGGCGACCGACGGCCACATCGGGAAGGTGGACAAGCACTCGGCGGACTTCCAGGCCTCCCACATCGTCGTCGACACGGGCGTCTGGATCTTCGGCAAGCACGTCCTGCTCCCGGCGGGCACCGTCGAACGCATCGACCCGGCCGAGGAGAAGGTCTACCTCAACCTGACCAAGGAGCAGATCAGGAACGCGCCCGACTACGACGAGGCCAAGTACGCCGGCGAACCGAACTTCATGAACCGGTTCGGCCACTACTACGGCCAGTCCCATATGTGAGGGGCGCCCATGAGGTACGTGAGCCCCGGCCGGGAGTACGCGCGCGACACCCGGTACCTCACCACGCGGATCACGGCCGACGGGAGTGAGGGGTTCCCGGTGGAGGCCGGCCGCTACCGGCTGGTGGTGGCCCGGGCCTGCCCGTGGGCGAGCCGGGCCGTCATCGTACGGCGGCTCCTCGGGCTGGAGGAGGCCCTGCCGATGGCCGTGGCGGGCCCGACCCACGACGACCGCAGCTGGACGTTCGATCTGGACCCGGGCGGCCGCGACCCCGTGCTCGGCATCGAGCGGCTCCAGGAGGCCTACCTGGCCCGCGACCCGGGGTACGACCGGGGTGTCACGGTGCCGGCGATCGTCGACGTACCGACCGGCCGGGTGGTCACCAACGACTTCGCGCGGATCACGCTCGACATGTCGCTGGAGTGGAGGGCGTACCACCGTGCGGGAGCCCCCGACCTGTATCCGCGGGCGCTGCGGCCGGAGATCGACGCGGTGAACGAGGTGGTCTACGAGGAGGTGAACAACGGTGTCTACCGCGCCGGGTTCGCCGGGTCGCAGGAGGCCTACGCGTCGGCGTACGAGCGCTGTTCGCCCGTCTGGACCTGCTCGGCGAGCGGCTCGCGGCGTCCCGCTACCTGGTGGGCGACACCATCACCGAGGCGGACGTGCGGCTCTTCACCACCCTGGTGCGCTTCGACGCCGTCTACCACGGCCACTTCAAGTGCAACCGGCGCAAGCTGTCCGAGTCGCCGGTGCTGTGGGCCTATGCGCGGGACCTGTTCCAGACCCCCGGGTTCGGCGACACCGTGGACTTCGACCACATCAAGCGGCACTACTTCCTGGTCCACGACGACATCAACCCGACCGGGATCGTGCCCGCCGGGCCGGACCTGTCCGGCTGGCTGGCACCGCACCGCCGGGAGGCGCTCGGCGGCCGTCCGTTCGGCGACGGCACCCCGCCCGCGCCGGTCCGCCCGGACGAGGCCGTACCGCCGGAGCACACCCCGCTCCCCTCCCGACCTCACACCCTGCGTTGATCACCCGTTACCCTTCTGTTCGGCGAGGCCACCGCCTGTTGATCATGGAGGAAATCACGTGCCCGAACCGCGTTCCGGCAGCCGCCCCACCCTGGAGGCCGTCGCGGCGCTCGCGGGCGTGTCGAGGGCCACGGTCTCCCGCGTGGTCAACGGCGGCGACGGCGTCCGCCCGCACCTGGCGGACCGGGTGCAGACGGCGATCCAGGAGCTGGGATACATCCCGAACCACGCGGCGCGCACGCTGGTCACCCGGCGCACCGGCGCGGTGGCGGTGATCATCCCCGAGCCCGAGGCTCGGATCTTCTCGGATCCCTTCTTCTCCCGTCAGATACGCGGCATCAGCAAGGAGTTGACCGCGCACGACACGCAGCTGGTGCTGCTGCTGGTGGAGGACCGCTGCGACTACGACCGCATCGAGCGGTACCTGGCCGGCGGCCACGTCGACGGGGCGCTCGCCTTCTCCCTGCACACGGACGATCCGCTGCCCGCCATCGCCGCCCGCATGGGCATGCCGATGGTCTACGGCGGCCGTCCCGGCTGGACCGCCGGGCCCGGCGAGGACGACAGGGTGACGTACGTCGACGCGGACAACCGCGGGGGCGCCCGGGACGCCGTACGGCATCTGCTGGCGCAGGGACGGCGGCGGATCGCGCACATCTGCGGCCCGCTCGACCAGACTTCGGCGGTCGACCGGCTGAGCGGTTACCACGACGTGCTCCCGGCCGCCGGGCGCGAGCTGGTCGCCGTGGGTGACTTCACCGCGGCGGGAGGGGCGCGCGCGATGGCAGAACTGCTCGACCGGGACCCCTCGATCGACGCGGTCTTCGCCGGCAACGACCTGATGGCGACGGGTGCGCTGCGCGTGCTGCGGGAGCACGGCCGGTCGGTTCCCGTGGAGGTGGCGGTGGTGGGCTTCGACGACGCCGAACCGGTGGCGGAGAGCGCCGACCCGCCGTTGACGACGGTGCGTCAGGACATCGAGGGCATGGGGCGGATGATGGCGCGGCTGCTGATGGAGCGGCTGGCCGACGGGCGCGAGGGCAGGACGGTACCGGGCCCGGTGATAACCGAGACGGCTCTGGTGCAGCGCGCGTCGGGCTGACGCGGACCCCGGGCGGACCCGGGGCCCGGCCCGGGCCCCGGGTCCGGAACGGTCACCGCTGGGGGCACTGCTTCCAGGAGAAGTGGTACACGCTGTTGATGCTGCCGTCCGTCGAGTCGAGGGCCATGAAGCTGGTCTTCGACGGGTCGGAGGTGCCGACTTCCGCGCGCAGTTCGGTGTTGATGTTGAAGTTGCGCTGCTCGCCGCACGGGGACCAGACCAGGGCCTCGATGCCCGTGGTGTCGGTGGCCTGCCAGTTGTCGTCGAGCGCGCCGTCGAACCGGTGGGTCCGGTAGGCGGTCTGGCTCATGCCCTGGAAGTAGTAGCTGGCCTTCTGCGTGCCGACCGCCCCCGGCTGGAGGCTGCCGAAGCCGCGGTAGTCGGCCTTGGCGATGGCGTAGGTGTAGCCCTGCGGTACGTGGACGACGAGGGACAGGAGGCAGTTCTTGCGGCCCTCGACGGCGGGGGCGCCGCCGCCGGCCTGGGCCACGTACTCGCTGTAAGTGACGGTGAAGGCCGAGTTGTCGGGTGACACGGCGACGGCGGCGCTGCCGGGGCGGCAGCCCGATCCGTTGACCGTGGCGACGTCCACGGTCACCTGGTCGGCGGGGGCGGAGGGGGAGGCCCCGGCGGAGGGGCTGAGCGTGACGAGCGTTGCGGTCACGGCGGCTGCGGTGAATCCGGTACGGAGCGACTTGATCACACCGACATGGATAGCGGTCTGCGGCGGGCGGGTCGGGGCGACGGGTACGCGCTCTCACCTTGACGGCCGAAACGGTTCACCGCAGAAACGATAAACCGCTGCATATCGACCGCCGAACGGCCCCAAGTGGCACCGGGTGCGACCCGATCGGGCCGGGTCGCACCCGCCGACACATCCGTTTCGTCCTAATATCGCCGAGATCCTTCAGGTCATCAGCGGGTTCCGGAGCCGGCCTCGGCACCGGGCCCTCCTGCGGTGAGGAGTCAGTCCCATGTCCCGCGCATCGCGGTCCACCGTCGTGTCGGTGCTGGCGCTCGCCACCGCCCTGGCCCTCCCGGTGGCCGGGCCGCCCGCTCCGGCCCGGGCCTCGGTCCACCACACCGGCGACGAGGCCGCCGTGCTCGGCGAGGACCACGCCCGCACCCACGCGTTGCTGCGCCAGGCCGCCCGGGGCAGCCAGGGGTATCCGCAGTCGAGGCGGACGGCGAGCCTGGCGGCGCTGGAGGAGTCCCAGCGCAAGGCCAACGCCGGTTTCGACGCCGCCCGGTTCGGCCGCTTCACACGGTTCTTCCCCTCCCCCGACTTCGGGGTCCACGTGGCCCTGCTGCCCACGGGCAAGGTGTTGCTGTTCTCCTTCGAGCGCGTGGAGGCGGACCCCACGAAGGAGACCGGGCCGACGAACACCGTCGGCCGGACCAACGCCGGCCGCGCCTGGCTGTGGGACCCCGCCGCGGGGACCGGGGCGCGGGCCTTCAAGAACGTGCCGCCCCCGGTGGTGCTGGTGCCCGACGGCACCTACTCCCCCCGCCCGGCGCCGTTCTTCTGCGCCGGGCACTCCTACCTGCCCAACGGGATGGTCGGGGTCTTCGGCGGCAACGTCGGCGGCAAGGGCGGCAGCGGCGCAAGGCTGTCCTTCGTCTTCGACCCGTGGACCGAGAAGTGGTTCCGCAACCGCGACATGGCAGTCGGCCGCTGGTACCCCTCCGTCGTGACCGGGGCGGACGGCCGGCAGGTCATCATGTCCGGCCAGTCCGAGCGCGGTACGGGCACCCCCACCCCCGTGGTGGAGCGCTTCCCCGCGCTCGGACACCGCGTGCCCTGGCGGCCGTACGACATCCCGGTCGGCGTCCCCGCCGAACGGCTCCGCTCGGACGCCCCCTTCCGCAACGACTACCCGCACCTCTTCTCGCTGCGCGACGGGATGATCTACGGACTCGGCCGCGACGCCGACCAGCAGTGGCTCTTCGACCCGGTCGGGGACGTACGCAGGGACCTGCCGCGGCGGCCCGCCGACTTCCGGGGCTACGGCTCGGCCGTCCCGCTGCCGGCCGGGTTCCGCGGCCCGGACTCCGTGCTGGTCCTCGGCGGCGACCCGCGCGACCCGCACACGTACCGGCTGTCCGGCGGGCGCTGGACCACCGAGGAGCCCAGGGCGTTCGGCCGCACCCAGGACGGCACCCTGATCCTGCCGGACGGCACGCTGATCACCGTGAACGGAGCCCTGGACACCCGGGACTACGGACACGGACCGTTCAACCCGAAGGCCGATCCGAAGTACCGGCAGGTCGAACTGCGCGACGCGCGCGGCCGGTGGACGCTGGGGCCGGCCCAGCGGCTGCCGCGCGGCTACCACTCCAACGCCCTGATCCTGCCGGACGGCCGGATGATGGTCACCGGCGACGAGCTCCAGCAGATCGCCAACGATCCCGACATCGAGGACGGGATGGACGGCAGCATCGAGCTCTACGAGCCCGCCTATCTGCACCGGGGCGCCCGGCCCGCGCTCGACCGGGTCCCGGCGGGCGACCTGCGGTACGACGCCGCCTTCCAGGTGTCCAGCTCGACGGCGAAGGACGTCCGGCGGGCCGTCCTGCTCGCCCCGACCACCGTCACCCATTCGGTGAACACCAGCCAGCGGCACCTGGACCTGCGGATCACCGGCGTCAGGGGCGACAGGATCGGGCTGCGGACCCCGCCGGGCGCGGCCGACGCCCCGCCCGGCCACTACATGCTCTTCCTGCTCGACGCCAACGGCGTGCCGAGCACAGCGAAGTGGATCAAGCTCGGCGTCCGCTGAGCCGCGGCCGGGCCGGGCCTTCCCGGGATCTTCACCCGCTCGACCGGCACCGATCGCCCCATCACGGACCCGCTCCTACGGTCGAGCGGGGAACCGACCGTCCGGACCGAGGAGTCACCGTGGGAAACAAGATCAAGAACGAGTTCACGTTCGTCGTCACCGGTGTGGAGCTGACCGAGGAGCAGCAGGAGCGGATCGGCCGGGCCGTCGCCCAGGCCGGCGCGCTGGCGCTGGGCGACTTCGGGCCGCGCGACGCGGTCGGGGTGCGGCTCGACCCGAAGGTCTGGTGGCACGGCCTGCCGCGGGAGGTGCTGGCGCAGGACCTCCAGCGGTTCGCCGCGGAAGAGGCCGGGTTCCCACAGTGAGCCCGACGACCGACGGCGGGGACGAGCGGCCGGTGCGGCCGCGCAGCTGTCCCAGCGGCGCCTGCCACGAAGGGGCTTCGCTGCTGGGCGTGATGACCGGTGGCGGGCGCCTGGCCTACCTGCCCGAGCCCGTGTTCGTCGACCGGGCCTTCGCCGGCCGGCTCGACGCCGGGGGCCGCCCCGAGCGTCGCTACCGGTTCACGGAGCCCTGCGCGGAATCCGCCTGTGCGCAGTGGACCGGGACGGCCTGTGGCGTCATCGACCACATCCTCGACGGCACGGCCGGCGCGGGCGTGCAGCGGGAGGACGGGCCGCTGCCGGACTGCGGCATCCGCCGCGACTGCCGCTGGTTCGCCCAGCGCGGGGCCGCGGCCTGTTCGGTCTGCCCCGCGGTCGTCGCGGACACCGGCGGCTCCGCCACGTACCGCTCGACGTACGGCCGGCCGGACAGCCCCTAGCGGAGGCGGACCACGGCCGCGCGGCCGGCGGTCCGTACCAGGCCCGTGAACGGGCCCCGCACCAGGGCCGCGTCGTACGGGCCCAGGGCGTGGCCCGGACCCCACGGGGCTTGGAGCGTCGCCGTGCCGTCCAGGGCGACCACCAGCAGGGTCTCGCCGGGTTCGGCGGTCAGGCCGAGCCGGCCCCGTACGACGGCGGTCTCCGCCGTCGCCGCGCCGCGGCGGTACATCACGTTGAAGTTCACGACGGGGCCGGAGAGGAGCCGGCAGTCGGTCGGCTCGTCCCCGGCGAAGTCCTGCGGCGCGAAGCGTTCGTCCACGAGCCGGTGGGCGCCCGCCACCACGAGGTCCATGCCCGCGCCCTCGGCGAGGGTGAGGGTGCGGTCGATCCCGGGGAAGACCGAGAAGGGGCCGTCCGACGCCACCTCGGCCAGGCTGGCCCGCCAGCGGAAGGACTCCATGTCCGCGTCCGCGGGCCAGGCGGCGATCTCGCGGGTGACTCCGCCGCCGTTCTTCCACACCGTGGCGGGCCGGTCGGCCGCGCGCAGGACGCGGACCTCGCCGCCGCCGTTCACGCCGAGCCCGGGGTCAGCCGCTCGCGCAGCTCCTCGGTGTCGGCGAGGAACCACGTCTGGCGCCCCCGGTTGCACTCGCGGACGAAGTCCCGCAGCGCCGGGCTGGCGGCCGTGTGGCGGGAGATGTCACCGAGGACGACGATGCCCACCCGGTACTGGACGAACTTCTGGATGATCTCGCCCGCGACCCGGGTGCTCAGCCGGAAGAACGCCTCGTCGAACCGCTCGACGGGGATGACGGCCCACTCGGCGCCCTGGTAGGAGGCGTTTCCGATGAAGTCCAGGGCCTCGCGTTCACCCGCGATGGTCCCGCCCTCGGCCCCGCACATCAGGACGGGCACGTCGTTGATCGTCTGAAGGGTGTCCACGGGGTTCGAGACTAGCCCTTCTCCATCGACGGGCGCAGGCGGGCCAGCAGGGCGTAGAGGGTCGCGCTCTCGGCCTCGTCGAGGGTGTCGAGCGCACCGTGGGCCGCCTGCATCTCCTCCCGTACGCGCCGGATGACCTGCCGGCCCGCGTCCGTGGCCACGACGTTCTTGACGCGCCGGTCGCTGGGGTCCGGTTCACGGCGCACCAGGTCGCGGGCCTCGAGGCGGTCCACGATGCCCGTCACGTTGGACGCGTCACAGACCAGCAGGACGGCGAGACCGCGCATGGGCACCGGGCCGTCCAGCTGCGCGAGGACGCGGGCCTGGGTGGGTGTGAGGCCGTGCTGGGCCGCGGCCGCGGCGAACTCGCGCCACTGGGCGGTGCCGATGGCGGCGAGCAGCTCCAGCAGCTGGACCTTCGTGGGGGCGGGGGTGGCGGTCTCGCTCATACCCGGAGCCTACTCAGGATGCTTGACATTATCAATTGTTTACTTGACTACCTCAAATATCGACCTCTACCTTCGATCGAGTTACTTGATGACATCAAACATCTGGGTTCCGAAGCTCCTCAGCTCCGAAACACGAAGAAGGTCCCGCAGCCATGAGCACCCCGTCCCCCGCAGCCCCGGCCCCCGGGCAGCGGAACGAGACGATCGTCGTCCTCGCCCTGAGCCTCGCCGCGATGGTCGTGTCGATGATGCAGACCCTGCCCGTCCCCATCCTCGGCCTGATCCGTGACGACCTCGGCGTCTCGACCGCCGACGTCAGCTGGGTGACCACCGCCACCCTGCTGTCGGCAGCGGTCTTCACCCCGCTGCTCGGCCGGTTCGGCGACCAGCACGGCAAGAAGCCCACCCTGGTGGCCGTCCTCGGTGTGATGGTCGCCGGCTCCGTCCTGACGGCTCTGGCCTCCTCGCTCCCGCTGCTGATCCTGGGCCGCGTCCTCCAGGGCGCCGCCACCGCGATCTTCCCGCTCGCGCTCTCGGTGCTGCGCGAGGAGATCCGCCCGCAGAAGCTGCCCGGCGCGATGGCCCTGGTCAGCGGCACGCTCGCGTTCGGCAGCGGCCTCGCGCTCGTCGCGACCGGCCTGCTCACCTCCGGCCCCGACGCGGACTACCGCGACGCGTTCTGGATGGCCACCGGCCTCGCGGTCCTCGCCCTGCTCGCGGTCCTCGTGCTGGTGCCCGCCACCCGCACCAAGACGGGCGGGCGCACCGACTTCCTCGGCGCCCTGACCCTCGGCGCCGCGCTGCTGCTGCTGCTCCTGGCGATCTCGCAGGGCCACGAGTGGGGCTGGACCTCCGGCCGTACGCTGGGCAGCTTCGCCGGCGCCGCCGTCATGGCCGCCGTGTGGGTGGTGACGGAGCTCAAGGTCAGCGAACCCCTGGTCGACATGAAGATGTTCGTGCACCGCCCGGTGCTCATGGCCAACCTGGCCGGCCTCCTCGTCGGGTTCGGCATGTTCGCGAGCTTCCTCGGCGTCTCGTACCTCGTGCAGATGCCCGAGGCGCTCACCGGCTATGGCTTCGACGCGTCGATCCTGCGCGCCTCCGTGCAGTTCCTGCTGCCCAGCGCGGTCGTCTCGCTGCTGGCCTCACCCATCGGCGGCCGGATCGTGCGCCACCGCGGGCCGCGCGTGGCCCTGGTCCTGGCCGCCGTACTGGGCACGGCCGGCTTCGCCTGGCTCGTCGTGGACCACAGCCACACCTTCTCGGTGATCGGCGCCGGCCTGGTCGTCGGCGCGGCCGTCAGCTTCGGCTACGCCGCCATGCCCGCCGTGATCATGTCCAGCGTCCCGCCGCACCAGAGCGGCATCGCCAACGGCATCAACTCGATCTCCCGCTCGACGGGCAGCGCGATCGGCAGTGCCGTTGTCACGACCATCCTCGCGTCCAGGACCATCGAGCACCTGCCCGCCGGGGTGCCCCCGCTGCCCGCCGAGTCCGGGTTCACCCTCACTTTCGCGATCGGGGCCGCGGCCTTCGCCCTCGTCGCGCTGATCGGCCGGCTCGGCCTGCGCGGTGGCCACCGGCCCGCCGCTGCGGCCCCCGCGCGGCCCGTCGCGGCTGAACCGGCCGCGAGCGCCGAGCCCGTGAAGGCCGCCGCCGGCTGACCCGGCGACCACCGGCCCGGCGGCCCGCCCTCGCGTGTCGTTCGCGCCGGGCGGGCCGCCGGACCTTGCATGGTGGGTCCATGAAGGCTACGGACGTCATCGCGGACGGGTTCGGTCGGATCCGGGAGGTCGTGCACGAGGCCGTGGACGGGCTGCCGGCGGAGCTGCTGGACGCCCGGGTCGACCCCGCGGCGAACTCGATCACCTGGCTGGTCTGGCACCTCACCCGGATCCAGGACGACCACGTCGCGGCCGCGGCGGAACGGGAACAGGTATGGCCGGCCGGGGGCTGGGCGGACCGGTTCGGCCTGCCGCTGCCCGCCGCGTCCACCGGCTACGGCCACTCGGCGCGGCAGGCGGGCACGGTCCGGGTCGGCTCGGGCGAGCTGCTCCTGGGCTACTTCGACGCGGTGCACGAGCAGACCCTGGGCTTCGTCCGGGGGCTCGCGGCCGCCGACCTGGACCGGGTGGTCGACGAACGCTGGGACCCGCCGGTCACCCTCGGGGTGCGCCTGGTCAGCGTGATCGCCGACGACCTCCAGCACGCCGGCCAGGCGGCCTACGTCCGGGGCGTGCTGGAGCGGCGCCGGGACTCCTGAGCATCCTGCGGGTCCGCCCGCACCGCGCGCGACGCGCGGTGCTCAGAACTCAGAACGGGTCGATCGCGGCCCGGCCCGTCGAGGCCGTGCACACGTCCCAGCGGTCCCCGGTCCGGCGCAGTTCCAGGAGCACCGCGACCCGGTCGCCGCCGGTCGGGGTGAGGTCCACATTGACGGCGGCGCTGTCGCCGCTCTCGGTGGACGACACGATGTGGTGCCCGAAGCGGGGCGCGAGGCCGTGCAGGGCGTCCGCGGGGTCCGGGGCGCCGCCGGGGCACCCGCTCGCCGGTCCGGCGGACGGTGCGGGACCGCCGGCGCCCACCGCTTCGAGGTACTGGTCCACCGCCCGGTGCAGCGGGCTGCGCCCCACGACACCGGTACCGGTGAACACGACCGCCATGACGATCGCGGCCACGAGCAGCGGCACCGCCACCGCAACGGCCACCAGCCCCGCTCCCGCCCCTCTGCGTTCCCGCACAGCCCCGCCCTCTCACCGCCGTCCGGCCGCTCCGGTCCGGCCCCTCTCCGTCTGACCGCACAGACGCAAGCGCGCCGCCGGCCGTTCCCGCGGCCGCCGCGGAAAGACCGCGATGCCCGGACCCGCGGTCCCGCCGGCCCGCGACCGTCAGCCGCGGAAGGCCGCCGGGCGGACCGGGGAGGCTTCGGCGAGGGCCCGGGTGACCCCTTCGACACCCTCCCGGAGTCCGTAGACCGGGGTGTCGGGCTGCTGGCGCCAGGAGTCGTCGAGGCCGCCCGCGTCGACCGTGTCGAAGCCGAGTTCCTCGATGAGGTCGCGTACGGCCTTCTTCGCCGCCTCGTCGTCACCCGCGACGGGCAGCGCGATCCGGTCCGCGGCACCGGCCGGGCGGTGGCGGTCGAGGATGTCCTGGGCGTAGGTGCCGTTGAAGGCCTTGATCACGGGGTGTCCGAGCTGCCGTTCGGTCCAGCGGCTCTCGGTCAGGCCCTCGTCCTCCACACCGGCGATCCGGCCGTCGCGCCGGCGGGGGTAGTAGTTGCCGGTGTCGATGACGGCGAAGCCCGGTGCCGCGCCGTCGAAGAGCCCTTCGGGCAGGTCCGGCACGTTCTTGAACGGGACGGTCACGATGACGATCTCGGCGCCCTGCGCCGCCCGGGCCACGGTGACGGGGGTGGCGCCGGTCTCCTCCGCGAGCGCGGTCAGGGTCTGCGGCCCCCGCGAGTTGGCCACCGCGACCTCGTGTCCGAGGGCGGTGAGCCGGCGGGTGAGGTTGCCGCCGATGTTGCCCGCTCCGATGATGCCGATCTTCATGAGCTCTCCAGTGCCTGCGGGGTCGGTGTCGTGCTCGTGTCCAACTCCCTTAGGCGGCGCGGCATTCCGCTCCCGAGCGGTCGTCCTCCGCACGAGGGCACCGGGGCGCCGCGTGTGCGGGGGCCGGGACCCCTCCGGGTCCCGGCCCCCGCCGTGCTCAGGCTCCGCTCGCGTCGAGCATCTCCTCGCGCTCCACGATCTTCACGCGCGCGCGGCCCTGGGGCTCGCCGAGGGCCTTCTCTGCGGCGTCCAGCCGGTACCAGCCCTCCCACGTCGTGTAGCGGACGCTGCGCTCGGCGAGGAAGCTCTCGACCGCTTCCGGCTGCGGCGAGGCCGGCGTGCCCAGACGGCCCTCCGCGTGGTCGGCGAGCAGGTTCGCGACGGTCTCGTTCGCGTCGCCCTTCGTGTGGCCGATGAGGCCGATCGGGCCGCGGCGGATCCAGCCCGTCACGTACGTCGACTGCATGTGGCCGCCGGCGTCGATCACGCGGCCGCCCTCGTCCGGGACGGTACCGGTCGCCACGTCCCAGGGGAGCTTGGGGAGCTCGTCGGAGAGGTAGCCGACCGCGCGGTAGACGGACTGCACGTCCCAGTCCGTGAACCGGCCCGTGCCCTTGACGTTGCCGGTGCCGTCGAGTTCGGTGCGCTCGGTGCGCAGACCGACGACCTTGCCGTCCTCGCCGAGGATCTCGGAGGGCGACTCGAAGAAGTGCAGGTACAGCTTGTGCGGCCGCTCGCCGATGTCGCGGATCGCCCAGTTCTCCAAGGTCTTGGCGACCATGTCGGTCTGCTTGTTCCCGCGCCGCTCGGCGATCGAGCCCTCGTCGTAGTCGATGTCCTCGGGGTTGACGATGACCTCGATGTTGGGCGAGTGGTCCAGCTCGCGCAGCTCCATCGGGCTGAACTTGGCCTGGGCCGGGCCGCGGCGCCCGAAGACGTGGACCTCGAGGGCCTTGTTCGCCTTGAGGCCGTCGTAGACGTTGGCCGGGATCTCGGTGGGCAGCAGTTCGTCGGCCGTCTTCGCCAGGATGCGCGCGACGTCGAGGGCGACGTTGCCGACGCCCAGTACGGCGACCTTCTCGGCCTCGAGCGGCCAGGTCCGCGGCACGTCCGGGTGGCCGTCGTACCAGGAGACGAAGTCGGCGGCGCCGTAGGAGCCGTCGAGGTCGACGCCGGGGATGTCCAGCGCGCGGTCGGCCGTGGCGCCGGTCGAGAAGATCACGGCGTCGTAGAAGGACCGCAGCTCGTCGAGGCTGATGTCGCCCGGGTAGTCGACGTTGCCGAAGAGGCGGACCTGCGGCTTGTCGAGGACCTGGTGCAGGGCGGTGATGATGCCCTTGATGCGCGGGTGGTCCGGGGCGACGCCGTAGCGGATCAGGCCGAAGGGCGCGGGCATGCGCTCGAAGATGTCTATGGACACACCGGGATCAACGGCGGCCTCGGACTTCAGCAGCGCGTCGGCGGCATAGATGCCGGCCGGGCCGGCACCGACGATTGCTACCCGCAGAGGGCGAGGCATGGCAGAGGTTCCCTTCGAGCGACGGCAAGGCGGATCAAGGTGGATCAAGGGGAACCCTAAACGAAGGTAAACCTAACCCAGCACCCGGTGTCGCTTTATGACCCCATAATCAAACCTTATGACCTCCCCAAGCCTCCCTTGGGCATTCGGGAACTCGCTGGTCAGCGCGTGCGGCGACTGTCAGACTGGAGCCGCTTGATCACTCCAGGAGGACGAATGGCTGACGAAGCAGGCACCCCGCAGGACGAGTCCCCGGCCGAGGCCGCCAAGCGCCGCTTCCGGGAGGCCCTGGAGCGCAACGCCGCGAAGGCCCACGCCCAGCAGTCCCACCAGAACCGGGCCAAGGTCCAGGGCGCCAGCAGCGCCGCGAGCGGCAAGAACAAGAAGGTCCGCCGCAAGAGCGGCTGACCCCCCGGCCACCCGCACCCCGGCCCGCCGCCACACGGCGGACCGGGGGTCCGGAACGCCGCCCCGTTGGGCCACTCGGGTGAGGGGGCATAACCCCGGGCACCGTCAGCAGTTGATCAGCGCGTCCCGCCGTGGGCAGCTATCTCATGCGACAGTGCGACCTAAGGATCCCCCAGATGCTCAAGAAGTTCATGGCCACCGCCGCCGCCACCGCCGCCGTGCTCGGCGCCGGTGCCGCCGCCGCCTCGCCCGCGATGGCGATCGGCAACGACAACGGCGTCAACACCGTGAACGGCAACGACGCGGCGCAGATCTACGGCAACCAGGAGACCCGCGGCAACCAGAGCCCGCAGCTCGGCGCCATCCAGGGCTCCCTCAACAAGCTCTGCGTCGGCCTGCCGGCCAAGGTCAACGCCCAGTCCCTGCTCGCGGTCCTCGCCAACATCGGCGTCCAGGACGTCAACGTCCTGTCCAACCCGCAGAACCAGCAGTGCGCCGAGAACTCCACCCAGGCCAAGGGCGACGAGGCCCTCTCGCACATCGCCAGCAACATCCCGGTCCTCTCCGGCAACCTCTCCGCCGGCAGCTGATCGGTTCTTCCGCGCCGGTGTCACGCGTCACGCGTGGCACCGGCGCTTTGCGTTGGTCTAGACCTTGACAGGTTCAGACCATTCCGTTTCAGTGGGCGCTGTTGTCTCCACGGCAATTCCCCCCACTGAAGGAGCAGTTACGTGATACGTGCGCTTCGCCGCCGAGCCCTCGGCCTGGTCGCCGCCGCGGCCGTCACGGCCGGTCTCGCCCTCGTCCTTCCCTCCTCCCCCGCCTCCGCCGCGGCCCCCTGCGCCTCCCCCTGGGCCTCCTCCGCCGTCTACACGAACGGCATGAGCGCCTCCCACGGCGGCCGCAACTGGCAGGCCAAGTGGTGGACCCAGGGCGAGACCCCCGGCACCACCGGCCAGTGGGGCGTCTGGGCGGACCAGGGCGTCTGTGGAGGCGGTGGCGGTCAGGACCCGGATCCCGACCCGTCCGGATTCGTCGTCTCCGAGGCCCAGTTCCACCAGATGTTCCCGAACCGGAACCCCTTCTACACCTACAACGGCCTGGTCGCGGCGCTGTCCGCCTACCCCGGTTTCGCCAAGACCGGCGACGACACCGTCAAGCGGCGCGAGGCCGCCGCCTTCCTCGCCAACGTCTCCCACGAGACCGGCGGACTCGTCCACATCGTGGAGCAGAACACCGCCAACTACCCCCACTACTGCGACGCGACCCAGCCGTACGGCTGTCCGGCCGGGCGGGCCGCCTACTACGGCCGCGGGCCCATCCAGCTCAGCTGGAACTTCAACTACAAGGCGGCCGGTGACGCCCTCGGCATCAACCTCCTCGCCAACCCCTACCTGGTGGAGCAGGATCCGGCCGTCGCGATGAAGACGGCGCTCTGGTACTGGAACACCCAGAACGGCCCGGGCACCATGACCGCCCACGCCGCCATGGTGAACGGTGCGGGGTTCGGCGAGACCATCCGCTCCATCAACGGCGCCCTGGAGTGCAACGGCGGCAACCCTGCCCAGGTCCAGAGCCGGATCTCGAAGTACCAGAGCTTCACCCAGTTGCTGGGCGTCACCCCGGGCAACAACCTGAGCTGCTGACCCGGGATCCCAGCCGGTCACCGCGTGCGCAGCGCGGTGGCCAGCTGGGCCCGTGAGCGTACGTCGAGCTTCTGGTAGATGCGGGTCAGCCGGGCCTCGACGGTCTTGACGCTGAGGAACAGCTTCGCCGCGGCCTCCTGGTTGCTGGCGCCCTGGCTGACGAGCAGCGCGAGGCGGTTCTCGGCCTCGGTCAGCGTCGCGGCCGGGGAGGCCAGGGTGCCGGCCCCGTCGCCGGGAGCCGGTTCCCGGGCAAGTCCGGCCCACGGGCCGGCTCCGGCCCGCTCGAAGACCTCGGCCGCGGCCCGGAGCGCCGCGCGGGCCGGTGCCCGGCGCCGTCGGCGGCGCTCCACCCGGGCGAGGGCCAGCAGCGTACGGCCCCGCTCCAGCGGCAGCCGGAGGGCTTCGAAGCGCTGCGCCGTGTCCTCCAGCAGGCGGACGGCGGCGTCCGCGTCGCCCTGCGCGGACAGGCACAGGGCGGCGGCCCGGTCGAGGGCGGCGACGACGCCGGTACGGCCGAGCCCGAGGGCGACCGCACGGACGGGGGCGATCAGTTCGGCCGCTTCGCCGGGCGCGTCGGCGGCGATCAGGGCCTCGGCGAGCTCCCCGTGCCAGCGCAGGATCGAGGGGTCCACCACCTGCTGGGCGGCCTCCAGTTCGGCGACCTGGCGCAGGGTCGCGACCGCTTTCGCGGCCTCCCCCGTGGCGAGTTCGATCAGCCCGAGCGCGTGCAGGCTGCGGGAGAGGAAGACCTGGTCCTGCTCCTCCCGGGAGGCCTGGATGCCGCGACGGGCGTAGCTCTCGGCCCGCGCGAAGCTGCCGCCCATGGTCTCGGCCATGGCCGCCACGTACCAGGCGGGGCCGGGCGAGAGGCCCGCCTCGATGGTCAGTTCCAGGGCCCGGCGGGCGTGGGCCGAGGCGGCTTCGCAGCGGCCGCTGCGCAGTTCCACCTCGGTCAGGCTGCGCAGGACCTCGAAGACGTCCTCGGCCGAACCGGTGCGCCGGACGGCCGGCAGCAGCACCATCAGCTGGCGGCGGGCGTCGTCGAGGCGGTCGTCGAACAGGGCGTGCCGGACGGCGAGGTACTGCGGGGCGTTGCGCATGCCGAGCGGGACCTCGGGCGCGGGGAGGTCGAGTGCCTCGGCGAGGATCTCCTCGGCTCCCGCGTCGCCGAGGATGCGGCCCATGCGGGCCCGTACGGTCAGAGCCATGGCCTCGGCGGTCTGGTCGCCGCCCCGCGCGGCGAGGGCGCCGGCCGCGGCGGCGGCGTCACGGGAGCGGACGGGGTCGCCGTCGCTGAGGTTGTGCTTCCAGGCGATCCGCAGTTGGACGGCGGCCTGCAGTGCGGGGTCACCGGCGGCTTCGTCCATGGCGTACGCGAAGGTCTCGTCGAGCGTGCCGAGGGCCTGGCCCGCGGCGTCGATCACGGCGAGCCGGGCGCGCACCCGGTCGGCGGGCGAGGCGTCGCGGGCCAGGACGGCCCGGGAGGCGCGGCGTGCGAGGTCGGCGCGGCCGGCCCAGCCGGCGTCCTCGGCGGCGGTGACCAGGCGGGCCAGCTCCTCGCCGGCCAGCGAGGACGGGGTGCGTTCGGCGGCGAGCAGTCCCAGTTCGGCGGCGAGGGCGCGCTGGCCGCGGCTGCGGCAGACCGCGGCGGCCTCGGTGATCTCCGCGGCGAGCCCCTGGTCGGGGGTGTCGACGGCGAGCGCGCGGTGGCGTACGGCCTGGACGGGGTCGTCGACGGCGGCGGCCAGCGCCGCGTGCCCGGCGGCGCGTTCGGGCCAGCCCGCGTCGGCGGCGAGGGCGGTGGGCAGGGCGCCGGCGGTGAACTCGACGGTGCCGTCCTCGCCGACCCGGACCAGCGCGGCCCGTTCGGCCTCGGCCAGCTCCGCCTCGGCGTCGGGGCGGCCGGCCCGCCGCAGCAGGGAGACGGTGGGGCGGGAGGCGAGGGCGGCGAGCAGCAGGGTGCGCCGGGCCGGGGCGGGGGCTCCGGCGAGGAGGCGGCGGGCGACCTCGCGCGCCTGTCCGGAGACGGGCAGGGGGTCGGCGTGGTGGGCGCTGCAGTCGCGGGCCTCGGCGGCTTCGGCGAGGGAGTGGCCGAGGGCGAGGGCGAGCCGCGGGTTGCCGCCGCTGGCCTGGTGGATGCGGCCGGCGAGGCGGGCGGGGAGGCCGTGGCGCAGGAGGAGTTCGGCGACCTCGTCGGCGCCGAGCGGGGGCACCCGTACGGCAGGGACGCCGGGGCCGCAGAGGGGTTCGCCGGCCGGTGCTCCGCCCTGGACGCGTTCGGCGGCCAGGACGCGCACGCGGGGCGGGGTGAGGCGGAGGGCGAAGCGGAGCAGGTCGGTGCTCTCGGCGTCGAGCCACTGGGCGTTGTCGATGACGAGGAGGACGGGCTGGCGGGCGGCGAGGGTGCGGAGCACCTCGACGACGGCCAGGCGCAGGGCGACGTGGTCGCGGCCGGCGCGGGGGGCGTCGGCTTCCCGGCGCAGGAGCGCGATGGCGGTGCGCTGGGGGCCGGAGAGCTGTTCCAGGGCGGCGGGGGGCACGGAGGCGAGGAGGGCCGCGGCCGAGGCTTCGGGTATCCATTGGTCCGCGGCTTCGGGAGTGAGGCGGAGAACGCTCTCGTGGCGCGCTGCGGCCGCGGCCGCGACGGCGCGGACCACTTCGGTCTTGCCCGCACCGGCGGGTCCGGTCAGGAGCGCCCGGCCGTGCGTGGTCAGCGCGCGGTCGACCGCCTTGATCAGTTCTCCGTGTCCGACACTTGTGTCAGCGTGCCCCGTCGCCGCCACCACGCACAGCCACCAGCCTTCCAGTCCCCAGCCTGTGCCCTTCCTGTGAGAGGCGAGAATACGAGGTCGGACGGCAGGTGGACCCGGATTGTGACGCAGAATTCAGTCACTCGACGCAGAAAACCCGGCGGACCTGCCGATACCCGAAGTATCGGCAGGCCCGGGGATTCGCTTGGTCCGTACTATCGCTCCGTCAGGCGGAGTTGGTGCCGGACCCCGAGTCGGCGGGAACCGTCTCAGAAGGTGAGATTCCAGGAGTCGATCTTGCCGGTGTCGCCGCCGGCGTTGTCGTTGACCCGGAGCTTCCAGGTGCCGTTGGCGACCTCGGAGGAGGCGTTGACGGTGTAGACCTGGTTGATGTTGTGGCGGCGTCGGCGAGACCGGTGCCGCAGCCGCCGGTGCAGGTGCCGGCGAGCGGCCGCGCGTTGTTCTTGATCGCCGCTTCGATCTGGGCCGGGGTCAGCGCGGAGTTCGCCGACTTCAGCAGCGCGGCGAGGCCCGCGACGTGCGGGGCGGCCATGCTGGTGCCCTGGTAGGGCTTGTAGTTCTCGGCGCCCGGGGTGGTGGTACCGGCGTTCAGGGTCGAGAGGATGGCGTTCTCGGGGGTGGTGACGGTGCCGGGCGTGTCGGTGGCGCGGCGGGTCTCACCGCCCGGGGCGGCGACGTCGATGATCGCGCCGTAGTTGGAGTAGTACGAGCGGTCGCCGGAGCGGTTGCTGGCGGCCACGTTGATCACGTTGTTGCAGCTGGCGGGCGAGAAACCGGCCGCGTCGGCGTTGCTGTTGCCGGCGGCGACGACCACGGTCGTGCCGCGGGCGACGGCCGCGTTGATGGCGTTCTGGTAGCTGGTGCCGCAGGCGCCGGGGCCGCCGAGGCTCATGTTGATGACCTTGGCCGGGGTGGCGTTGGCCGGCACGCCGGCGACGGAGCCGCCGGAGGCCCAGGTGATGGCGTCGACGATGTCCGAGGTGGAACCGCCGCACTTGCCGAGCACGCGGACGGGCTGGATCTTCGCGCCGTAGGCGATGCCGGCGACACCCTTGGAGTTGTTCGTGGCCGCGGCGATGGTGCCCGCGACGTGGGTTCCGTGCCAGGACGAGTTGCTCGCCTTGGAGTTGAGGCCGCACTCACCGTCGGTGGCGTTCCAGTCGCCCTCGTCGGCGGGGTTGCTGTCGCGGCCGCCGCCGTCACGGGCGTAGGTGGCGCTGCTGATGAAGTCGTAGCCGGCGACGATGTTCGGCGCGAGGTCCGAGTGGGCGACGTAGCCGGTGTCGATCACGGCGACGGTGACGCCGGAGCCGGTGGTCTTGTCCCAGGCCGCGGGAACGTTCATGCCGGCGGTGGGCTCGAAGAGGTCCCACTGCTTGGCGTACTCGGTGTCGTTCGGGGTCACGGCCGTGGCGTAGGCACGGGTGTCGGGCTCGACGTAGGCGACGTCCGGGTCGGCGCGGAACTGCGCCATCACGTCGGCGGCCTCGGCCGGCGCGACGGTCCCGCCGAGGTTGACCAGCGCGGCACCGGTGCCCAGGCGGCGGTCGAACTTCGCCTTCTTGCCGGCCTTCTTCCCCTTGGCGGCGGCGTCGTCGGCGGCAGCGGTGTTGGAGCTGGCCTCCGTGGCGGAGGACTTGTATCCGACGATCAGGTTCTCGACAGGCGCCGTGGCGGCGACCGTGGCGGCGGGGGCCGTGGCGGGGTTCTCGACCGCCACGGCCACGGAGGCGGTCGCGGTGCCGGCGAGCAGGGTGACGGACATGGCCACCACGGATATGAGCCTGCGTCTCGTTGCGTGCACGTGATCCCTTTCGAGGGCCGTTCCCGGGCAGGCCGGAGCGGCCGGTCGGTGCAGTGTGGGGGTGGTTCCGGCGGCTGCGGGGCCGGGAGCGAGTTGGTCGGTCTCGCCCCGGCTGCCGCCGCACGCCACGTTGTCCCGGCCGCAACGGCGAGGCGGGGGCAACGGCGGTCCCGGCTCGCTTCCCCCGGTGGGAGGTCTACACGCCATGTGGGGTTGGAGTGTGTACCACCCGGCCTGGGGGAAGATCGCCGGTGGGCAGACAGTAGGCAACGCGGGGATGAACTGGATACGGGGAAAACCCTTGTCCGCCCCCCGCCACTCCCCTCGGGGGTCCCTCAGCAGGGGGTGTGATCAGGCCTTTTTCCGATGTGTGCCGGCCACGGGCGGCCGAGGGCCGGCCCGTGGCCGGGGGTGGTGCTCAGGACTCCTCCCGGTAGCGCGGGAAGAGCTTGCGGAAGTAGGTCCAGCTCGTCTCGTTCGGTTCGCTCCACTTCTCCGGTGCGTGTGCGAACTCGGGGTGGTGGTCGGCGACGTACGCGCGGGTGCGTTCGGGGACCTGGGCGTAGGCGTCCAGCTTGCGGCCGCGGCAGTGGAAGGTGAGGCCGCCGGGGCGCGCGCCCTGTTCCATCCAGGGCAGCCACGGGGACATGCGGGTCCAGGACATCGTCGCCGGAACGCTCACCTCGTCGGCGGTGAGGGCCGTCGCGGGTGCGAAGAACTGGAAGAGCTCCAGCGCCCGGTAGGTGTCGTCGGCCGAGTTGTCCGGGTACTCCTCGACCGGTAGCGGCGAGGGGTAGGCGAGCGGGATCTCCAGGCTGAAGCAGATCCGGTCGCCCAGTTCGGTGACGGGGACCGGGAACGGCCGCCACTTCTGGTTGGCGGGGTCGTTCCAGACGTGGACGACGGGTTTGTCCTGCCAGGTCTCCATGATCTCGCGGGTCACCGGGTCCAGGTAGAACGCGGCTTCCCGGGACAGCAGCCGGTAGCCGCCCTCCTCCTCGTCCGCCACGAGGCGCGCGACGTTGAGCCCTTCGAAGCCGAAGAGCCGGCGGTAGGGCTCGCCCGGTGCCCAGGAGTGGACGTCGCCGGTCCACCAGTAGGTGACCTCGCCGCCGTCGAGCCGGGCCCGGGTGCGGGCGAACGCGTGCAGGAGTTCGGCGGGGGTCGCGGCTGCTGTCATGCGCCCACTGTGGCCCGTCGGCACCGGCCGGACAAGCGGCTCCACGGACAACCCGGCCCGCTTCCGGGGTGGTTGGCCCTGCCGGGCGGCGCCGCCCTGGAGCGTACGGACGGGGGCGCGGACGGGCGCGCGGAGGAACGTACGAACGGGCGCGGCGACCGTCATGCGGATGCCAGGTTGACGCCGGGGTCGCCACCGGTAACCGTGACCGCCATGTGGAAAGAACGCCGACTGCTCGCTCTCGTCATCTGCCTGGTCCTGGGCGGTGGGGTGACCGCCGCGGTGGTGGGTGTCTCGCGCTCCGCCGGTCCGCACGCGGTGGCGACGGCCGGCGGCCCGGCGCCCTCCGACTACGTGGACATACGCGACGTTCCCCCTGCCCCATCCGTCGCTCCCGCCACGCCCGCCGACCCGGGCGGCGGATCGCCGGGGTCGCTGGTGGTGGACTGCGGCCGCAACGAGCGCATGCACTACAACGAGGACAACCTGGTGGTGTCGCCCGGCCTGCGGTCCGGCGCCCACCACACGCACTCCTACGTCGGCAACCTGTCCACCGACGCGATGTCGACCGACGACTCGCTGGCCGCCGCCGCCACGAGCTGCGCGGGCGGCGACCGGTCGACGTACTACTGGCCCGTCCTGCGCCGCCTGGACCGGCCGGGCACCCGCCCGCACGAGAGGTCCGCCGGGCACGGCAACGTCGGCGAGATCGTGCCCGAGGCCACGGTCCGGGTCGAGTTCCGGGGCAACCCGGTGAGCAAGGTCGTGGCGATGCCGCCCTTCCTGCGCGCGATGACGGGCGACGCGGTCGCCGGCACCGCGCGCAGCGACGCCCACGTCCGCGCCCGCTGGGGGTGCTCCGGCTCCCCCGACCGCTTGACCACCCGCTACCCGCGCTGCCCCGAGGGCGACCGCGTCACCCGTACCCTGATCTTCCCGAGCTGCTGGAACGGCCTCGACACCGCGAGCGCCGGGCACCGCTCGCACCTGCTGTTCCCCGGGGGCAACGGGGTCTGCCCCACCGACACCTTCCCGGTGCCCGAGTTGCGCGTCTTCCTCGCCCATGAGGTCCCCGCGGGCGTGCCGGTGGCGATCGACTCCTTCCCCGAGCAGCGGCACAGCCCCAGGACGGACCACGCGATGTTCGTCAACGCGATGACCGGGCCTCAGATGGCCGCGGTCGTCGACTGTCTGAACGAGGGCCGCGCCTGCCGGACGTGAACCCCCGCACCTCGCGTGACGCAGGTCACATGAACCGTATCGGCTCCTCCGGCGTGTTCCGACCGCACCACGCAAGCGAGGAAGACGGAGAGGGTGAGATGGCCGGACCACTGTGGCCCCGCACTCGGCGGGGCTCGACCGACGAGGCACTGATCAAGTCCGTGTACGAGGAGCACGGCCACGCCCTGCTCGCGTACGCCACCCGGCTGACCGGGGACCGGGCCGCTGCCGAGGACGTCGTGCAGGAGACCCTGATACGTGCCTGGCGGCACTCCGAGGTCCTCGTGAACGGAAAGGGCTCGGTGCGCGGCTGGCTGCTCACCGTGGCCCGTAACATCATCACCGACCGGTACCGGGCCAGGGCCGCCCGGCCACCCGAGGTGTCCGGTTCGGCGGCCGCTCCCCCGGTGGAGGCGGACCACGCCGACTCCGTGGTGGACAGCATGACGGTGCTGGGGGCCCTCGACCGGCTGTCCCCGGAACACCGGGACGTGCTGAAGGAGTTGTACTACCGGCAGCTCAGCGTGGCGGAGGCCGCCGACACCCTCGGTATCCCGGCGGGTACGGTCAAGTCGCGCTCGCACTACGCGCTCAAGGCCCTGCGCGACGTCTTCAGGGACGACGGCTTCCGGGAGGGCGGCACAAGAGACCGAAAACGAACGGGCAGGCCGCCCCAGCAGCCGGCCGGACTGCGTGAGGTGGTGGCATGAACCGGCAGCGGCACGAGGAGGAACTGCTCGGCCCGTACGTGCTCGGCGTCCTGGACGGCGAGGAGGTCCGCCGGGTCGAGGGACACATGAGCGGGTGCGTGCAGTGCCGGGAGGAGGTGGCCGCGTTGCGCGAGATGGAGGCGGCACTGGGCGAGGTGCCCGAGGAGGCGTTCCTCGACGGACCGCCACAGGGTGGTGACCTGCTGCTCCAGCGCACTCTGCGGCAGATGCGGGGCGAGCGTGCCGGTGCCGCACGCCGTCGTGCGGGGATCACGGGCCTGGCGGTGGCTGCCTCACTGGCCGCCGTGTTCTGGGCCGGTACGCAGCTGGGTGCGGGCGATCCGGACCCCGTCGCACTGCCCGTACCGCCGTCGCCGACCGCTTCGGCGGACCCCTCTCCCCCGCCGAAGGGGACGACGCTGCACTCCGCGACCGATGCGGGCAGCGGTGCGCGGATGACCGTACAGATGACCCCGGCCACCAAGTGGGTGCGGTTGCGGGCGGCGGTCACGGGAGTGCCGCAAGGTGAGCGCTGCCGGCTGATCGTGGTCTCCAAGGACGGCAAGCGCACCACCGCGGGCAGCTGGGTCGTGGGCAGCCAGGAGAACGGCGAGGCCAAGGGAGCCGGGCTGGACGGTTCGGCGGCCGTGGACCGGTCGGACGTCAAGGCGGTCCTGGTCGAGAACGAGTCCGGCAGGACCTTCGTGTCCGTCCCCGTGACCGTCTGACCGTGTGACCTCGCGGCGGACGTGACGGAGCCCGGGAGCATATCCAGCTCCCGGGCTCCTGTTTGCCACCCAATTGCGCACACCGGCACGTTTAAGAGTCGCGGATCATTCTGAGATCGACGTGTTCTACCTTTGAACTACCGCGCCATGCAAGAGGCGCAGGAGGGACTTGAACCCCCGTCCATCGATGGTCGTCCACGCTCGGTCGATCCGGTGTTCGGCGGCGAATACTGAGACTGGAGCGAGAATCTGAGATTCAAGGGGCCGCCTCTACCGACTTGGGCCACCCCGGCACGCAATGCCGGGGGAGGGATTCGAACCCCCAACTGACACCCCTGTTTCAGCTTCAACATCAGTTTCAGCTTGCGCTCTCGCGCACCTCCCGCAGACATACGGGAGGGGTTTGTGAGGCTACCTGAACAGGTAGCCGAACACCGCGTCTCCGACCCGCTGGTCGGTGACCTCGGCGCTGTTGGCCTCCTCACGGGCGTACTTCACGGCCTGCTGGAGCTTCTCTACGCGGTCGAGCAGCTCGTTGACCCGCCGGGCGGGAAGCGCGCCGGAGAACTTCACGGTGGTCCAGTACCCGACCGGCACGTCCTCGTAGTACACCTCGACCTGGGCCGGGTGCTTCTCGGTGGCCTCGGCCTTGACGTGGTTGCGCGGCACCTTCTTGGTGCGGATCGTGCGCACCGGGTCCGTCTTCCAGGAGTCCGTGGACGGGTCCAGGTTCCAGGACTCGGAGGCGTCCAGCACCGGCAGCTTGCGCACGAACGTGTGCAGGTCCGTGAGCTGCTTCTCCAGGAAGAGCAGGTACGGCACGGGCACCTGCGCCAACAGGACGTTGCCGTCGACGACCACGTCCGCGGCCGCACTGCGGTTCGCCCAGTCCTTGGTCGCGGTCACGTCGAAGAGCCGCGTGAGCGTCCCGGCCGTCGCGCGCAGCACGTCCTCCGCCTTGACCTGCACCCGGGTGGACTCGGGAGGCAGTTGCTCGCCCTCCTCGTCCTTGGGCTGGTACGTCCGCGAGATACCGGCCAGCAGGGCGGGCTTCTGCACGTCGTGGTGAGCCTGGGTGAGCTCCTGGAGGGACTTGGACTTGACGCCCTTTTCGACTGCGATGATCTGATTCAGCTTCGGCACGTCAGCAACCTAGCAGCCGCTTGTCCGATCATTCACCCGGATTTCCGGCCCGCCCGCCCGGTCCAGGATCCGGCGCATGTCCTCGGGCGGGAGCGGTCCGGGCGGGCCGGTACGGCCTCGACGACCTGCCGCGGCAGTACGGCGCGCCCCGGAACCGGGCGGCGCGCGCACTCGTCCTCCTGGCCGAGCAGCCGCAGCACGTCCGCCAGTGCCTCTGTTGACCGCTGCCGCGCGCGACCGACTCGTCCACCGGTCGCACATGTCCCGTACGCCCCCCGCCGAACCGGAACGGACGCCCAACAAGGAGGTCGGAGGGTCGCATGGAAGCCCACAGGCGGACCGATCATCACATTGCGGTCCATGACATCCTGTGACGTCACAACTCGCCGGGCGGATTCGGCGGACGTCCGGGATTTTGGGGAAGGTCGATGAGGCTCTGCTTCCTGGTGGAGGAGCACTACCGCCACGACGGTATGCCGAACGAGGTGATCCGACAGCTGACCGCGTGGGGGCACCGCGTGGACGTCGTGCGGCCCGGCGGCTCGCTGCTGCGGATGACCGAGGTGGTGGACACGGGTGCGCACGACGCCTGGGTGCTCAAGACGGTGTCGGGCGGCCCGGGGCTGACCCTCCTCGAAGCCGCCGCCGCAGCCGGGCTGACCACCGTCAACGACGCCCGCTCGATCCGCGGCGTACGGGACAAGGCGCTGGCCGCCGCCATCGGGTGCGGCCGCGGCCTCCCGCTGCCGCCCACGTACGCCGTCGCCCGCCCCGAGTCGCTCAGGGAGATACCGGCGGCCGAGTACCCGCTCGTCGTCAAGCCCGCCGACGGCAGCTCCGGACGGGCGGTGCACCTGGTGTCCTCGCCCGAGCGGCTGGAGACGCTGCTGCCCGTGCTCGTGGGAGAGGGCATGCTCATCGCTCAGCCGTACGTACCCAACTCGGGCACGGACATCAAGGTGTACGCGGTCGGCGGGGAGCTGTTCGCGACCGAGCGGTGCTCCCCGCTGCACCCCGACCCCTCGGTCCGCGAGCGCCGCGTACCGCTGTCGTCCGAGGTCGCCGCCATCGCCGCCCAGGTGGGGGCGGTCTACGGGCTCGACCTGTACGGGGTGGACGTGCTATTGGGTCCCGACGGACCGGTGGTCGTCGACGTCAACGACTTCCCGAGCTTCCGGCAGGTGCCGGACGCTGCGGCACGGGTGGCCCGCGCCGTACTGGGGCTGGCGCGGGCCGGCGGCGCCCCCGCGACGGCCGCGCCCGCGACTGCGACTGCGACTGCGACTGCGACTGCGACTGCGACTGCGACTGCGACAACGGCAACGGCAACGGCACCCGTGACGACGACGGCGCCCGTGACGCTCCCGTACACGCTCCCCCTGTCGATCCCGGCCCAGTCAGCACCGGCGCAGGTCTCCGCCGCGGCGGGTGACACCGTATGAGGATCGGCCTGATCACTCCGGAGCCCGGGCACCCGCTGCTGGCGGACACGACCGCACTCCTCGCCCCGGAGCACGAGGTCGAAGCCCTCGACCCGGCAGCCGTCGGCCACGCACCGGCGCCCCTGGCCGACGTGTACCTGCTGAAGTCGCGCACGCCGCACGCGCTGGAACTCGCGCGGCACCTGGAGCGGAGGGGGGCACCGGTGGTCAACACCGCGGCGGCCACCGCACTGTGCCAGGACCGCACGGAGATGGCCGGGCTCGCCCTGCGGGCCGGTCTGCCGTTCGCGGCGACCCGTACCGTCGGCGCCCTGGGGGCGTGGGCGAGCACGGCACGGCCGTCAGCCCCCGTGGTGGTCAAGAGCCGGCTCAGCCGGCGCGGCGACCTCGTCGCCCGTGCCGACGACACCGCGGGCCTGCGGGAGTTGGCACGGGAGTGGCCGCAGGAGCCGGTCGTGGTGCAGCCGTACGGGCCCAACAACGGGTGGGACCACAAACTGTGGGCCATCGGCGACCGGGTCTTCTCGGCCCTGCGCCGCTCCGAGCTCTCACCCGGCGGACGCGGGCCGACGTGCCCACTCGCCCCCGGCGAACTCCCCGACGGCTGGGCCGATCTGGTGCGGCGGGTCGGAGCGGTGTTCGCGCTGGACGTCTACGGCGTGGACATCATCGACACCGGGGGCGGGACGCCCCTGATTGTGGACGTCAACGCCTTCCCCGGCATCCGCGGCCAGTCCGGCGCCCCGGAGGCCCTCGCCGCCCTGGCCCTGCAGCGGGCGGCGGCCGGCCGCGCCTGACACGGCTCCCCGGCAGGTCCGGACGACGGCTCCCCGGCAGGTCCGGACGGGGGAATGCGGGCGCCGCGGCGCCCGCGGCCCGTGTCGCGGCACGGCCGGGCGGCGAGCGCGGTGAGGATCGGGGCATGGGCGTCGTCCTGCCGGTCCTCTTCGCGCTGTTCGCGGCCTTCAGCAACGCGCTGGCCACCGTGCTCCAGCGGCGGGCCGCACTCACCGTGCCGCAGAGCGGGGGCTTCCGCCCCGGTCTGATCCTGGACCTGCTGCGCCGGCCCGTGTGGGTCGCGGGCATCCTGGCCGTGATCGCCGCCGGGGCGGGGCAGGCCGCGGCGCTGGCCACGGGCGCGCTGGCCCTCGTACAGCCGCTCTTCGTGCTGGAACTGCCGCTCGCCCTGCTGATCGCCTCCCTGCTGATCCGGCAGCGACTGCCGGGGGCGCTGTGGCTCGCCGTGGCGGGGGTGGTGGCGGGGCTCGGGGTCGCGCTGGTGGCCGCCTCGCCGGCGGGCAACCGGACCGACGTACCGGCCGAACGGTGGGTGCTGACGCTGCCCGCCTGCGCGGTGGTCGTCGCGCTGCTCGCCCTCGCCGGCCTGCGACGGCCGCCCGGGCGCTCGCGGGCCGGCTGCCTCGGCGCCGCCACCGCCGTCTGCTACGCGCTCACGGCCGCCCTGATGAAGACCTCCGTGCACGCCCTCGACGAACACGGCATCGCCGCGTTCTTCACGGCGTGGGAGACGTACGCCTTCGGCGCGAGCGGCATCTGCGCCCTGCTGCTGCTCGAGCACGCCATGCAGGGGGGGCCGCTGGTGGCCTCGCAGCCCGCCCTGACCCTCGGCGACGCGACCATCAGCATCGCGCTGGGGGTGGTCCTGTACGAGGAACACCTGCGCTCGGGCTGGTGGTTGCTCCCCCAGCTCCTGGGCGTGTCCCTCGTCTGCGCCGGCGTCTTCGCCCTGGCCCGGGCGGGCCAGGACGCGCCGTGACTACAGGCCCGGCTGCCCCTGCTGCGAGGGCCAGATGTGGTTCTGCGGGCCCGGCGCCGCGGGGTGCGGCCCCCAGGAGGGGTCCGTGGCGTAGCCCCCGTACGGGGCGGCCGCATCGGCCCGGGGGCCGGCGGCCGACGGGGCTGCGGAGACGTGGAGCGGCTCGGCGCTCGGCGCGGTAGGAGCCCCGGCGAGGGGTTCGGAGGGAGCGACCGGCACCTGGAGACTGCCGTAACGCTCCATCCGCTGCCAGCGCAGCCGGGAGCCGGCGACGGCGGTGAAGACGGACTGGATCACGACCAGGTACATCAGCTGGCGGTAGACGAACTGCTGGAGCGGCAGACTCCACAGCGGCCCGGGCCGCTCCCCGTCCAGGCGGAAGGCGTACAGCCCCATCAGGACCTGGAGCAGCAGGAAGGCCGTCCACAGGCCGACGATGCGCAAGGGGTCGAGGAAGACCAGGCCGTAGACGGCGAAGACGTCCACGACGGGTGCGAGCAGCGGCAGCAGGACCTGGAACATCAGGAGGTAGACCAGGCCCCGCCGGCCGAGCTTGCCGGCCTGTCCTCGCTGGGCGAGGGCGCCGCGGTGCTTCCACATGGCCTGGAGGGTGCCGTAGCACCACCGGTAGCGCTGCTTCCACAGCGCGCCGAGCGAGGCGGGGGCTTCGGTCCAGGCCTTGGCCCGCTCCTCGTAGACCACGCGCCAGCCGTCCCGGCACAGGGCCATGGTGAGATCGGTGTCCTCGGCCAGGGTGGTGTCGCTGACGCCGCCGACCCGCAGCAGGGCCTCGCGGCGGAACGCGCCGACCGCGCCGGGCACGGTGGGCATGCACTCGGCGAGGTCGAACAGGCGGCGGTCGAGGTTGAACCCGACGACGTATTCGATGTGCTGCCAGCGGCCGAGCAGGCCACCCCGGTTGACCACCTTGGCGTTGCCGGAGACCGCACCCACACGGCGGTGGGCGAAGGGCTGGACGATCATGCGGACCGCGTCGGGTTCGAAGACGGTGTCACCGTCGACCATGACGAGGAGGTTGCAGGAGGCCGCCGCGATCCCCGTGTTGAGGGCGGCGGGCTTGCCGGCGTTCTGCTGCCGGATGACCCGTACCCCCGGCAGCCGGAGCCGCTCGACGATGTCGGCCGTGCCGTCCGTGGAACCGTCGTCGACCACGATGACCTCCACCGGGTGGTCGGACGCGAGCAGGGAGCGGACCGCCGCCTCGATCCCGGCGCTCTCGTTGTACGCGGGGACGATCACGCTCACCGGCTCGGTGACCGGAGCGCCCCAGGGCCTGCGCCGCATCCGCACGTGCCGCCGGGCGGCGACGAACACGGCGATCGCACGGAACAGGGCGATCGCGCCCGCCGCCCACAGCAGCCATGACAACAGGTCGAGGATCCGGCTGCTGGCGCCCATCGCGGTGATCAGCGCCAGGCCCTGCCATCGGTCCGCGGTGCCGGCGTTCTGTGCGGGGGCCGGGAGGGAGACCGCGTCACCCACGGTGGCGAACTTCCAGCCGGACGCCTTCAGTCGTGGCACGAGCTGTTCGAGCGCGGTGATCGTCTGCGTGCGGTCCCCGCCCGCGTCGTGCAGCAGCACGATGTGCCCGGCGGAGTCCGAGGGGGTGGCGGCGGCGACGATCGCCTCGACGCCGGGGCGTCGCCAGTCCTGGCTGTCCAGGGTCGTCAGGACGGTCAGGTATCCCTCCTGCCCGGCCTGGACGGCGGCGTTCCAGTCGGCGTCGCCCAGCGCCTTGTTGGTGGAGGAGTAGGGCGGGCGCAGCAGGGGCGTGGTGACCCCGGTGGCGCCGGCGATGACGAGCTGGGTCTCGCGCAGCTCCAGGGAACGACGCCAGGCGGACGCGGTGCCGAGGTCGGTGTGGGTGAAGCTGTGCAGGCCGATCTGGTGTCCCTCGGCGACGATGCGGCGGGCCAGGTCCGGGTTCTCGGCGACGCGGGTGCCGACCGTGAAGAAGGTCGCGTGCACGTCGTTGCGGCGCAGCACGTCGAGGATCTTCGGGGTCCAGACGGGGTCGGGGCCGTCGTCGAAGGTCAGGGCGATCGTGCGGGGCGCCGGAGTGGCGGTGCGGCCGGCCGCCCCTTCGATCACAGGGCCGCCGGAGCTGATCGCGGCCGGTACGGACGCTCCTTCGGTCTGCCCGCGGGGAGCCCCGTCGGGGCGCTCGTCGAACAGGTGCTGGGTGTAGCCCTCGAGGAGCAGCGCCGCCGAGAGCGTGAGCACCAGGGTGGTGAGCAGGAGCCAGTGGGTACGCAGGGGGACGTTGCGTACGGAGGTGTGCCTGCCGTGCGAGCGGCGACGGCGGTTCTTCGACACGGGGGTGGTGTTTCCTGCCTGCTGCGTCGGGTGGTGCGGTGCGTGCGTGAGGTGCGGACGGCGTCGGCCGGGCCGCCGGGGTCAGGGGCGGCCGGTGGGCTTTCCGCCGCCCTGGCCGGGCGGCGTGGTGAAGCGGCCGCGGCCGCCGCCGGGGGACGGCTGGCCCGGATCCGCCGGTCCGGTGGTGGTCCTCGTCGGACCCGGTCCCGTGACGGGTGATTTGGTGACGGTCCCGGATGTGGCGGCCGGTGCGGGAGCGCTGGGCCGCGCGGCGGCCGGAGTGACCCGGGGGCCCGCGCCCGCCGTGCCGCGCGGGGACGGGCCCGCCGTCGCGCCCTTGGCCGGCTCCCCCGGCGCCGGGGTCTGCGGGGCCTGGGCGGAGGGGAGGAAGGGCGATCGGAAGGTGGGGCCGCCCATCAGCGTGCTCAGGAGCAGGATGACGTAGGCGGCGGCCGGTATCACCAGCAGGCAGCCCCATCGGCGCACGCGGCGCTGCCTGCGCCCCGAACCGTCCACGAACACGGGGGCCTCGGCGGCGGGCGGGACCTGCGGGCCCTGGGCCGCTCCGACGTCACCGAGGAAGAGCTCCATCGTGTCTTCGTCCGGGGCTCCGGGTGAGGGGTGCATGCGGCGTGGCCTCTGGGGATCGGGCGACGGGTGTCGGCGGTCGGACAGGATCACGGTCGTCGGGAGGCGACCCGTGCCCTTCAGCGCTGGAGCCGCCGCTGGTGTCACTCCCCGGAGTGCGAATCGGGTCCTTTCCCCACGTTGCGGTACGGCGGGGGGCGCGCGGCAGGATCCGGTGCGCCCCTCTGGGCTACGATCGGCCGACCCGGAGGACGGACGGACCGTGCGGGGACGGTGGGTGGTGGGTGTGGGTCACAGGGGCGGAGTCCCGGGCGCGGTGGTCGTGGCGCTGGCCGGCGCGCTGACGCTGGGCGGGTGCTCGGGCGGACCGGCCGGGGCCGAACCCGCCCCGTCGGCACCGGCGACGGCCCCGCCCGTCCCCTCCCCCTCGGAGCCGGCGACCGCGCAGCCGTCCGCCCCGCCCCCGACGCCGGCCGCGGAGCCGAGGCCTTCGGTCACCGGCGGGCCGGCGCCCGAGCGGACCGCGGCGGGCACCCCGGCCGTCCCGCAGAACCCGAACCGGGGCCCGACCCCGCCACCGGCGCCCGACCGGCCGCCGCTGCCGACCTGGAAGCCCACCCCCTTCGACCCGAAGGACCCGTCGATCCCGAACTACACGGTGCCTCCGCCGATGCGTTAGTCCCTGCCTGTCGCGCCCCGGGACGCTCCGGGCCACGGGGTCCGCGTAGGGGCCGGAGAGCAGGTGGCCCGCGGCCGGGGCGACGGCGTCCAGGTCCAGGGCCCGGAGCATCTGGTGGGCGGTGCAGACCGCCGCGGACACGACCGGCCTGCCCAGGAGCTGTTCGGCTTCCTCGATGGCGCCCAGGGACGGCATCTGCACGCACGCCGAGAGGACGACCGCGTCCGCATCCGCGCGGTCCGGCGCGCGTGCGAGGCCCGGCAGCCGGGCCGGGTCGTGGGCGGCGACGTCGAGGTTGTCCGGGATCTCCAGGGCCTCGTAGTCGAGTACCTCGATCCCTTCGTGGGTGAGGTAGTCCACGACGGTCCGGGTGAGCGGCCGCATTCTGTCCCTCACCAGCGCCGACGGCGAGCGCCAACTGGAGCTCGCCGTCAACGTCTACGACCTCGGCGCGGACCCGAGGAAGGAGCGGCCCGTCCCGGACACCGACGCCCCGGGACGGGCGCGGACCGCGGTCATGTGCGACTGAGCGGCGGCACGCCGCCCGTCACGGGCCTCACTTGCCGAGGATGTCGCCCGTCCACCGGCCGGTCGCACCCTGCATCAGGGCCTCGTTGCTCATGATCTGGGTGCCCGGCAGGGCCGCCATGCCGATGTCGCCGGTCGGCGCGGTGCCGTTGTAGGAGCCGACCGTGTTGTCGCGGCCGGCGTTGAAGACGTCGTCGCCCGCGACCTGGGTCTGGTCGCCGAAGACGATCGAGTAGGTGTTGCTGATCGGTGCGTAGACGGCGAAGGTGTCGTCGGCGGAGGCGGCGGACGCGCCCGCCAGGAGGATGCCGCCGGCGGCGAGAGCGGTCAGGGCGCAACGGATCGATCGCACGAGTACTGCCTTTCGTGGAGGATGCAGGAAGCAGTGCGAACGTAGAGCGCTCCGTGCGGCAGGAGCCCGTAGCCGCCGTCGTACGGCCCGAGTCCATCCGTACGGCGCAGCCTCCCGGACCGACACGCGGCCGGTCCGGTGCGCTCCTCAGGCGGTGGGCCCGGCGGCCCGGCGGAGACGGCGGAGGGTCAGTGCGTAGGCGGCCGACGCGATCGCGGCGACGGCCGCACCGACCGTCAGGAGCCAGACCGGGATGCCGTCGCCCACCGTGAGCAGCTCGTCGCGGTAGACGGCACGACGGTACGGGGTGTCCTTCGGCGTCGCGCGCAGTTCGTGGTCGGCGTCGATGCGGCCCGGCTCGGGGAACTCCTGCTCGATCGCCGTGAGGAACACCGGCTTGCCGTCGGCGAGGTCGGCGAGCGGGCCGGCCTTCGGCTCGACGGTGCCCGCGAAGGTCACCTTCGGTGCGGAGCCGCCGATCCGGGTGGCGGGTTCCATGCGGTGGTCCGCGAGGACGTACAGGCCGAGCGACTGCGGTGTCCTGGCCATGCGGGACAGCCGCATCGGGTAGACCAGCCGGTCACTGTCGAAACGGATCTTCAGCGGGTCGAGGTCGCCGCGGAGCACCTTGCCCTGTCCGCCGCGCGGGGCGAGGCGGACCGCCACGTACTCCCAGTGCTGGTCGACGTACGGCTTGACCTCGGTGGCGAGGCGGTCGGGGAGCTGGAAGCCGTTGCTCTCCAGCCAGTTCTTCAGCGCGTCCGGGTCGGTGGCGGTGAGCCGGGCGACGTCGAAGTCGCCGAGCTGCTCGCGGCCGACCACGCCGACGGGGGGCGCGGCGCCGGGTGCCGGGGCGCCCGCGCTGTCGCCCGCGCCGGACGAGAAGGGCCAGTCCCCGCTGCGCGGCCAGAAGTGGCTGCGGGTCTTCCGCTCGGGGCGGGTCAGCTCGCGCAGCTCGTCGAACATGTCGCCGTCGCCCAGCTCCACCGTGGCGCGGCCCGGCACCGGCATGATCCAGGCCGCCCGCTGTGCGTTCCCGCCGACGGTGAAACGCATGACGATCTGTTCCGTGCGGCCGTCCCAGCGCACGACGGAGGTCTCGCGGTCGACGCCGATGCGGGACTGGCCGTCGGGGATCATCGCCCCGCAGCCGCAGGCGTAGGCGGGGCTGATGAGGGAGCCCACCTGGGTCGCGAGCAGGGCGAACAGTAGAAACATGATCCTTCGTTTCATCCACACGGGGCTTCAGACGGCCGACCGTGTGATCCGGTTCCGCCCCCTCTCGCTGCTCGATCCGCCCTGGCCCATACTGTGGCGCATGAGGGGGAGTGAGAAGCAGGCGCAGGTTCTGCGCAGCCCGATGGTTCCGGACTCCGTGGTGGCGGAGATCGCGCGGCACGACTGGGAGCGCATCGAGTGCGGCTGCGGCCGTTCCGCGGGCCATCTCGTGGACGCCGTACGCGACGCCGCCGAGGGGCATCCCGCGGCCTTCCACGCGCTGGAGGGCCATGTCTTCTTCGCGCAGCACCTGAAGCCGCCGGCGCCGGCGGTGTGCGCCGTGCTGATGGCGGTGTGGTCGGCGCGGCCGCCCCGGCACGCGACCCGCGAGGCGCTGCTGTGGACCCTGCTGGCCCTGCTGTGCACGGTGGACGACGGCGGGACCCACGAGGCCGGGCTGCACGGCCAGTGCGCCGCCTTCATCCGCACCGGTGTGGACGGTTTCCGCCGGGAGCTGGCCGCCGTGCCGGGGTCCGGGACGGCGGCGTACGCGGAGGGCATCCTGGAGATCCTCGGCCTGCCGTCGTCCTGACGCCGCAGGCGCCCTTGACGACGCAGGCGCCCGTGACGACGCAGACGCGCATGACGACGCAGGCGCGCATGACGGCACGGGCCTGCGGGCCGGCACCGGCGTGCGGCAGGGCGGCGGCCGGCTCACTCACTCGGTGGCGCGCGCCGTCTCGGTGACCGCGCCGGGGAGCCAGTCGGCGACCCGGCCGAAGGCGAAGCCCAGGGCCGTGGCCCGGCCGTTGTCCATGGCGTAGGGCCGGTCGAAGGAGAAGGGCGACGCATCGGCGCCCGCCTCGACGACCCGGTGGTGGGGCCGCCGTCCGAGCCGTTCCGCGACCACGGCACAGAGGGCGAGGACGTCCGGGGCGCCGTGCGAGGCGGCGTTGACGGGCCCGGTGAAGGTCTGCCGCGCCGTCCAGTCGAGGAAGTCGGCCATCTCCAGGTGGTGGATGAACGAGGTGCCGTACGGGGCAGCGTGGACGTCGACCGGGATCCCGGCGGCGATCCGCCGCACGTAGTGCGCGAGGCGCCCGGTGAACTCCGCCCGGCCGCCCCCGAGGACGTGCGCGGTCCGGACACTGACGAACGGGAACGGCGGCTCGTGCGGCTCGGGCGGCTCCTGCAGCTCGTGCGCCTCGTGCGGCTCGTGCAGGAAGACGGCCTCGGCCCGCCGCTTCCCCTCCGCGTAGGCCCGGGCCTGGGCCTGGGCCTGGGTGTCGCCCGGTGCGGGGGCGGGCTCCTGCCCGTACGGGAACGGCGGCCTGAAGGACGGCCGCGTGAGGTCCAGGGCCCCCTCGACGACGGGGACGACGGGCAGGGCGGGCGTGGTGCGCGGCGCGGAGCCGGCGGGGAGCGTGGCCGGGTCGTACACCTCCATCGTCGAGGTCATCACGTAGCGCCCGGTCCTTCCGGCGAACACCCGCCTGGCCACGGCCGCCTGGAGCGGCGTGTAGCAGACCTGGTCGACGACCACGTCGAAGTCCCGTCGGCCCAGGGCCGCCCGCAGCCCCGCCTCGTCGTCACGGTCGGCGAGGAGCCGGCCGACGCCGGGGGGCGGGGGGCTGGAGCCCCGGTTGAGGACCATGACGTCGTCCCCCGCGTCGCGCATCCGCGTGACCAGGGACTTCCCGAAGTACCGGCTGCCGCCGATGACAAGTATCCGCTTCATGGGTCCGACTCTCGCGTTGTATCGTCCCCAGCGGAACCGACCACCCGCTGAACGGGTCGTAAGGAAAACTGATGATCGATGTGCAGCGGTTGCGCGTCCTGCGGGCGGTGGCCGAGCACGGCAGCTTCAACAAGGCGGCCCGTGCCCTGCTGCTGACCCCGTCGGCCGTCTCCCAGCACATCGCGGCGCTGGAGCGCACGCTCGGCCACCCCGTGGCGCTGCGCAGCACACGCGGTGTCACGCTCACGGAGCCGGGACGGCTGCTGGTGGAGGCGGCGGAGACGATCTCCGCCGAACTGGACCAGGTGCGCCGCGCGATCGACCGGCTGACGCAGGAACGGCCGCGGCTGACCGTGGCCACCTTCACCAGCGGGGGCCGGCACCTGCTGCCCGCGGCCCTCGCCCGGTTCGTGGAGACGCACCCGGAGGTGGAGCTGACGGTGCTGGAGAGCGAACCGGAGGACGCCGTGCCGATGGTGCGCGGCGGCGCGGCGGACCTCGCACTCGCCTACCACTTCGACGGGCCCCCGCCGGTGCGTCCGGGCGGGCGCCCGGGCCTGGCCTGGCGGCCGCTGCTGGAGGATCCGCTGCGGCTGGTGCTGCCGGGCGGGCACCGCCTGGCCGGCCGGACCTCGGTGGACCTCGGTGAGCTGTCCGGCGACCGGTGGGTCCTGGGCTGCCTCAAGACGGAGGCCTTCCTGCGCCGGTACGCGGGGCTCGCCGGCTTCGACCTGCGGGTGGCCGCCTCCACCACCGACTACTTCTTCGCGCAGACACTGGTCGCGGCGGGCGTCGGCGTCTCCCTCGTCCCGCAGGTCGCCCTGGCCGGGGCCCCCGGGACGGTCGTGGTGCGTGTCGAACCCCCGCGTCCCGTCCGGCACATCGGCCTGGTCCTGCCGTGCGGGCGCCGTACCGACCCCTCCGTCGAGGTCCTGGCCGAGGCCCTCGCGGCCATTGCCACCGCTCAGCCCCCCGAACCGGGTGTCGCCAGGCCGGTCTCGTAGGCGAGGACCACGGCCTGCGCCCGGTCGCGCAGCGACAGCTTCGCGAAGATGCGGGCCACATGCGTCTTCACCCGAGAGCACGCTCGTCCCGCTGCTCAGCACCTCTACGCGCAGCGCGGGTTCGGCGTACCGGACCGTCACCTGGGTCCGGCCTCCCTCTCCGTGTCTGAGCGCGTTGGTGAGCGCCTCCTGGATGCATCCGGTACGCGGTGACGTCGATCCCGGCCGGGAAGGCCTGCGGCTCGCCCGACACGCGGACCTCCACCGGCAGGCCGGGTGCTGAGGGAGGAAGCCAGGGCCCACCGGGCGGCGTCCCGACGGCCCGTCGGGCATGGCGTCCACGGCTGGACGCTCCTCGAGGCCGCCCTGCGCAGGCTGACTGCCTCCGCCTGCGCGCCGCCCGCCCCGCAGGAGTGATTCCGTCACCTCCCCGGGCCGGGGGTCGTTAGGGCGTGGGGGTTGACTCGGGGGCGAAGGGATGGCGGTATGCGGCAGTTTCCTCTGGAGATGCACCACGTGGCACCCGGCAGGGTGGTCGAGTGGCGGCTCAGGTCCACCACGGCGGAGGCCCACGGGCCGGACGACCCGGCGAGCCGGAAAGCGTCCTTCAACCAGGACAAGCACTTCACCGTCGCCGAGGAGAGCCGGGCCGCCGACGACCCCGTCGCGTCCTGGGTCGCGGTCACCTTCGAGGTGACCGGCCCGCTGGACGAACGGGCCCTGGCCCAGTCGCTGCTGTCCTTCGTCCAGCGGCACGAGGTCCTGCGCTGCGCGTTCCGGCGGCTGGCCGGGGAGGTGGCCTGCGAGCCCTTCGCCCCGGCCTCGCTCGCCCTCGACCCCGAGCACGTGGGCACGTTCGAGGACGCCGGAGTGCTGAGTGACTTCCTCGTCGAACGCTTCAAGCGGAGCATCGACACGCTGTCCTGGCCCCTGTTCATCATGGGTGCCGTGGTCCGCGGGGATTCGGCGACCGTCTACCTCGCCTTCGACCACATCGTCTGCGACGGCATGTCGATGCCCATCGTCGCCCGCGAGGTGCTGACCGCCTACGAAGGCCTGTGTCGCGGCGAGGAGGTCGAACTGCCGCCCGCACCCAGCTATCTCGACTTCGCCGAGGAGCAGCGCCGCCGCTACCTGTCCATCGACGCCCGCGACGGACGGCTCGACTACTGGAAGGACTTCATGGGGCCGTCCGGCGAGTTCTTCCCGCGTTTCCCCCTCGACCTCGGCGTGGAGCCGGGGCGGATGTACCCCATCGTCAACGAGGCGTCGATGCTGCTGGACGCCGGTGAGGCGGAGGTCTTCGAGAAGACCTGCCTGGCGGTCGGCGGGAAGCCGTTCATGGGGGTGCTCGGCTCGGTGGCCGTGTGTCTGCGGGAGGCCGGCGGGCCGGGTGTCTACCGGGGGTTCATGCCGGTCAGCGAGCGCGGCCGGAGCACCTGGACGAACTCGGTGGGCTGGTTCGTCAACACCCTGCCGATCGAGTTCGACGCCTCGCCCGGGCGGGACTTCACGCAGGTGATGGCCTCCGTCCGGGCCGGGTTCGGCGAGATGATGACCCATCTCGACGTTCCGTTCGTACGGGCGTGGGAGCTGCTGGCGCCCGAGGAGTTCGCCGCCCGCTCCTGGCCGTACCCGGTGAACTTCTTCTCCTACATCGACATGCGCAAGTGCCCGGGTGCCGAGCGCCACGACGACTGGCGGCCCACCACCCACGTGTGGTCGGCGCGGGCCAACGGGGCCTGCTCGTGGTTCCAGCGCGACACCGACGGCCTGCACATGAACTCCATCTACGTCGACACCCCGGCGGCCCGCCGGACCATGGGCGACTTCCAGGAGGCGCTGCGCCGCACGGTCCAGGACATCGCCCGTTCCGGGGGTTTCCGCCGGCCCGTCGCCCTGACCCCGCAGCGCCGGCCGGTACGGATGACCCCGCTGGACGTGGCCGCGTTCGCGCGCCGCGGCTGAGCCGGGCCCCGGGAGCGCGGATCAGAGGCGGGCTGCGCGCCGCAGGAGCAGGGTGCGTTCCTGCTCGTTGCGGGTGAGTGCGGCCGCGCGTTCGAACTCGGCGCGGGCCTCGCGCGGCCGGCCGAGGCGCTCCAGCAGGTCGCCCCGTACGCTCGGCAGCAAGTGGTAGGCGCTCAGGGCCGGTTCCTCCGCCAGGGCGTCGACGAGCGGCAGGGCGGCCGCCGGCCCGTCGGCCATCGAGACCGCCACCGCGCGGTTGAGTTCCACGACCGGTGAGGGGGCCAGCTGGGCCAGCCGGCCGTACAGGATGGCGATCCTGGCCCAGTCGGTGTCCTCGTAGCGGACGGCCGCCGCGTGGCAGCCGGCGATCGCGGCCTGGAGGGAGTACGGGCCGCTGCCGGCGCGGTTCATCGCCCGGACGCCCCTGGCGATGAGCAGGCGGTTCCATCTGGCCCGGTTCTGGTCGGCGAGCAGCACCGGCTCGCCGTCGGGTCCGGTGCGGGCGGCCGTCCGGGACGCCTGGAACTCCAGCAGGGCGGCAAGTCCGTGCACCTCGCCCTCTTCGGGCATGAGGGCCTCCAGGACACGGGCCAGCCGCAGGGCGTCCTCGCAGAGGGCGGGCCGGACGAGGTCGTCGCCGGAGGTGGCCGAGTAGCCCTCGTTGAAGACCAGGTAGATGACCTCCAGGACCGAGGAGAGCCGTGCGTCGCGGTCGGCCCCGTACGGGACCTCGAAGGGCACCCCGGCCTTGGCCAGGGTCCGCTTCGCGCGCACGATCCGCTGGGCGACGGTGCTTTCGGAGGTGAGGAAGGCGCGGGCGATCTCCTGGGTCGTCAGTCCGCCGACGAGGCGCAGGGTGAGGGCGATGCGGGCCTCGGTGGGGAGGACGGGGTGGCAGGCGGTGAAGATCAGGCGCAGCAGGTCGTCGTCGATGTCGTCGGGTTCGGCCGGTTCGGCGGGCGGCGGCTCGTCCTCGAGGGTCCGGCCGACCTCGGCGAGCTTGCGCGCGTACGTCTCCTTGCGGCGGACCAGGTCGATCGCGCGGTGCTTGGCGGTCGCCATGAGCCAGGCGCCCGGACGGTCCGGGACACCCGACTCGGGCCACTGCTCCAGGGCGGTGACGAGGGCGTCCTGGGCGATCTCCTCGGCGATGCCGACGTCCCGCACGATGCGGGTGACGCCGGCGATGATCCGCGCCGACTCGATCCTGAACACCGCTTCGACCGCCCGGGCCGCATCCCCTGCCGTCACGGCCACCCATCAGAGCAGCCGTGACGCGGCAGGGCAAACGCGGCACGAGCGGGCGGGATCACCTCCGGGTGGTCCTCCTCGGCCCGGAGCTACATCTCCTGGATCTCCCGGATCTCGGCGCTGACGTTCCATTCCGGCGGGTGGATCTCCAGGAACCGCCGCGTCCACTCGATCGCCTCGGCCTTGTCCTTGCACTGGCTGAGGGAGTAGCCGCCGACGACCTCCTTGGTCTCGGTGAAGGGTCCGTCCGTGCAGCTGATCTTCCCGCCGGACCAGTTGAGGCGGGTCCCCTCGGAGGAGGGGAGCAGCCCGGCGGTGTCGAGCATGACGCCGGCCTTGGTGATCTCCTCCAGCAGGGCGCCCATGCGCTGTTCGAACTCGGGCGGGAACTCGTTGGGGGGCAGGTCCTGCTCGTTGATGCGGATCATCGTCAGGAAGCGCGGCATGGTGGCTCCTCGGTCGTGCGGGCGGGGGCGTTCCCCGCCTCTCACCCTTGCGTCGAACGGGCGGCGCCCGGATCGACAGCCCTACGGAAAGTTCTTCGGGGAATTTCCGCGGGGCCGGACGCGACCGGAACCGCGGGCGGTCAGCGGCTGTCGCCCGTCCAGTCCCAGTGGCCCGGGTCGCCCGCACGGCGGCGGTAGTGGGCGCGGCCGCCCGCCCCGTAGCGCCCTATCTCGGTGGGCAGGCGGGCCTCCTCGTCGAGCTGGGGCGTGCTCCAGCCCGTGATGTCCAGGAGGAGCCCGTCGAGCGGGCCGCCGACCAGTTCGCCGTAGTCGCGGCCGGGGCGCGGGCCGGGGTCGGGGTCCTCGTGGTCGGCGCCGTAGACCCGGCGCCGGAGCATCCTGTCGTCCATGCTGATCAGCTTCACAGGCGCCACTGACAACGGCCCGGCGACCGCCGGTCCGGGCGGCGGCGATGATGGGTGCCGCGCACCCGGCGGAGGGGCGCACGAGCGAGGAGCGAGAAGCATGGCACAGGGCGTGCACCGGCCACAGGAGGACGCGGAGTTCGACTTCGTCCTGTCGATGACGACGGGTCCCGTCCTCGCCTATTTCTGCGGCACCTGGCCCAAGGCGGCGGAGGCCTGCCGCGCGATGGACGCGGTCGTCGGTGAGCTGGTGCGCGAGTACGGGACGCGGTTCACCGCCGTCCGCACCGACATGACCCGCTGCCCCGGGCCGACGAAGCGGTACGGCGTGGCCGGGGCGCCGACCGTGGTGCTCATCGAGCAGGGCGAGGCGGTCGCGAGCCAGGCGGGCCCGATGAACCACGAGGAGTTCCGGGCGTTCCTGGACGCCCACCTCTGACGCTCACGCCCACCCGGTTCAGGGGGTACGGCCTGCTCGGAGGAGGGTGACGGCGCGGCGTTCCAGGGCCAGCGCGTGCTCCACCAGGGTGGCGAACTCGTCGAAGAGCGCGCGCCGCGCCCTGGCCTCCGTGTCCCCGCCGGGGCCTGCGTCCCGGCCGGCGGCGCGGGCCAGTTCCGCGAGCCGGGACCAGTGCCCGGCCGACTCGCGGAACAGGGCGGCCGCCTCGGGCCGTGCGACGAGGTCGAGGAAGTCCGCGTAGAGCGGCCGGGTGGCGCCGGGGGCGGTCCACTCCTCCTGCAGGCAGGCGTACAGCCGGCGGGCCCCGCGAGGAAGGCCTCCGGGGCGGAGAAGCGGCGCTCCCAGCCGGCTTTGGTACGTGTGTCACGCAGCTGCGCGGCGAGCTTCTCCATTCCGGAGAAACCGAAGTTGACGTCGAACCTGTTGCCGAGCACCGGCCCGGTGAGGCGTGCGGCCGTGGCGGCGAGGGCTCCCTCGACGTCGGGGGGCCCGGCGGCGGGGCCGGTGGGCACGATCATCTCGTGGCGGCCCCTGCGGTGCCCGGACCAGGCGGCGCCGAACACCTCGGCGGGGATCCGGTACGGCGTCGGGGCCCCGTCCTCGACGTAGAGGGTGCCGCCCTCGTGGCCGGCGATGACCACGGTGTACGAATCGGCTCCGGCCGTCTCGTCCTGCGGGCCGTGCCACGGGAGCCCGGACCGGTCGACGGTGCAGAACACCGGACGGCCGGCGTCGAGGGCGGCATGGACGCGGTCCCAGCGCGGCCCGGCGCTGTGGAACACCTCGTGGGGGACGCGGAGCCGGTCGAGGGCGGAACGGACCCAGGGGTCGGGGTGGGCCTGGGCGACGATCGTGAGCAGGGGTGGCCGGCCGCCGTACTCGAAGACGAAGTACATGAAGCCGATGCCGCCCGCCAGGCCGGCGACGAGTGCCTCGTCGTGCGTGCTGCCGAGGGCGTGCCGGACGAGGGAACTCTCACGGTGGCGTCCGGTGCCGAAGTCGTCGTACAGCAGCATGCGCTCAGGGTAGCCGCGGGGTCGGACACCCGAGTTCCTGTACAGTTGTCCAGGAACTCACCCTCCCCCGTTCCCATCCCTGATTCCGGCGAGAAGAGGAGGCGGCCATGCATACGGTCGCTCAGATCCTGATCGGCCTCGTGGCCGCGCTGCACGCGTACTTCCTGGTCCTGGAGATGTTCCTGTGGCAGCGGCCGCCGGGCCGGGCGCTGCACGGCTTCGACGCGGACACCGCCCGCCTGACCGCGCCGCTCGCCGCCAACCAGGGGCTGTACAACGGCTTCCTCGCCGTCGGCCTGGTCTGGGGGCTGGTCATCGGCTCTCTCCCCACGCAGGTCTTCTTCCTCGTCTGCGTGATCGTGGCCGGCGTGTTCGGGGCGGCCACCGCCAACCGCCGGATCCTCTTCGTCCAGGCCGTACCGGGCGCCCTCGCGCTCGGCGCCGCGCTGCTGGCCGCATGAGCCCGCAGGACCGTGCACAGGGCCGTGCGGAGGACCCCCGCACGGCCCGCACGAGGGCACGGCTGCGCGAGGGCCTGCTGGCCGAGTGCGCCGGACGGCCGCTCGCGGAGGTCAGCGTCTCGGCGGTGGTCCGCCGGGCCGGCGTCGGGCGGGCCACCTTCTACCTGCACTACGAGGACCTCGCCGCGCTCGCCGTCGCCGCGTGCGCGGACGTCGTGCACGCGGCGGTCGACGCCCTGCACGCCTGGCAGGCCGGTCCCTCGCCGCTCCCTCCGGTACGCCCCCCGGCCGCGCTCGCCGAGTTCCTGGCGGGGGCGGCCGGACGGGGAGCGCTCTACCGCACCCTGCTCCTGCCGGGCGGCGGCGGCCCCCTCGGCGACCGGCTGCACCGCGAGCTGCGCGCCCGTGCCCGTGCCGAACGCGCGGCGGTGGGCGCACCCCGGCCCGAGCTCGTCGCCTCGGCGGTCGCCGCGGCCTTCACCGGGATCCTCGCGGACTGGCTGCACGGGGAGATCCCGGCGGATCCGGGCGACCTGGCGGATCACCTGTGGTCCCTGCTCCTGGCCCTGCACCGCGCCACCCGTTAGTACTGCAACGGTGTTTGCCGTGAACCTCGCCCGGCGCCGCCGGAGCATCGACCACGTTCTGCACTGGTCACACTGGCGGCGACGACAGTTCCACGCACGTGTCAGTCATGACAAACAACGCGGTCACACACCACCAGGGGCCAACCAACCATCACGGCAAACACCGTTGCAGTACTAGTACTCCAGCAGCGTTTTGCTATCTGGCCTGTTCAGGGGCGTCGTGGGGAGTGTAGTGGGAGGGTGGGGTGCCGGTGGTGGTCTTGGCCGGGTGCCCCACCAACGAGTGGATGCGAGGTATGGGCCGGGCTGAGTCGTGGACAGCTTCTCTTCGTGATCGACGACCACGCGGACGCGGCCTGGGAACGACAACTCGAGGACCTGTTCCTTCGGATCGGCCACCGTTTCGGCCGAGCCGACCTGCGGCGCAGGGGACGGGACTACATACGAGGGCTGCTCGCCCCCGTCGGCCGTAAGAACGGCTGGCAACTGGCCGAATTCGCCGGCCATCGCACGCCCGACCGCCTGCAACGGCTCCTGAACAGGGCGAACTGGGACGCTGACGACGTCCGTGACGACCTCCAGTCCTACGTCGCTGAGCATCTCGGCGAGGAAGCAGGGGTACTCGTCGTCGACGACACCGGCTTCATCAAGAAGCGCATCACCTCCGCCGGGGTCCAGCGCCAGTACTCCGGCACCGCCGGCCGCACCGAAAACTGCCAGGTCGGCGTCTTCGCCGCATACGCCCCCACCCGCGGCCGTGCACTGGTCGACCGGGAGCTCTATTTGCCCAAGTCCTGGACGGACGACCGCGACCGCTGCCAGGCGGCAAAGGTCCCCGACGAACGGGGCTTCGCCACCAAAGGAGAGCTGGCCAAGCGCCTGGTCCTGCGTGCTCTGGCCTCCGAACTTCCCATCGCCTGGGTGACCGCGGACGCCGCATACGGGCAAGAGGGACGCTTCCGCCGGCTGCTGGAGCAGTCCGGGCTTGGCTACGTGCTCGCAGTGCCCAAGTCCCAGCAGGTTTTCGGCCCGCGCATCGACCACCTCTTCGCCCAGGCCCCCGACGAGGCATGGGAGGCGATCTCCTGCGGCGAAGGCGCCAAGGGGCCACGGCTCTACCACTGGGCGGTCCTGGAGTTGCCCACGGTGGCCGAGTTCGACTACCAGGGTCAGGCCCCCGTGCGCCGCCGGTGGGCACTGGCCCGCCGCAGTCTCAGCAAGCCTGAGGAGATCGCCTACTACCTCGCCTACACACCCCTCGACACGACCATTCAGGAGACGGTGCGGGTCGCCGGGATGCGCTGGCAGATCGAAGAGTGCTTCCAGGCCGCGAAGAACGAGTGCGGCCTGGACCAGTACGAAGTCCGCCGATACGTGGGCTGGTATCGCCACATCACGCTGGCGATGCTGGCCCACGCCTACCTCGCAGTCATGGCCCACGAAGCCGCAAAGGGGGGTGCAGAAACGGTTCCGGCGCCGTGGTTCCCCTCACCGTGGCAGAAGTCCGCCGGCTCCTGGCGCTTCGCCTCGTCCCGGGCGGCCGCCCCGGCCGGGCGCTTCGCCGCCACGTCCTGAGCTGGTCACTCTGGCGTCGCAGACGCCAGGCGACAGCCCGCCACCGCCACTACCAGCGGCGCATCCACTCGTTGGTGGGGCACCCAGCCAAGACCACCACCGGCACCCCACCCTCCCACTACACTCCCCACGACGCCCCTGAACAGGCCAGATAGCAAAACGCTGCTGGAGTACTAGGCCCTCTGTTGCCAGCCGCCGCCCTCCACGGCCCAGCCTGTGATCTCGGGCTTGACCGGAGGGAGCGCCCACGGTTCCAGGGCTCCGTCGCAGAGCTCCGCCAGGAACTGGACCATGCCGCCCTCGTAGTGCCACCAGGCGCCGTTGCGGGAGCAGATGGTGATCGGCCAGTGCTCCGGATCGTCCCCGAGCACGCTCCACAAGAACTGGTCACCCTCCGTCGAGTTCCCCCAGGTCATCAGGGGCGTCGAAATGAGCTCTGCAGGACGCAGATCGGCGGGGTGGTCGCAGCTCCACCTCTCCGATCGCGTCCCTTGCGCCTCCGAGCGGGCTTGACCTACGCCGAGCTCTACGAGCGCTGCCTGGAGCCGGAGGACGTCGTCGTCCCTCCGGCGCCACGCATCGTGGCGTATGTGGAAGCGCTCGTCGGGCGGTATCCGGACGACGTCGATCGCAGTGTCGTACGGGCGTCCCCGCCGGTCGTCGAGGAGGCATCGGGCCCGATCGTGTACTTGCTCATGTCCTGAGGCAAGGCGGAAGACGTGTCCGAGTACGCCGCTACGCTCGCTCGCGAACACGGACTCGTCTGCTTCGATCCGCAGGGAGAATGCCTCCGACCGTGATCTTCTCGTGCGTTCAGGGGGCGGACCAGCGGAAGGGGCCCGCGATGAGGAGGCCGACGGGGCAGACCGTGCGGCCTTCCCTGATGGCCGCGCTGACGAATGACGCGTGAGGAGTACGCCCTATCGGCAAGCACCACGGTCAGCCCGGTGCGAGGTCGCCACGTCGGCGCGGGACACGCAGGCGGCCCCTCACGTCCGCGAAAGCGGGTGCGTCACCGGCCTGCCCGGCGGCGAGACGCCCTGGGGGGCCCGCACCGCGGCCAGGCCGCAGAAAAACCCCGCCGGAGGACCGGCGGGGTTCCGTTCGCGGCACGGCTCGTGCGGTGGCTACCCGATGGGGACCACGTTCTCGGCCTGGGGGCCCTTGGGTCCCTGCGTGACGGTGTAGTCGACCCGCGCGTTCTCCTCCAGCGACTTGAACCCCTGGGCCTGGATCGCGGAGAAGTGCACGAACACATCAGGACCGCCGTCGTCCTGCTGGATGAAGCCGAACCCCTTCTCCGAGTTGAACCACTTCACGACACCTGTTGCCATCTTGCTGATCCTTCACAACGGTCCACTGCGGGCCGCACACGCGGCCGTCTCGATCCTGCCCAACGGTCCACCACAGCACACGCTGAACGCGGCCAACCGGGGCGCGTCGCACATTCGAACTTGCAGACGACCTGTCCGCGATTCGAGGGAACCAGGCCGGCCCGCACGGCCGGCCCGCACAGGTCACGCGCCCGCGTCACTGCTCTGCAGCCGCACCGCGGGCCGGGGCCGGGTGGCCGCCCCGGCCGCCCGGCGCGGGCCGGCCACCCGGCAGCCGAGGCAGTCGGCATGCCCGGCGAGGGCGGTGGTGTCCCGGGTGCGCCAGTCCCATTCCACCTCCGGGCGGGGGCCGCTCGGCTTGCCCCAGCCCGCGAGGTGCAGCAACCAGGTGACGGCCCCGGCCAGGACGACGGCTCCGAGGCCGATGACGATCCCGGGCGGCCAGGCCGCGCACACGGCGACCCCCGCTCCGGCGAAGCCCAGCAGGGCCAACGTGGTTCCGGTCCAGCCGGCCACCGTGTGGCCGAGATCGACGTGACCGTGCGCGCTCATGGTTCTCCCTGGTCGAAGGGGCGGCAGTAGGCTCGGACAAGGAGATGCTTATTTCGCAAGGTAAGTATCTCACTAACTAAGTAGCTTAGATACTAAGGAGAATGTGCGTGCAGGGCAAGCCCCGCCCGGCGGCCACGGCCGCGGAGGCGCTTTCGCGCATGGACCAGTTCGTCGCCCTGGGCATCGTCGGCCAGCAGGAAGTGGCGCAACGGCTCGGACTCAACGTCACCGACCTGACCTGCCTCGGGCACATCCTGGGCGCCGGCGAGAACCCCCTCGCCGCCGGCGACCTGGCCGAGCTGGTGGACCTCACCACCGGCGCCGTCACCGGCGTGCTCAACCGCCTGGAGAAGGCCGGCTACGCCCGGCGCCGTCCCGACCCCGCCGACCGGCGCCGCGTCCGGGTCGTGGCGGAGCCGGCCGCAGCGGCCCGGGTCTTCGCCGTCTACCAGCCGTTCTACGACCGGCTGGGCGCGCTGTTCGCCGACTACACCCCCGACGAGACCGCCGTGATCGCCGACTTCTTCGAGCGCGCCGCGGCGGAGGTCCGCGCCCACTGCGCCCAGGTCCGCGCGGGCGAACTCGACGCCCCGGCGGGCCTGCCCCCCGCTGGTACCATGGGCGGTTGACCATCTTCTTTCCTTCTTCTCTCCCCCGCTTCGAAAGGTCCTGCATGAGGAACCCGTCAGCTCATGGCCGCTTCGGTGTGAAGGGCGGTGCGAAGGGCGGCGCCAAGTCCGCCGCCAAGGCCCCCCGCAGCATCGGGCCGCAGGGTGAGTTCGCGATGCCCGAGCCGAAGTCGCCGGCGCTGGCGCCGGTGGAGTCGTTCTCCGAGCTCGACCTGCCCGCTGAGCTGGTGGAGACCATGGCCTCCCTGTCGGTGACGCAGCCGTTCCCGATCCAGGCGGCCACCCTCCCGAACGCCCTCGCCGGGCGTGACGTCCTCGGGCGCGGCCGGACCGGGTCGGGCAAGACCCTGGCCTTCGGTCTCGCCCTCCTGGCGCGCACAGCGGGACGGCAGGCCGATCCGAAGCGCCCGCTGGCGCTGGTTCTCGTACCGACGCGGGAGCTCGCCCAGCAGGTGACCGAGGCGCTGGAGCCGTACGCGACGGCCCTGCGGCTGCGGATGGCCACGGTGGTCGGAGGGCTGTCCATCGGCCGTCAGGTGAGCGCCCTGCGGACCGGCGCGGAGGTCGTCGTGGCCACCCCGGGGCGGCTCAGCGACCTGGTCGGGCGGCGTGACGTGCACCTGGAGCGGGTGCGGATCACGGTGCTCGACGAGGCCGACCAGATGTGCGACATGGGGTTCATGCCGCAGGTCACGGAGATCCTGGACCAGGTGCACCACGCGGGTCAGCGGATGCTGTTCTCGGCGACCCTGGACCGCAATGTCGACCAGCTGGTGCGCCGGTACCTCAAGGACCCGGTCTCGTCCTCCGTCGACCCGCAGGCGGGCGCCGTGACGACGATGGACCACCACGTCCTGCACATCCACGCGGCGGACAAGATCTCGGCGGCGACCGAGATCGCGGCCCGTGACAACCGCGTGCTGATGTTCCTCGACACCAAGCACGGCGTCGACCAGTTCGTGAAGCACCTGCGCGCGATGGGCGTACGGGCCGAGGGGCTGCACAGCGGCAAGTCGCAGCCGCAGCGGACCCGCACCCTGGCCCAGTTCAAGTCGGGGGCCGTCACCGTGCTGGTCGCGACGAACGTCGCCGCGCGCGGCATCCACATCGACGACCTCGACCTCGTCGTCAACGTCGACCCGCCGGCCGACCACAAGGACTACCTGCACCGCGGCGGCCGCACCGCCCGGGCCGGCGAGTCCGGCCGGGTCGTCACCCTCGTCACCCCGAACCAGCGCCGGGACATGGTCCGGCTGCTGTCCGACGCCCGGATCCGGCCGACGATCACGCAGGTGCGGTCCGGTGAGGCGGCGCTCAGCCGGATCACCGGCGCGAAGGCCCCGTCCGGCGTGCCGCTGTCCGGCGCCGCGCCGACGGACGCCCAGGGCAGGCCGTCGGGGACGGAGCTCGGCTTCCGCGGCATCGGTACGCGCCCGGGCCGGCCCGGCAAGGGCAAGGAGTCCCGCAGGACGCTGGAGGCCCGCCAGCAGGCCGAGGCGCGCCGCGCCGCCAGGGTCCGCCGGGGCATCTGACCGCCCGCGGACCCTTCCGCGCCGGACCGCGGCCGGCCTGGACAGTCCCGGTCAGGCCCGTTCGAAGACGTGCGAATGTCCGATGACGCGGAAGCCGCGTCGCTCGTACCAGTGGCGCGGCCAGTCCGTGGCGTCGGCGGTCAGGAAGCGGGTGTCGCAGCCCGCGTCGGCGGCCAGGCGCAGGGCGGTGGCCACGACGGCATCGGCGTGGCCGCGCCGGAAGTGGGCCTCCGCCGTCATCAGGTCCTCGATCTGGGCCAGACCGGCCTCGGGGTCGAGATACAGGTCGGCCCAGGAGGCGACCTCCCCTCCGGCCGTGCGGGAGCCTAGGAAGCGGACGTCGTCGGCCCCGCGCAGGCGTGCCTCGCGCCGGTCGACGAGATGGCGCACGACCTCGTCCTCGACGTCGGGGAGGATGCCGCGCCAGCGGGCGGTGAGCGGGCCGCGCAGGGCGTCCAGACCTACCTCCTCCGCCGCCGTGCGGTCCGGCACCGGTCCGGTGTGCAGCATCACCAGATAGGCGGAATGCGTGTAGCCGGCGCGGGTCAGGGGTCCGGCGCAGGCCCGCGCGGTCTCCTCGTCGAGGACGGAGACCAGGCGGTGCGGCAGGTGGCCGAGGGCCTCCTCCGCGATGGCGGGCAGTGCCTCGGGGTCGACGGCCGCGTCAATGACGACCTGGTTGTTCGCGCGGGAGTGGGCGAGGCCGTCGTCGTAGGCGGCGAACCCGCCGGGCAGCCCGACGGTACGGGCGGCCTGGCGGCGGGCGAAGTCCGCCATGAAGCCGTTGATCCTGGAGAGGTGCGTGCTGGTCACCCGGGCAGCCTAGGCGGAGGGCGGCGGGCGGTCACTCGGATTGCGGGGTGTCCGACGCGACGGGGCGCCTGCGCAGGCGCTCGGCGGCGGCGTTGCGGACGCGGCGGGTGCGGGCGTCGGCGGCGAGGAGTTCCAGGGCGTCGTGGGAGGTGACCAGCCGGACCGCGGTGCGCTGGCACCAGTCGGAGGAACCGGTCAGCTCGGCCGGGGACCACGGCTCGCCGCGGGTGACGGCCGTGAGCAGGCTCCACTCCCGCAGGCGGCGCTCGGGGAAAGCCCGGCCGGCGAGCACGCCGGACATGGCCCGCGCCCAGGCGGTGAACGCGTCGTCGGCGAGCAGGCCCGCCGCCCGGCGGTCGAGATGTGTGACCACCGCGCTCTCGGCCATCACCCGGTCGGGATCGCGCAGTACGGCGGTCACCGCCTCGGCCTCGGCCTCGGTGTCCTCGCCCTGTACCGCGGCCAGGGAGTCCAGGTGGCGGAAGTAGCGCCAGTGCTCGGGTGGCATGTCGGCGTCGGGGAGGCTCATCGGGCGGCACCCCCGCGGGCGTGTCCGGCCCGGGCGACGCCGCCGGCCGGCATCGCCCGGACGCCGGCCACCGGTGTCACGGGCGCCGCCGTCGGTATGGCTATGGCCGGTTCCCGCTGCTTCTTGCCTGTCCGCATGGCACCCATTCCACACGACCGGCGCGAACGAGCGGCGGCCAGGGTGCCGTCCGGGCGGTGGCGGGGCGCTCGTCCACGCGGCCAGGGCCGTCAGACCTGCTCGAAGTGGAACGACGTGACGGAGCAGTCGCGGGGCCGGCCGATCGCGAAGGAGACGCAGTCGACCGGGGACCGGGCGGTGAGAGGTCCTTCGCCGTGCGCGGGTCCCCCTCCCGGGCTCCGAGAGCGGGTGGTGGTCGTCGTGACGATGTCCGGCCTTGGCCGACTGCGGCGGGAAGAACGCCTTGGTGGCCGGTAGGGTGCCGGTGGTTCCGGAGGCGAGGGCGTCGACGGCGTCCTCGTCGGAGGGGTGCAGCGGGTCGGTGCCGTGCTGGAGCGGGAGCCGTTGTCGACCAGTACGTCCATGGGGTCTGTTCGGGCAGTCACCGCGGCGGCGAACTCAGGTGCGGGGCCGGCCGGTTCGGAAGCGGGTCAGATCCGGTCGGGCAGCGGCGCCCCGGTCTCCAGCAGGGTCTTGAGGCTCGATGCGAGCATCGGCCAGGCCTGCCCGCACATGCCGATCAGGCGGCCGCCCGGCTCGAACCCCTCGTGGCGGATCGTCAGCCGGGCGAGGGTGTCGCCGACCGGCTCGATCTCGTACGTCACCTTCGTGCGGGGCGCCTCGGCCAGCTCGGCCCGCAGCTCCTCGTCGATCCCGACCGCTGCCGCCCACTGCGGGCTGAAGGTGTGCCAGGTGTAGGACAGCAGGCGGTCCGGGACGCAGCCGAGGACCAGCTGGGCGGGGTCGCTGGTGCGGCTCCCCCGTTCGACCCAGTCCATCGCCGAACCCACCGCCCAGTCGGTCTCGAAGCTCAGCCCCCAGTACCGGCGGGTGAGGGCGGGGTCGGTGAGGGCCTGCCAGACCCGCGACGGATCGGCCTGGATGTAGAGGGTGTAGGTGATCGTGCTGTCGCTCATGGCCCCATGCTGCGGGACCGCGGACCGCGGACGGCGGATTTCACGGTCCCGGCGGTGGCGGGAGCCCCCGGCCGCGGGTCACCAGCGGGCGCCCTCCTCGGGGATCTCCGTGAGCGGCGTCCGGACGGGGGCGGGAAGGCCCAGGCGGACGCGGGCCGCGTCGACCGCGGCGAGCTCGTCCTCGCCGGCGGGGCCCCAGTCGCTCAGTTCCCGGACCTGTTCGGGGGTGGCCAGCAGCCGCGCGTAGGCCGGGTCCACCGCCGGCGGGAGGCCGGCGAGACGGGCGGCGACGCGGGCGTGGACGCCCTCCTCCCCGTACCGGTAGCCCAGCGGGGCGGCCCCTGTGGCGGGCGCGGCGGTCGGGGGCGGGAGCTGGGCGGCGCCGGTGGCCCGGGCGATCCGGAGCAGGACCCGGCCGTCGGGGGCGAACAGCCAGGCGGAACGGTCGCGTACGGGCAGCTGCGCGGGGACCGGGCCGCAGTGCCAGGCGCCGCGCTGCGGGACCCGGCGGGCGCGGAGCACACCGAGCCGGTCGAGGGCGGTCGGGGCGGTGGGGCGGCCGTCCTCCAGCAGGGCGGCGCCGGAGCCGTTGATGCGGGCGCGCAGGGCGGACAGGGCCCGGCGGGCGTCGCCGGGGTCCATCAGGGCCGGCAGGTCGGCCGGCTCGGCGAAGTGGATGCCGGTGATCTCCTGTGCCGGAAGCCGGACGGTGTCGATCCGGTCCGGCGTCCAGGTCCCGCCGTCGTAGACGTGCAGGATCTCCCCGGGGAAACGCATCTCGGGCGGGAAGCCCGGGGTGTCGGCGGGGATCCAGTCCACGGCCAGGCCGCGCGGGTAGCGGCCGTCCACGCCGAGCTCCTCGCGCAGCTCCCGGGCGGCCGCCGCGGATGGCGCCTCCCCGGCGTCGATCGCCCCGCCGGGGAGCATCCGGTCGGCGCGGTAGTCGACGCTCTGGACGAGGATCCGGCCGTCGGTGTCGGTGACGAGGACCACGGCCGCGGTCCAGACCACGGCGCGCGAGGCACCGTACTCCTCCGGGGTCATCCAGGTCCCCGCGTCGCGTTCACGATCGTCGCTCGCGCTGTGGTCGGTCGCGCTGTGGTCGGTCAGCTGCGGCATCGGGACTCCGTTCACCTGGGTGGACCCGCCGCCTGTGCAACAGCGGGCACGGCCCGCGGGTTACGGCGGGCCGTGGAGGCGGAACCCGGCGATTCACTTTGCCGCTCCTATACCTCCTTATTACCGGGTTATGCCGCCGTTGGTACCGTGCGGGGGCGGACTGGCGGCATGAACACCGCCGGTCCGACCAACTTCAGAGGACGGGACGGGCCCGGCCGGGGCCGGCCGGGGCGGGAGCAGGAACGGCAGTGGCGGGGACAGCGGTGGGAACGGGGACCGGGGCCGGAGCGGGAGCGGCGGGCGGGCGGGGCGGCGGAGCCGGCCGGCTGGCCGGGGTCGACGCCGTGCGCGGCATAGCCGTCCTCGGCATGTTCGCCGTGCACGTGGGGCCCAGCCCGCAGCCCGAGGGCGCCGGCTACCTGCTCGTCGCGGCCGACGGGCGCGCCCCCGCCCTCTTCACGCTCCTCGCGGGCTTCTCCCTGGTCCTCGCCCAGCGCGGCACGGATCCGGCACGGCGTCCCGAGGGCTGGGCGGCACGGTGGCGGCCGCTGCTGATCCGCTGCGCGGTCCTGGCCGTACTCGGCCTGTACCTGGCCTCGCTGTGGCCCGGGATCCTGGTCATCCTCGCCTTCTTCGCCGTGTACTTCCTGGCGGCCGAACCGTTCACCCGGCTCTCCACCCCCGTGCTCACCGCCGTGGCGGGCGCGTCGGTCGTGGTGGGGCCGCTGCTGTCGTTCCTGCTGGGCCCGCTGTTCGGGTACGGGTCCTCCGGGCGCGGCCTGGTCCCCGAGGCCGCGGACCTGACCAGCTGGCCGGGGCTGGGTGCGGCGGTGTGCGAGCTGCTGCTGACCGGGGCGTATCCGCTGGCCACGTACTTCCCGTACGTCCTGGCCGGAATGGCCCTGGCCCGGCTGTGCGACGTGCGGGAGCGGGCGATGGCCCGGCGGATGGCGGTGTGGGGCACGGCGGCCGCGGTCGCCGGGTACGGCTCCGCCTGGCTGGCCACCCATGCGTTCGGCACCCGGCAGCGGTTGCTGGAGGCGATAGCGGTCCACCACCCGGAGGCCATGGCCGCCGCCGACCCCGTGCGCGAGGTGCTGAGCGGCCAGTTCGGCGCCGTGCCGAGCACCTCCTGGGACTGGCTGCTGCTGGCCGACCCGTACAGCCAGACCCCGCTGGAGACGCTGGGCAACGCGGGCGTCGGCTGTGCGCTCATCGGCCTGTGCGCGCTGGCCGCGCGGCACGGGGTCGGCGCCCGCCTGCTGCGGCCGCTCACGGTACTGGGGGCGATGGCGCTGAGCGCGTACGTCGTCCACGCGCTGGTCCTGGCCGGCCCGGCCCACGGCGCGGCGTCCTGGTCCGCGTGGATCGCCTTCAGCGGCGCGGCGCTGGCGCTCACCTGGGCCTGGCAGCGGATCTGGGCCGGCAGCCCGCTGCGCCGGGGCCCGGTGGAGCACGCCCTGCGACTGGCCACCCGCATGGGCGCCCGGGCGTAGCCCCCGCCGTCCGCCCGCGCCGGTCCGCCGGGCGGGCAGGACGCGGCGAGTGTGAGGCGGCACCGCGCCTCCGGGTTCCGAGCCCCCCACCCCCGTGGGGGGACTCCGATCCGGAAGGAACCTCCCGTACGTCGCCGGGTGCCGGAGCGCCCCGCGAGAACGATCACAACGCTAGGGCCGGGCAGCCGACTTGCCCCATGGCAGCAGGCGTCAGCAAGGGGACCGAACGCGCCATGAGGGGACCCGGCACGCCGTATTGGGGACATCAGGTCCCAAACTGCGGCACTGAGCTGGCATTTCAGGCTGGTCTATGCTCACCCCCTGTGGTCTCGCATGCGCACCAGGGGACAACGTCCTCCGCCCTCACCCGCCTGAACGTCGATGCCGCACGTCTGCTGGGGATACCCCCGACCGGCTACGCGCACCTGCTGGGCATGGCTCCTGAACACCTCAACGACGACCTGTGCCGGCCCCCCGCCATCACGAGCATCCGCATCGCGGAGCTGGCCACCGTCCACGCTCCCTGGGCCGAGGTGGCCCTGCTGCTGACGCAGCGGTCCGGCATCGGAAGCCTCGGGGTCTGGGACTACCTGATCACCTCCGCCCCCACTCCCCTCGAAGGGATCCGGGACGCCGCGGCCTACCTCGGCACCGTCGCCGACAGCGGCACCGACCAGCTCCGGATCACCGAGGACGGGGACCGCGTCACCCTCAGCCACTTCAACCGGGGCGATCTGGACCACGAGGCGGCCTGCGCCGTCCGCGCCTGCGCGCTCGGGCTGTACCTGCGCCGCCTGGGCGAGGCCGCCCGGCGGCCCCTCGTCCCGCTCCGTGTGGCCCTGGCCGCCGGGGCCCCCCGCCGGTACGACGCGCTGACCGAGCTCTACGGCACCCGCGACATCACGTTCGGGGCCCCGGTCAGCTCGATCACCCTGCGTACCGCCGACCTGACGGCCCCGGCACCGCACGCCCAGCCCGGCCTGTCGGCCGTGCTCCGAAGACACGCCGACCAGACCCTGGCCGCCGCGGTCCCGCTGCGCGACTGGCTCGACCTCTTCCGCAGCGCCCTGTCCTCCGTCCACGACGAGGGCGTGCCCGCCCTGGCCACCGTCGCGCACCGCATGGCCGTCAGCCCGCGGACCCTGCAGCGCCGCCTCGACGAGCACGGCACCACGTGGAGCGGCGAGGTCGAGGCCGTACGCCGGGACCGAGTCTCGCGGCTGCTCCACACCACCGGTCTGAGCATCGACGCGATCGCCGCCCGCAGCGGCTACGCCGACGCCCGAGCCCTGCGCCGGGCCGTCCAGCGCTGGTACGGGACCACACCCGCCGCCCTCCGCCGCGCCGGCCACCCGCACGCAGACGCGCCGGAGCCCGGCCGGTAGCGCGTGGCCGCGCAGGACCGCGGGGTCAGCGGTGGAGCCGGCGGGTCCAGTCCTCCGGCACCCGGCCGGCGGGTCCGGGGGCCGGCTGGTCCGCGGGGTGGCCGCCCGGCGGGGCCAGTGGCGGCCCGGACTCGTACATCTCGTTGCCGTCGTAGTCCCAGAACCACTCCTCGCCCGGTTCGAAGCTCTGCACCAGCGGGTGACCGGTGGACTTCCAGTGGGCGGTGGCGTGCCGGGCGGGTGACGAGTCGCAGCAGCCGACGTGGCCGCACTGGGCGCAGCGGCGCAGGTGGAACCACCAGCCGCCCACCGCATCGCAGTCGGCGCAGCCGTTGCCGGTCGGCGGGACGCTCGGGTCGATCCCCTTGATGTCGCTCATGCGGGCTCCTCGGCTGTCTCGGTTCCGGGCGCGTTCCCGGCTCCGGTCTCGGGTTCCGGCGCGGTCAGGGGCAGCAGCACCTGGAAGCGGGTGTCGCCGGGGACGGACTCGACCTGGAGGCTTCCGTGGTGCTTGTTGACCACGATCCGCCAGGAGATGTCCAGGCCGAGGCCGGTGCCCTCGCCGACCGGCTTGGTGGTGAAGAAGGGATCGAAGATGCGGCTGCGGATGTCGGCCGGGATGCCGGGCCCGGTGTCGCGGAACTCCACCAGCAGCTGGTCGCCCTCCCGTGCCGTGCGGACCGTCAGGGTGCCGTCGCCGCCGGTGCTGCCGATGGCGAAGACGGCGTTGTCGACGAGGTTGGTCCACACCTGGTTGAGCTCCGCCGGGTAGGCGGGCACCTCCGGCAGGGAGCGGTCGTAGTCCTTGACCACCCGCACCCGGGGGCCGATCTTGCCGGACAGCATCAGCAGGGTGCTGTCGAGGAGTTCGTGGACGTCGACGACCCGGGTCGGGGCCCGGTCGAGCTGCGCGTACTGCTTCGCGGCGTCGACGAGGTGGGAGATGCGGGTGGTGGAGTCGTCGATCTCGTCCATCAGCAGCTCGGTCTCGACCGAGTAGTTGAGCCAGCCGATGGCCCCGGGGAGGATGTCGGCGTCCACGGCCGCCGCGACCTGCTCCAGCCAGTCCACGTCCAGTCCGGCCTGCACGAACGTCGGCGCGATCCGCCAGCCCTCCGTGATGCCGTGGTCGTCGAGCCAGTCGGCGAGTTCGTCCTCCCGGTCGGAGGCCTCCAGCGGGCTGAGCGTCGTCGCCTTCGCGACGCGTTCCACCGTGCGTTCCTGGACCTCGATGAGGTCTGCGATCGCCTCGCGCGAGTAGTGGCCCTGGGCGATGACGGCCAGCTTGTGCCGCATCTTGCCGACGCGTTCGCGCAAGGTGGCGGTGGCCCGGACGGCGGCCGCGGCCGGGTTGTTGAGCTCGTGGGTGAGACCGGCCGACAGCGACCCGAGGGCGAGCAGCCGCTCCCGCTGGCCGATGGCCCGCTGGGTGTTCTTCGCGCCGAAGAACAGCCCCTCCAGCAGGTGTGCGGCCATCGGGAACCACTCCTGCATGAAATCGGAGAACGCCAGGGCCGGGAGCACGAAGAACCGGGTCGGCTCGGTCACCCGCATCGAGTTGGTGTACGTCTGGGGCACCCGGTCGCCCAGGTAGGCCTGCATGGCCCCCGCGTACACGCCGCGCTGTGAGGTGCGGCTGACCTCGATGTCGTCGCCGCCGACCCGGCGGGACAGTACGACGGTGCCCTCGATCATCACGTAGAAGCAGGACGCCGGGTCGCCCTCGGTGTACACGGGCCCCGGGTCGAACCGTTCCACCCGTCCCTCGGCGCACAGCCGGCCGAGTTGCTGGGGGGTGAGCTTCTCGAACAGGAACAGCGAAGCGATCTCCTGCGGGTCGCAGTGCACGTACTTCCCGCTCATGACTGCTCCAGGTAGCGGTGGACGAGCATCACGGCCATGGCTCCCTCTCCGACCGCGGACGCGACGCGCTTGGCGGACTGGGCCCGCGCGTCGCCCGCGACGAACACGCCGGGGATGTTGGTCTCCAGGTGGTAGGGCGGCCGGTCCAGCGGCCACTCGGCGGGCGGTCGCCCGTCCGGCGTGAGGTCGGGGCCGGCCAGGATGAAGCCGCGGTCGTCGCGCAGCACCGTGCCGTCCAGCCAGTCGGTCAGCGGGGCCGCGCCGATGAAGACGAACATCCATTGCGCGTCGACGAGTTCCGTCGCGCCGGTGTCGACGTCCCGCAGGGCCAGCCGCTCCAGGTGCTCCTCTCCGTGGGCCGACTCGACGACGGTGCGGGTCCGCACGGAGACGTTCGGCGCCTCCTCGATCTGCTGGACCAGGTAGTACGACATCGACGCCCTCAGGGACGCGCCGCGCACCAGCAGCGTCACCGACTTCGCGCCCCGCGACAGGTACATCGCCGCCTGCCCGGCGGAGTTGGCGCCGCCCACGATGTACACGTCGTGTCCCTGGCAGGAAGCGGCCTCGGTGAGCGAGGAGCCGTAGTAGACGCCACGGCCGGTCAGGTCGTCGCAGCCCGGCGCCATGAGCTGCCGGTAGGAGACACCGGTCGCCAGGATGACGCTGTGCGCGGCGACGGACGAGCCGTCGGAGAAGCGGACGACGCGCGCGGAGCCGTTGACCTCCAGGCCGATGACCTCCCGCGCCGTGAGGATCTCGGCGCCGAACCGCCCGGCCTGCCGGCGGGCGCGTTCGGTGAGCTGGGCGCCCGACACGCCGTCGGGGAAGCCGAGGTAGTTCTCGATGCGGGAGCTCTGCCCGGCCTGCCCGCCGGTCGCCGACCGCTCGACCAGTACGGTCCGCAGGCCCTCGGAGGCCCCGTACACGGCCGCGCCGAGTCCGGCCGGGCCGCCGCCGATGACGACGAGGTCGTAGAAGTCGGCGGCCGGTGTGGTCGCGAGGCCCACGTGGGCGGCGAGGTCGGCCGCCTCGGGCTCGATCAGCACGGTGCACTCGGGGGTGACGACCAGGGGCAGCCGCTGTCCGTCGGCGCCCGCCGCCTCCAGCAGCCGGCGGCCCTCGGGCTCGTCGGAGGAGTACCAGCGGTACGGCACCTGGTTGCGGGCCAGGAACTCCCGCACCTGTGAGGAGCGCGCCGACCAGCGGTGTCCGACGACCTTGGTGGCGGGGACGGGGCGGTAGTCGCTGGAGCGCCAGGCGGTGAGCAGGTCGTCGACGACCGGGTAGAGCTTCTCCTCCGGCGGGTCCCAGGGCTTGAGGAGGTAGTGGTCGAGGTCGACGACGTTGATCGCGTCGATCGCCGCGTTGGTGTCGGCGTAGGCGGTCAGCAGGACGCGCCGGGCGCCCGGGTACACGTTCAGGGCCTGTTCGAGGAACTCGATGCCGTTCATCTGCGGCATGCGGTAGTCGGCGAGGATGACGGCCACCAGGTCGCCGCGCAGTTTCAGCTCGCGCAGTGCCTCCAGCGCGGACTCACCGGACTCGGCGCGCACGATCCGGTAGCCCGCCCCGTAGTGGCGCCGCAGGTCGCGGGCGACGGCACGGGAGACCCCGGGATCGTCGTCCACGGTCAGGATGACGGTCCGCGCTGGTTCGGCAGCCTGCGTCATAGGTCTCCCACGAGCGGCCCGGTCCGGCGGCGCGGCGAGCCGCCCGCGCCGGTTCCCGCCCATCGTATGTTCGATCGGGCGGATCCGCTCCGGTCGGCCACGGAGCGTGCGTCGCCGGTGCACGGCGAGCGCCCGCCCGCCGGTGCGGCCGCCGGATGGTTTCGGGTCGGAGGGCCGCAGTCACCCGACCGTGTGACGGGCGCCGGTCCGGGCCGCGCCGGTGCGGCAGGGTGGTCGGATGCAGCTGCGCCGGGCTCTGCCCCTGACACTCGTCGCGCTCGTCATGGCCTCCGGATGCGTGACGGTGCACCCCTCCCCCGCACCGGACGCACCGCGTGCGGCTCCGGCTCCGGCCGGGAACCCCGGCCTGCCGCCGGAACCCACGGCCGCCGCCCGGCCGTTGGTCCGGTTGCCTCCGTCAGGGGCCGCGGAGCCCGCCGCCGTGCCGGACGCACGGGCGCCCGTACCGGCGTCCGGACCGGCGTCGGCGCCGTACCGGCCCCGGGCCGCCGCCGCCCGGGAGCCGCAGCGCCCGCCCCGCAGGGCGGGCCCTCCCAGGGCCCGGAAACCGGTGGAACCGGCGAGGCCCGCGCCCCGGAAGAAGGCCCGTCGGCAGCCGGTGGCCCCGGTGAAGTCCCGCCCGGCTCCCGGACGTTCGTACGACATGGCTCCCCTGTGCAGGGCGGCGGAGGGCACGGTGTCACCGGCCATCGTGGCCCTCTGTCGCTGAATTGGGTGGATCCGCCCGCCACCGGATACCTACAGTGACGGCGGACCCTGTCGTCGAGCCGGAGCGGATCATGCGCACCCACTATCCCCGTACGCCTCATCTGCCCTGGTCACCCGGGGCGTCGGCGGACGACGTCCGGTCGCTCGGACTGGCGGGGCTGAGCGGACGCGAGGTCGTGGTCACCGAGAAGCTCGACGGGGAGAACACCACCCTGTACGCGGACGGGCTGCACGCCCGCTCGCTCGACTCCGGACACCACCCCTCGCGGGCCTGGGTCAAGGGCCTCCAGGGGCGGATCGGCCCCGGCATTCCCGCCGGGTGGCGGGTGTGCGGGGAGAACCTCTACGCCCGGCACTCGATCCGGTACGAGGACCTGGACAGCTGGTTCTACGGCTTCTCGGTGTGGGACGGCGAGCAGTGCCTGGACTGGGACCGGACCGTACGGTTCCTGCGGGGTCTCGGGGTGCCCGTTCCGCGGGTGCTGTGGCGCGGCACCTTCGACGAGCGGGCGCTGCGCAGGCTCAAGCTCGACACCGCCCGGCAGGAGGGTTACGTCGTGCGTACCGCCGCCGGTTTCTCCCGGGCGGACTTCGGCCGGTGCGTGGCCAAGTGGGTGCGGGTCGGGCACGTGCAGACCGACACGCACTGGATGTACGCGGAGGTCGTGCCCAACGGGCTCGGCCCGGCGGCCCCGTTGTGGGCGGTGCGCTCGGGCGCCGAGCCCGATGCCCCGGCCCTGGCCGCCGCAGTCGGCACGGACGGATCCACCGCCACGGACACCGGCGCTGGCGCCGGCGCCGACGTGGTCGCCGAGGTCACCGCCCGGATCGACGCCTCGGGGCGGACCGGCGACGACCGGCTGGCCGGAGTGCTCGCCGCCGTGCTGCGCCGCCAGCCGCGTGCCGGGACGGCCGCGCGGCTCGCGGCCGGTCCGGCCGGGATGCCGCTCGCGCGGCGGGTGGGCGACCTGCTGGGGCTGTACCCGTACCTCCAGCGGCCGTTCTCCGACGCCGACCGGCGGGCCGGACTGGTACGGATGGCCACGGCGGCCGATCTCGGGGTGCTGCACGCGCTCGCCGGGGCGCTGGCCGACGGGCCGCAGGCGCGGGAGTGCGTGGAGTGGTCCGCGCTGTGGGCCGAGGAGGCCGGGCTGCTGGGCGGCCCGGATCCGCTGGAGGCCCTGCGGACCGCGCTGCGGGAGCCCCTCGCCGGGCTGGGCGCTGCCGCGGCAGACCGCTGCTGGGCGGAGGCCCGGCGGGCGTTCGCGGACGGCAGGATCTCCGGTTCCTCGGTGGAGGAGGCGGTGGCGGCGACGTGGCAGTGGCGTGACGGTTCGTTTCCCCGGCTGGTGCACCTGTGCGGCCCCTCGGGCAGCGGGAAGAGCACCTTCGGCCGCTCCCTGCCCGGCGTGGACGCGTACGTCTCGCTCGACGACCTGCGCAGCGCCCGGGGGTCGCGCACGGACCAGCGGGCCAACGCCGAGGTGCTGAGCGCGGGCCTGGACAGGCTCGACGCCGCCCTGGCGCGCGGCGGGACCGTGGTGTGGGACGCCACGTCCCTCACCGACCAGCAGCGCGGGCCGGCCGGTTCGGTCGCGCGCCGGCGCGACGCGCTGGTCACCCATGTCGTGGTGCTGGTCGAGGAGGCGGAGCTGGTGCGCCGCAACGGGGTGCGCCCGCATCCGGTGCCGCCGCAGGTGCTGACCTCGCAGCTGCGCCGGTTCAGCCCGCCGTACGCGGGCCGGGCGCACCGTACGTGGTACGTCGGCGCCGGCGGGCGGGTGGAGGACACGGCGGGCACGCTCGCGCCCGGCCCGTTGACGGTCACGGCGGGCGGAGGCACCGATGCGCACCAGTGAGCAGCTCTACCACCAGGTCCGCTGGGACCCCCGGTTCGATCCGGCGCGGTTCGTGCTCGGCCTGCTCCAGCGCGGGGCGGCTCCCAAACGGGTCCCGCTGCCCTCCTTCGTGCCCGGCGGGGACATCCCCTGGCACCGGGTGCTGTTCGTCGAGGCCGACGGCGAGCTGGTGTGGGACCGGGCGACCGGCGTGGACCTGATCGACGTGACCGCGGCGGGCCGCGTCCGCGATCCACGTCTGCTGCGGGCTCCCTTCTTCACCGCCCGCACCCCGCACGCATGGGATCCCTCGGGCGGCGGCGCGTGGCGTCCCGCGCAGGCGGCTCCCGCGGACGCCGCGGCGGCACCGTCCTCGGTGCGGCTGCTGACCTGGAACACGCTCTGGGACCGCTACGACGCCCCACGGATCGCCACCGCGCGGCGCAGACCGCTCCTGCTGGACGACCTGGCCGTCGCGGACGCCGACGTCATCGCGCTCCAGGAGGTGGAGCCGGAACTGCTCGGCATGCTGCTGGCGGCGCCGTGGGTGCGGGCGCAGTACACCCTCGGCACGGATCCCGGCGGCCGGGACGTCTCCGCGTGCGGGCTGCTGGTCCTGAGCCGGCTGCCGGTGCGGGAGGCGGGCCTGCACATGTTCCGCCCGCACAAGGCGGTGACCGCCGTGACGGTGGACACCGCGGCCGGGCCGCTGGTCGTCGCCGGCACCCACCTGACCAGCGACCACACCGAGAACGGGCACGAGCGGCGGGAGGCCGAACTGGCCCGCCTCGCGGAGGGCCTGGGCGGCGTCGAGGCCGGCGTGGTCCTCCTGGGCGACTTCAACGACGGCCGCCACGGGGCCGAGGGGCCGGCGCCCGCGCTCGGCATGCGCGATGCCTGGAGCGAGGTGCACGGGACGGCCGACGCCACACCGACCTTCGACCCGGCGGCCAATCCACTGGCCGCGGTCGGTTCACTGACGGGCCGCGCCGCCCGGCTGGACCGGATCCTGCTGGGCCCCTCCCCGGCCAGGGTGACCCGGGCGGCGTTGCGCGGCGACTCCCCGGGCCCCGACGGACTGTTCGTCTCCGACCACTTCGGGGTGGAGGCGACGGTGGAGTTCGGGGCGCCCGGCGGGGCCCCGGTGCGGCTCGACGTGCCCGCGACTGCGCGGACGGCGGTGGCGTGGCTGCCGCCGGGCCTGCCGGACGCGGTGGGTGAGGTGCGCCGGGAGCACGACCCGGCGGCCGGCCGCTGGCCCGCGCACGTGAACCTCCTCTTCGGTTTCGTACCGGAGTCCTGCTTCGCCGAGGCCGTCCCGCTGCTGGCCGAAGTGGCCGCGGCAACCGCTGCGTTCGAGGCCCGGCTGGAAGGGGTGCACAGTTTCGGGCACCGTGAGGAGGCCACCGTCTGGATGGATCCGGCGGCCGGCGGCGAGGCGCCGTGGCAGGAGCTCCGTCGGGCGCTGACGGACCGGTTCCCCGGCTGCCGGGTTCGTTCCGGCGGGCACGGGGGCTACACCCCGCATCTGACGCTCGGGCGCAGCCGCGACCCGCAGCGGGCCGTCGCGGAGTTCGCGGCGCGCCTCGGTGGAGGCGTGTCCGCGCGGGTCGGGGAACTGGCCGTGCTCTCGCGGCGCGGGGACGGACCGATGCGGGTCCGGGCGACGGTGGCGCTGGGCACGGGCGAGGTGCGCTGGGCTCCGGAGCCCCTTCCGGAGGCCCGGCCGGAGCCCGGGAACGATCGGGCCGAGGCGGTCGCCGCGCGCATCGGGGCCGCGCTGCCCGGTGCGCGGGTGCACGTGGCCGGCTCCCGCCGGATGGGCTGCGCCCTGCCGGGCGCCGACCTGGACCTGGTGGCGGCGCTGCCGGGAACGGCCGACGTCGCCCGGGTGCGCGAGCAGGTGACGGCCGCACTGCCGCTGGCCGGGGGGCTGCGCGAGGTGACGGGTGCCCGGGTGCCGGGCCTGCGCTTCCACGTCGGGTCGCTGTCCGTGGACCTGGTGGTGGTCTCCACCGGTGACCTGGACCCGGCGCGTGCGGTGGAGCGGCGGGCGGAACTGGGCGAGGCCGCCGCCGTCGCGCTGAGCGCGGTGAGCGACGCCGACGCCGTACGGGAGGCGGTGGGGGCGGAGCATGCCGCGTTCGCCGTGCTCGCGCGGCGGGTGAAGGCGTGGGCGCGGGCCAGGGGGCTGGACTCGGCGCCGTTCGGGGGGCTGCCGGGACTGGCCTGGTCGGTCCTCGCGGCGCACACCGTCCGGGAGGCGGGGGCCCTGCCGCCGGACGCCCTGCTGCGGGAGTTCTTCGGGCGGTGGGCCGCCTGGGACTGGCGTGAGCCGGTCGCGTTGGCGGGTCCGGATCCGGTGGCCGCGGCTGCGCCGGGCCCGGAGCCGGATCCGGTCACGGTGCTCACCCCGTCGGCGCCGGTGCGCGGTTGCACCGCCCAGGTGACGCCGGGCCTGCGGGACCTCCTGGTGCAGGAGCTGTACGGGGCGTGGGAGCTGCTGGAGTCGGGGGTCGGGGCGGACGCCCTGGCCGCGACCGCGCCGCCGCCGCACCGCCGGCACGCCGCCTGGGCGGTGGTGACCGTACGGGCGGCCGAGGCGGAGTTCGAGGAGGTACGGGGCCGGGTGCGCGGGCGGTTGCGGGCGCTCCTCGGCGCCCTCGAGGAGGCCGGCGCCGCCGGTGCGCACGCCTGGCCCCATCCCTTCGAGTCCGGGCCGGGCCTCGCCCGGTACGCGATCGGCCTGGGCGCCGCGCCGCCGGACGCGGCGCACCTGGCCGGGCCGGCCGACCGGTGGCGAGCCGGCCTGCGAGGGGTCGAGGTGTCCTGGGCGGCGGGCGGTGAGGTGCCGGATCTGGGTACCTGAAACGCGGGCCGACGGCGGACGGGATCAGACCTCGATGATGATCTTTCCCGGTGTGTGGCCGCCCTGGCTGAGCTCGAAGGCCGCCGCCAGCTCGGCCAGGGGGAAGGTCTTGGCGACCGGCACCTTCAGCTGTCCGCTGTCGGCGAGCCGGCCCAGTTCGGCCAGATCGCTGCCGACGGGGCGGACCCAGATCCATTCGCCGCCGGAGCCGAGCACGCTGGGGTCGGCGATGGAGGCGTGCCGGCCGTCGTCGTGGAGCACCTCGCGGGTGACGCCACCGACCCCGCCGACGAAGTCCGCGACGACGGTGGGCCCGTCGGGCACGAGGGCACGGACGCGTTCGGCGAGCCCGTCGCCGTATGCGACGGGCTCGGCGCCGAGTTCGCGCACCCGGTCGTGATTGCGGGGGGACGCGGTGCCGATGACGCGTGCGCCCAGCGATCGGGCGATCTGCACGCCGAACGAGCCGACGCCGCCCGCGGCTCCGTGGATGAGGACGGTGTCGTCCCCGCCAGTGCCGAGGCGGGTGAGCAGCTGGTAGGCGGTGAGCCCGGCCAGCGGGAGCCCGGCGGCCTCGGCCCAGCTCAGCGAGGCGGGCTTGTGCGCGAGGGCGCGTACGGGAACGGTGACGAACTCGGCGAAGGTCCCACCGTGCACGTAGTCCTTGCGGGCGTAGGCCATGACCTCGTCGCCCTCGGCGTACTCGGGGACGTCGATGCCGACCTTCTCGACCGTGCCGGCGACGTCCCAGCCGGGGACCACCGGGTAGACGACGTCCATGAGGGGATCCAGCCCGCCCGCCATGATCTTCCAGTCGACGGGGTTGACGGCGGCGCACTTGACCCGGACGAGGACCTCGCCGGGGCCGAACTTGGGCAGCGGCAGCCGGGTCTCGGAGAGCACCTCCGTCCCGCCGTACGTCTCGTACGCCATCGCCCGCATGGTTTCCTGACCGCTCCGGCCCGACTGGGACATGTACCCGACCTCTCCGTGTGCTGGTGGACCCCGCCCCGGCCCATCCCACCACGCACGCCCCGGCCCGGCCGGTCGGACACGACCGACCGGTCAGGCGTACACCGGGAAGGCGGCCTGGAAGGCGAGCCGCCCGTCCGCCCCCTCGGCGATCCGCCCGAGCACCCCGTCCAGGTCCAGGTACGCGGCCCAGCGCTCGGTGCCCGTGGCCTCGGCGAGACGGCCCACCAGGAGGTCCTCCAGGTCCTGGACCCGCTTGCCCTTCCACACCTTGTCGGCGGTGCTGACCAGCAGCTCCTCGATGCTCACGGAGCCCCCGTGCCAGGTCGCGTGGGTCGCGGCGAAGCGGGCCAGGTGTGCGGGGAACCCGTGCGCGAGCAGGAGTTCCCGGCCCGCCGGCTCGTGCGCGGAGCCGGGGCCGCTCAGCTCCGCGGTGTGCACCGCCTTGCCGATGTCGTGCGTGGCCGCTCCGAACAGCGCGGCCTCCCGGTCGAACTCCAGGGCCGGGCAGTACCCGGCCAGCCAGTCGGCCAGGTCGTGCGCGACGTCGTGCACGAGCCGCAGGTGCGCGGCCAGCCGGGGCGGGGCGGCGAGCGTGCGCAGCAGTTCGGACACGGTGGGCGGCAGGAACCGCACGGACGGGTCCCCCGGGGCGTCGAGGGCCCGGCTCAGTGCGTCGGTAGCAGGCATCCGATCACCTTAGGGGGCGTGCCCGAGCGGTGATCACTCGTATTCCGTGCCGCCCTTGCGGGTCAGGTAGGCCGGGCTGACCGCCTTGGCGATGGCGCGGCCGCCCACGACCGGGCTGTACCGCTCGGCCGCAGGGCGGATGACCACGCCCTCCCGCAGGTGCACGGCCCGCCCGGAAACCGTCTCGCGGCCGCTGGCGTGCTCCAGCACCGTGTCCAGGTCGTACGGGCCCTCGTACAGCCGTGGTACCAGCGGAAGTTCGCCGTCGACGAGGACGGCGGCCGGATCCAGCCAGCGGACCTGCCCGTCGATCTCGGCGGACACGTCGAAGACGGCGTATCCGGGCGGCGTGTCGGCGGTGCGCACGTCGGTGCCGTACGCCAGGTCCTGGACGCCCGCGCCGTACACCTCGCCGAAGATCCCGATGCGGGTCGCGCCGAGGCGTTCGGCCAGCGCTCCGGCGACGGCGGGCACCCCGTGGCCGCGTACGGCGCGCCAGTAGAGGTTGCGGTCGTCCTCCTTGAGGGCGAGCCCCTTGGCGCCGAAGCCCTTGGAGGAGACGATCGAGCGTCCGCCCTCGACGACGTACGTGAACAGGCTGGCCGTTCCGTGCAGCTTCTCGGTGAGGACGACGCTCTCGCCGGGCTCGAAGATGTGCGGATAGCGCTGGAGGTTCTCGATGTCCACCCACGGCATCAGGTCGGCGGCGGCCTCGACGTCACCGCTCATGGTGGTGGGGATCGGGGGGGCCCATTTGGTGATGCCGAGCAGCTCCGCGAAGTCGGTGCCCTCCTCGGCCGCCTGCGCCAGGTCGACGCCGGCGAGGGCGCGGGGCCGGCACACCAGGCCCTGGGAGAGTTCGCCGCGCAGCCGGACGGCCTTGACCCGGTCGGCGTTGCCGCCGGCGAGCCGCCCGGTGAGTCCCAGCTCCTCGATCAGCCCGGCGGGCAGTACGGCCTGTTCGGGTATGTAGAGCGCGAAGTCACCGGTGCGGTAGGCGCCCTTGGCGATCACCGCCCGGTAGAGGCCCACCTGGGCCAGCTCCAACGCGTCGGCGTTCGGGTGGTCGTGGACGGTCAGCTCTTCGGCTGTGACGCGCAAGGTCGACATGGGTGGCTCCAACGGGTCGTCATGGACGGCACCGACAAGCGCACTTGTGATCGGCACAGGGTGCGGCACATCGGTGACGCCACTCTCCGTCCCGGCATTTTCGCTGGTCCAGCGATTATCAGGGTGTTAGCCTGCCGCACCGTGCGACGCGACGGGCGCCCGCACGCGCCCGCTCCACGATCCGCGTCCCGGTGGAGGCCCCCATGTCACCTCGTCCGGTCACCGTCGTCACCGGCGGCAGCAGGGGCATCGGCGCGGCGACCTGTCTGCGGCTGGCCGCGGACGGGCACGACCTGGTGCTGGGTTACGTCCGCGACGAGGCGGCGGCCGAGGCCGTCGCCGCGCGCGTACGGGCCGCCGGGGTCCGCTGCGTGACCGTACAGGTCGACACCTCCGAGGAATGCGCGGTCGAACGGCTCTTCGACATCGCCGGCGCCGAACTGGGCACGGTGACGGGCCTGGTCAACAACGCCGGGGTGACGGGGCCGCTGGGCCGGCTCGCCGACGCCCGCACCGAGGACCTGCGCCGGGTGGTCGAGGTCAACCTCCTCGGGTACCTGCTGTGCTGCCGCCGGGCCGCCCGTGACATGGCGGAGTCCGGGGGCGGGGCGATCGTGAACGTCTCCTCGGCGGCGGCCACCCTGGGCAGCCCCGGGGAGTACGTGCACTACGCGGCGACCAAGGCGGCGACCGACGCGCTGACGGTGGGGCTCGCCAAGGAACTGGGCCCGGACGGGATCCGGGTCAACGCCGTCGCGCCCGGCACCATCGAGACCGGTATGCACGCCGCGATGGGCGACCCCGACCGCGCGGCCCGCATCGGGGCCGCGACCCCGCTCGGGCGCCCCGGACGGCCCGAGGACATCGCCGGGGCGATCTCCTGGCTGCTGTCCCCGGACGCCTCGTACACGACGGGGACGGTGCTGCGGGTCGCGGGCGGTCGCTGAACGCGCGGGCGCCCGGCGCCGGCCCGGCCCGCCCCCTTATCCCATGGCCGCCTGCGTGTTCGGCCCGTAGACGCCCTGGGGGTCGCCCTTGATGGACCGGTCGCGCTGGAGCTGGCCGACGCCGCGTTTGGTCTGGCCGTCGTAGACGCCGGTGACGGACACGTAGGTGAAGCCCTGTCCTTGGAGCAACTCCTGCAGGGCCCGTACCTCGGGCCCGCTGTCGCCCATGCGCAGGGTCACGTACGCGCCCGACGGCCGTGCGGCCGACGCGCTGGGCGCGGTGGACGGCTTCGCCGCCGGGCCCGTCGTCCGGGCCGACGCCTCGGTGGCCGAGGCCGACGGTGCCGCGGACCGGGCGGACGCCGTGGGGCCGGGGGATTCACTGCCGCCGGCCGGGCCGCCCGGAAGCGCGGGCACGGTCAGGTCGGCCGGCGCCTGGGCCCGGGGCGGCTGCGCGTCGGGGCCGGTCAGCAGGAGCACGAGGCCGCCGACGGCCGCGAGGCCGAGCACGGTGCCCACGGCTAGCGGGAGGCGGCTCCGGCGGCCTGCTCCCCTGGAATGCCGGGAATGGCGGGCGGCGGCCACGGAAGGCCCGGGGGGCGCGGTCACCGGTGCCGGAACTCCGGCGTCCGGGCGGTGTCCCCGGCCGCCTGCGGAGCCGTCCGCGGGGTCGTGGGCGGGGTCGTCCGCGGGGTCGTGGGCGGGGTCGGGGAAGGCGAACGGGCCGGTCTGCGGCCAGGCGGGAGCGTCCACTCGGGCCGGCGGGCCGGAGGGGGCGACGTACGGGCGTACGAACAGGGCGTCGTCGGGGGCGAGCCCGTTCTCATCAGGGTCCTGGGACATGGCTGTCTCCCGGCAGGGGCGGGGGCCGGCGCGGTGCCGGCCCCCGTCCGGCCGGTCAGGCTCTGCGCCGCCGGGCGGCGGGAGCCTGGACCGCGCCGCCGCCGTGGGCGCCGGGCGTGCCGAGTGCCGGAGAACCGCCGATCGCGGGCGGGGCGAGCGGCGGGCGAACCGGTATGGGCATCTGAGGTATCTCCGGGGTGCGGCCAGAACTGTGGGTCTTGATCGGGCGCACTCTTGCCCTCCGGCACCGGCCGGGTCAAGCCCCGTGTCCGATCCGCCCAGGTCCGCCCGTTCTGTCGGGCGAGATCCGTCAGTCGACGTGCTCGGGGCGGCGGAGGGTCCGCCCGTTCTGTCGGGCGAGATCCGTCAGTCGACGTGCTCGGGGCGGCGGCGGAGCGCCGTGGCCCGGACGGTGACGGCGGCCATGAGCATGAGGGCGGCCCCGCCGAGCGGAGCGGCGGGGGCGGAGATCCCGTCGACCGCGAGGCCGCCGAGCAGTGCTCCCGCCGCTATGGCGAGGTTGAACATGGCCACCATCAGCGAGGAGGCCGCTTCCGCGGCGGCCGGCACGGCCTTGGTCATCCAGCCCTGCACGCTCACCGAGACCCCTCCGTAGGCCAGTCCCCAGGCGAGCAGCAGCGCGGTTCCGGCGACCGCTCCCGGCAGGACCGCGATGAGCGCGAGGATCACGGCGAGGGCGCCGCTGATCACGAGCAGGCTCCGGTAGGCGTCGCGCGCCCCGGCCAGGAAGTTGCCCGCGACGCCGGCGACGCCGTAGCCGAGCAGCAGGGTGCTGACGAACCCGGCGTCGATGCCGGAGACGTCCTGGAGGATCGGCCGGACGAAGGTGTAGGCGGCGAACTGCCCTGTCACCACGAGGAAGGTGACGGCCACTCCGGCGCGGACTGCGCGGTTCTCGCGGAACAGGGCGGGGAGTTCGGGGAAGGTGATGCGCCGGGTCGGCGGGAGCGGGGGCAGCAGGACGACCAGGGCGGTCAGCGTGACGAGGCCGAGGGCGCCGACCGCGGCGAACGCGGTGCGCCAGCCTCCGAGTTCGCCGAGCAGGGTTCCGGCGGGGACGCCGAGCACGGAGGCGGTGGGCACGCCCCCGAAGACGAGGGCGGTGGCCCGGCCGACGTGGCGCTCGGGAACGAGCCGGACCGCGAGTCCGCCGGCGATGGCCCAGAACCCGCCGACGCTGACACCGACGAGCAGGCGCGCCGCCAGTACGACCGCGAAGCCCGGGGCGACGGCGGCGGCGAGGTTGGCGGCCGCCGTCAGCGCGATGAGCACGCACAGGACGAGCCGCCGGTCGAGGCGGCCGGCTCCGACGGTGACCAGCGGCGCGCAGAACCCCGCGACCAGCCCGGGGACGGTGACCATCAGCCCTGCGGTCCCGTCGGACACCCCGAGGTCGGCCCCCACGGGAGTGAGCAGCCCGACGGGCAGCAGCTCGGAGGTGATCAGGCAGAAGATGCCGAGGGCGACCGCGCACACGGCCGCCCAGCCCTTCCAGGGGGCGGGGGCGGCGGTGGGCGCGGACCCCGGCGAGCCGGTTGCGGACCCGGGGGCGGCGGGCGCGGACCCCGGCGACCCGGTTACGGACCCGGGGGCGGGGTGCGGTGTGGATGCGGCGGACCCCCCGGGCTCGGGGGACGGCGCGGGACTGCCGGGCGCGGCGGCTGCTGTCATGGACCGGTGCTCCGTACGGGTCGATCTGCGGGCATGATTCGGCCGCACGGGGCGTCGGAGGTCGCGCCTCCCCCGCCGCCCGTACGTCCGTGCCAATCTCGCACACGCCGGAACCGCTGCCGTCGCCGCCCGGTGTCACCCGGACGCGTGAGGCGGGGAGCGGGGAGCGACGGGCCGTGCGGCAAGGTGGTCGGATGCAGTTACGCCGGGCCCTGCCCCTCTCCCTCGTCGCGCTCCTGGCGAGCGCCGGCTGTGTCTCCGTCGGCCCGCACGACCCGGCTCCGGACCCGGCTCCCGTACGCGGGTCCGTGCCGTCCGCCGACTCCCCCGAGCGGTCCGCGCCGCCGGCCCTGCCCCTGGGAGAACTGCCCCCGGCCGGCCCGCCCGAGCCGGCCCCGGACGCCGCCCGGGGGCCGGTCGCGGGCCCGGACCGGGCGCCCGCCGCGGCCGCACCCCGCGAGCGGCCGGGCGCGAAGCAGGCGGCCCCGCCCCGGCGGACCCGGCTCCCCGGGTCCGCGACCGCACACCCGCACCGCCGGCCGGCGCCGCCGCCCCGCATGGACGAGCTGTGCGCGGCCGCCGACGGCGTCGTTCCGCCGTCCATCGTCGACCTGTGCCTGCGCCAGTACGGCCGCTGAAGGAGCCCTCTAGGGACGGCGGCCGCAGGCGCGGGCGCAGCGCCGGGCCGTGTCGCGACGGGCGGTGCGCAGCCGGTGCAGGGTGGTGTGGCCGCGGCGCTTCCACTCGCCCCGCGGCAGGGCGGCCCGCTGGCCGCCGCCCGCGATGAGGGCGTTGACCGGGGTCATCGGGTCGGCTGCCATGGCCTTGGCGAACAGGACGCCGACCACGAGCGGGACCAGGGCCACGGCGAGGGCCGAGCCGGCGGTGGTCACGTGCTGCATGCGCGGGCGGGCGGTCGCGCTGCGCGGGGCGTCGTAGGTCATGGCCCCATTCGACCAGCGGCGGCCCTCCGGGGAATCGGGGCGGATACTCAGGCCGTCGGGCATGAGGTACTCAGACGGGCGGGGTGGTGGAGGGTGACGGATCCGGGGCGGGGCTTCGAACCGGCGACCGGCGACGGTGCGGACGTGCCGGCCGGGCGGCGGGAGGCCGAGCTGCGCACGGCGTACGAGGGGCTGCTGCAGATCCGGCGCCTGGTCAACGGCCCGGCGGGCACGGGGGTTCCCGCGCCCTGGGAGGTGGCACGGCCGGCGCGCGCGGTGGCCCTCGCACTGGAGGCGTCGGGGATGACGCCGTCGGCGGTGGACAGGGAGGGGCGCCGTACGCGGACGGGCTACCGGGTGGCCGCCGCCTCCGGGGCGGGACGGGTGGAGGTGACCTGGGTCGGCCCGCCGGGCGCCGGCGCGGCCGCGGAGGAGCAGGAGCGCCTGACGGCCTGCGCGGCCGCGCTGGGGGAACTGGGCTGGGTGTGCCTGCTGTACCGGGGGCCCCGCGGGCGCCGCTTCCTGGAGGTGGAACCCCCGCGCTGACCGTGCCGGCCGGGGCGTGATCCGGTGGCTCAACGACGTGCGCTGATCACCGAGACGCCGCTCACGCGTGGGCCGCACGGGTAGGTTTCGGCCCCGTTGGGCCTGCGGCTCGGCGCGGCGAACACATCGCCGTGCGTACCGGCCGAGTATGAGGCGATCACCCCATCCTCGCTGCAGTACGCCACAGTCCGGAGTGCAGTCCTATGATCCGATTCTTGCTCACGCTGCCGGCCGCCTTGGTCATGACAGGGGCCCTCGCCGCCCCCGCGAACGCCACGGCGGCCGACCCGAGGCCGATCACCTCCCCCTACGTCCAGGCCGCGGCGGACGTCTCCGGCTCCGGGGCGTTGCTGCGGGCGAAGAACGTCGACTGGGTACGACACGTCAACACCGGCCGGTACTGCGTGAACGTCAGCGAGCAGGTGAATCTCGCGTTCAGCGTGGTCCACGTGGAGCTGCCCAATTCCAACCGTCGCAGCTTCAGTACCACGCCCAACGCCGTCTGCGGGGCGGACTCGGTCACCGTCTACACGTACGACCTCAGGGGCAACTACGTGGACAACCCCTTCACGGTCACCGTCTTCTGACCTCGTGCCGGCCGGGCGGTTCGGCGGCGGAGGGGTCCCCGCCCGGGTCGGGGAGGGTTCGTAACTCGCTGGTGGCCGATACCCGGCTGCTTCAGAACGGGGGCTCCAGGGAGTACCCGTTCTCGTCCCGGGGAACGGGGACGGGGGCGGGCCGCGACCGGGCAGCCCGCTGCTCGGCCACCGTGGGGTGGACGGCGAGCGCCTCGGCCGGCCGGCCCTGCCGGATCAGCACGTCGCACAGTTCCTCGCGTGCCTCGACCGTGCCGAGGGCCCGCAGTTCGGCGGCGGCGTCGTCCGGGCGTCCGGCGGTGTCGAGGAGTCCGGCCTTGACGATGCGGGGGTCGGTCCACGGGTCCGGGTGGGCTTCGGCCAGTGCGATCGCCTCGTCGACGCGGCCGAGGCCGGCGAGGGCCCGGGCCCACCACTGGTGCTGGAACTCCTCGTGACCGTGGTGGGGCACGACGCTGGGGTGCTCCACCAGGTGGAGCACGTCCTCGGGACGGTCGAGGAGCATGACGAGTGGTGCCAGGAGGTTGGAGCAGTCGTACCGGCCGAAGCCGGGTTCGGCCACGGCGATCGCATCGTCCAGCCGACCGTCGCGCAGCAGGGTGGCGGAGAGCCAGGCGCGGTGGCCCACCCAGTCGTCGGCCGTGATGGCCTCACGCATCACAGCCTCGGCCTCACCGGCGCGGCCGTGGTCGCGCAGGGCTCGAGCGTAGGTGCCCAGGACGACGCGGGCGTCCCCTCCGGCGGCCAGCTCGCGCAGCGCGTCGAGCCGGCCGTGGCGTGCCAGTAGTTCGGCGTAGGCGGTGAGGGTGTTCTGGGCGAGGAAGCGACGCCCAGCCATGTCGCGGCCTAGGATCCGGATCGCCTCGTCTGCCCGGCCTGCGCGCTCCAGTACCCGGGCCTGCAGCTCCTGCGCTTCCCAGAACGGGTGGTCCCACCGGCCCTGGCTGCGGGCCTCCCGCGCGCTTTGCGCGTGCGGGGCGATCAGTTCCAGCATCCGCTCGTCGCGGTCCCGGCCCTCGGTGATCTCCACCAGGACCGACAGGATCCACGACTCGTCCATGTGCGGGACGAGCAGGTCGACGGCGTCGTCGATACGTCCCGCTCTGGCGAGCAGCTCGGCGTAGACGCGGCACTCGGTCGCCGACGCACGGCCCGCCTCGTCCGGACGGGTCAGATCCAGGGCCTCCTGCGTCCGGCCCGCCCGAAGCAGGATGTCGGCCCGCGCCCGCAGGGCGTCGCGCCACCCGGTCGCGACGAAGGGCTCCATCACCCGCAGGGCCCGGCCGCACTCCCCCACCCGGCACAGGGCCTGCGTCGCGCCCTGCGCGCAGAACCAGTCGCCGCGGTCAGCGGCAGCCCGGATCACCCGTTCCAGCTCGCCGCGCTCCAGCAGAAGGTCCACCCTGCTCGGCCGAAGACCGCCGAGGTGGCTCACCTGCCACTCAAGATCATCCATGTTCACGGAGGCGAGCGTAAGGGCACCCCCTGACACCCTGCCCGCGAGCACGGCTTCTCCCTGCCGTAGGACAGGGCGGAGTACGGCCGGTGACCGCAATGCCCGAGGGCGCTCGCCCGGGCGTCGCGCCGCAGGCCGTCGGAGATCGTGGCGTCGTCGACCACGATGGCATCGGCACGCAGGGGCACGTCGCTGGGGAAATCACGTGCCCGGCAGCGACAGTCCTCCTTACGATCGGGCGCCGAGCAATCCGCCCGCCTGCCTCGGAACGGCCACTGCATGAAATCCTTGATCCCTGGCGTGCTGCGTGATGAACCGCAGTTCGCCCGCCTGTTCATAGGGCAGTCCCTGTCGGTGCTGGGCGACCGCGTGTCGCTCGTCGCCGTGCCCTTTGCCGTGCTCTCGGTGGGCGGGTCCGCCTCTGACGTCGGCTTGGTGGCGGCCGCAGGGCTGGTGCCCATGCTGCTGTTCACCCTGGTGGGCGGGGTGTGGGCGGACCGCTTCCGGCGGCACCGCATCATGTTGGTCTCCGACATGGTGCGGTTCGCCGTGCAGGGGCTCATTGCCGTACTGCTGCTGACCGGTGTCGCCGAGGTTCCGCATCTGGCCCTGCTGATGCTCGTATTCGGCACGGCGGATGCGTTCTTCATGCCCGCTGCCACAGGACTGATGCCGCTGGTGGTCGGGCCGGACCGGCTGCGGGAGGCCAACGCCCTGCGCGGGTTCGTCCAGTCGTCCGGGCTGGTGCTCGGTCCGGCCCTGGCCGGTGGGCTGGTCGCACTGGCCGGCCCCGGCGGCGCCCTGGCCCTGGACGCCCTGACCTTCGCCGTCAGTGCCGCGGTCCTGGCCCGGCTGAGGCCCCGCGAAACGGCATCCGGGCCAGGGGAGGGCGCTGCTGAGGGGTCCTTCCTCGCGGAACTGCGCGTCGGCTGGGTCCAAGTACGCAGCCGGCCGTGGGTGTTGTCCGGCCTGGCCGCCATGGCGGTCTACCACGTTGTCGTGCTGCCGTCGGTCTATGTGCTGGGGCCCGTGCTCGCCGAGCACGAGTGGGGTGGGGCGGCAAGCTGGTCAGTGGTGGTCGCGGCCTTCGGGATCGGGGCGATCGCCGGTGATGTGTGCGCCTACCGGCTCAAGATCGCGCGGCCTATGGCACTGGCCGCTGCGGCGCTGGCCGTAGCCTCCTGTCAGGCGGTCATCATCGGATCCGGCGCATCGCTCGCCTTGATCGCGGTCCTCGAAGCGGTCACGGGCGTGGCAGTTTCTCTCTTCTTCGTCCTGTGGGAGACGGCGCTGCAGACGCATGTGCCCGAGCAGGCCCTCTCTCGCGTGAGCTCGTACGACCATTTGTTGTCGGGAGGACTCATGCCGGTGGGCCTGGCGCTCGCCGGCCCGGTGTCCGAGTCCCTCGGCGTGCGGCCCACTCTGTACGCGATGACGGTCATCGCGGTCCCGGCCGCTCTCGCGCTCCTCTGTGTCCCGGCCGTACGACGCCTCCCGGCGCATGCGGCGGGCACTGCGGGCAGCGGCAGCGTCCACGCCGCCCCGGAAGCCGGCCTGCCGTGAGGCAGGACACCGGCGTCCTCGGCCGGCTCCACGAGGCCACGACGCGCCGTTGCCGGTCCGCCATGGCGTGACCGGCTCCGCTCGGACGCGGTGATGCAGGGGGCGACGTGGACGAACGGCAGACGGATCCGACGTTCACGACTGCGCGCAGGCCGGACGGCACCAGGACCACCTTCCCCTTCGACCCCTCGTACTCCGGCACGGGCGAGGCCATCGCGTGGGCATAGCGGCCGGCGGAACTCCATGGAGAGGGATGCGGGGCACGCACTTCACCGGCGACGTACCCGATGCACGATCTGCCGCCGCCGGCCGGCTACGACCGGCGGTCGTGACCACATGCTTCTCGGAGGAGTTCTCCGAACTCGGTGGGGTGCGTGGTCAGGCCGGTGTGCCCCCCGGGGAAGTGCAGGAGTTCCGTGCCGAGCCGCTCGGCCAGAAAGGCGGCCGCGCGATAGGGCAGCTCGCCGCGCGAGTCCTTCCCGCACGCGAGCACGAGCCGGTCGGACAGAGCCTCCAGCCGGTTGACGTCCGGGGTGTAGGACATGAAGCTCGGCACGATGCGGCCGACGAAGTACGGCAGGTTGGCCATCGTCTGCTCGGCCCGTGCCGCTGCCTGTGGTGGAAGCTCGGTGTCGGCCATCGGCTCGGTCGGGGTGCCGTCCTTCGTCAGACCCGCAGCGAACACGGCCATGGCCGGCATGAGCCCCCGCGCGCGGAAGGTCTCCTGCACGCGCGCGATCAGTGCGCGATGGTCGCAGGCATCGGGCAGTACCTCCACCACCGGTGGCTCGTGCGCCACGAGCCGTTCGACACGTTCCGGGTGCGCGGCCAGCACGTGCAGGGCGACGATCGCACCCGAGCTGGTACCGAACACCCGGGCGGGCTCACCGGGCGACAGCAGTTCCAGCATCCGGAACGCGTCGTCGGCGTGCTCGGTCACCCGCTGCTCGGCCTCGGGGTCGTCCAGCGTGCTCTGGGACATGCCGCGCGGGTCGTAGGTCGCGACGGTGTGTGCAGCAGCCAGGTCGTCCGCAATGCCGTCGAAGGAGGCAGCGCCTCCCGACCCTCCGGGAATCAGCAACAGGAGCGGGCCCCGGCCGCGCACTTCGTAATGCAGGGTCGCGCCGTTCACGCGCAGGCTGCCGAGGGTGGGGGCGGTCATGCGGAGTCTCCTTCTCGGGACGGAGGCCAGTGCTCCAGGAGGGTATGGAGGGCGTCGAGGGCGCGGACCCATGACTGCTGCGGCGAACGCTCGTGTGCGAAACCGCCCGCGGCTTCCAGGGCGACGAAGCCGTGGAACGTGCTGCGCAGCAACCGGACCGCGTCGGTCACGTCGGGCTCGGCCAGTCCGTAGCCGCGCAGCATGCCGTAGGTCAGCTCGACCGCGCGCCGTGGCCCGGCCGCGTTCGCGGCGAGTTCGGGGTCGATCCGGATCGGGGTCTGCGTCGCCGTGTAGCGCCCCGGGTGTGCGTGGGCGTACTCCCGCCAGGCGTCGGCGAAAGCGACCAGGGCCTCTCTGCCGGACCGGCCGGCGATCGCCTCCGCGATGCGGATGGTCTTCTCGTCCGCCGCCAGCAGCGCGATCCGGCCGCGCAGGTCCTCCAGATTGCGGACGTGCGCGTAGAGGCTGGCGTCTTTCACGCCCAGCCGCCGCGCCACCTGCGACATGGTCACCTTGTCCAGCCCGACCTCGTCCGCCAACTCGGCGCCCGCGATCGTCACCCGCTCCGCCGTCAGCCCTGCCCGTGCCATGCACCCTCCCACTGCTCCTAGTGACTCTAGTTTAAAACTAGAGCCCCTAGGAACAGCAACTCCGGGCAGCGGCCTGACCCGACGAGGCGTGCCGCTCCACCGCCGCCGCGCCAAGTGGGCTGGGAGCCACGCTCCGCCCGAAGTCCGGTGCCAGGCATTCCGGGGGGGATGTCCGCCCGTTCACCTCGGTCGGGCGTAGCGGCCGGCGAGGGCGGTCACCGTCTCGGCCAGGGCTCGGCGCAGTTCGGGCGGTCCGAGCACCTCGGCCTCCGTGCCGAGGCGCAGGAGGTCGCCGACGGCGACGGCCTCGGACTCGACGGCGAGGGTGAGCCGGACCCAGCCGTCCGCGTCGGGCGGGCCGGCGTCGGCCAGGGCCCGGGTGCCCGCCGCCCCGAACTGAATGGGCAGCAGCTGCCGGCCGCGCGGGGAGAGGCGCAGCTGCGCGGTCTGCCGGTGGAGGGCGGCGTCCAGCCTGCTGGTGGACTCCTGCCAGTACGTGGCGAGTTCGAATCCGGCGGGCCGTTCGAAGCCCTCCTCGGCGGTGTCCACCGCGAGGAACCGGGCGACGCGGTAGGTCCGTACGGCGCCGTCGTCGACCCCGGCGACCAGGTACCAGATGCCGCTCTTGAGGACGAGGCCCAGCGGGTGGAGCTCACGCCGCACCTCGCCGCGCCAGCGGCGGTAATGGGCGTGCAGGACCCGCTGGTCCCAGACGGCCTGGGCGATCCGGGCGAGGTGCGGAACGGGGTCGGCGTCCCGGAACCAGGCGGTCGCGTCGAGGTGGAAGCGGTCCTGGATCTGCCGGGCCCGTCCGGCGAGCGGGGCGGGGAGCGCGGCCTGGAGCTTCAGCTGGGCGGCGGCCAGGTCGGCGCCGAGTCCCAGGTCCTGTGCCGGTCCGGGGACGCCGGCCAGGAAGAGCGACCCGGCCTGGGTGTCGGTGAGGCCGGTGAGGCGGGTCCGGTAGCCGTCGGCCAGTCGGTAGCCCCCGGCCGGACCCCGGTCGGCGAGGACGGGGACGCCCGAGGCGCCGAGCGCGTCGATGTCGCGGTAGACGGTGCGCACGGACACCTCCAGCTCGGCCGCGAGTTCGGGTGCGGTCATCCGGCCGCGGTTCTGGAGCAGCAGGAGCAGGGAGAGGAGGCGGTCGGCGCGCATGGCACCCATTCTCGCCGTACCTGACAGGAGGTGTCAGGTACGGCTGCCAGCCTGGGGGCACGCCGGGCGGAGGGACCGTCCGGCCGGCCGAGAGGACCGTCATGCCCACGCCCGTAGAAACCAGTGGCCACTTCACCTTCGCCGACTGGAAGGAGACTCCGGTCGGACCGCAGGGGGCCACCCCTCGGCTCGCCCACGCCCGTGTCACCAACGCCTTCACCGGCGGCGTCGAGGCGGCCGGCACCAGCTGTGTGTACACGATCGCCTACAACGGTGAGAACACCGGGAGTTACAGCGGGATGGAGCTGCTGGCGGGCAGTGTCGACGGCCGCAAGGGCAGTTTCGTGCTGGAGGAGCGGGGCACCTTCGACGCGGGTGGCACCGTCTGCCGCTTCGAGGTGGTCCCCGGCTCCGGCACCGGGGACCTCGTGGGCCTGACGGGCTCCGGCGGCTTCACGTGCCGCCACGGCGACACCTCGGTCGCGTACGTCTTCACCTACGCCCTGGCCTGACCCCGAGGTCGGACGCGCCAGAGGGGCGCGGACGTGCCAGAGGGACCGGGACGTGCGAAAGGGACCGGGACGCGCCAGAGGGGCCGGGACACGCCAAGGGGCGCGGACCGGTGTGGTCCGCGCCCCTCCTGTCCGGCCGGCCGGCCGTCAGGTCACGGCGCGCCGAAGGTGAGCGTCAGCTGCGGAGTGCCCTCGTTGGCCTGCGCCTCGGAGGACCACAGCCACAGGGCGTCCGTGCCCGGGCTGGTCAGCGCCAGGCCGAGGCTGCCGCCGAGCGCCGCCGCGACGGTTCCCGTGGTCAGCGTGGCGGTGTGCACCGCCGAGCCGTCGGGGATCCCCGGGTAGCCGCCGAGGGCCGGAGCGCCCAGGGAGGGGCGGTTGTTGTACGTCGTCCCGCCCTCGCTCCACGCTCCGGTGACCGGGAGGACCGAGACGGTGTCCGTCGTGCCGGCGCCGCTCATCGTGCTCGTCCTCACGCCGAGCGTCGCCGACTTCAGCACCGTCCCCGCGGGCGCCGCCGGCAGGTCGAAGCGCAGGTAGCTCGCGTAGAACGAGGTGCCGCGGACGGCGAGCGAGGACGAGGTGCCGTAGTTGGTCCCGGGGGCTCCGGCGTTGGCGTAGGTGTCCTCCGCGGCCGGGACCTGGACCACCGAGTCGGCCGGGGCGGTGGCGAGGGCGTAGTGGTTCTGCACCTGCGCGGCGCTCAGTACGGTCGGGTAGACGGCGCTGTCGTCGAGCTGCCCCGCCCAGTACTCGCTCGTCGGGCGGTCGGGCCAGCCGCCGAGGCTGTCGCCGCCGGCGTGCCAGTAGCCGGAGAAGTTCTCGTGCGTGGTGACGGCCAGGGTGCCCTTCTGGACACCGTCCACGTAGAGGGTCATGCCGCCGGGGCCCTGGGTCGCCACGACGTGGTGCCACAGGTTGTCGTTGTACGCGGTGGCGGTGGTGACGGTGCGGGTGGCTCCGGTGTAGACGCCGTAGACCAGCCGCCCGTCATTGGTCATGTAGATGTGCTTGTCGTACTGATTGCTGCCGCGGGTCTGGTTGTTCCCGAAGCCGAAGAGCTTGCCGCCACGGGTGGTGTTCGTCCTGAACCAGGTCTCGATGCTGTAGGTGCTGCCCACGCTCTGCCGGTGGTCCCCGTACACCTGGGTGTCCGTGCCGTTGAAGCCGATGGCCGTGCTCGCGCCGGAGACCGCGCCGGGAGTCTGCCGCAGGGCGGGGGCGTTCAGGTGCACACCGGCCCGGTTGCCGCCCAGGGAGGAGTCCGCGACGAAGGGCAGGGCCGACTCGTCGTAGCGCCAGTACTGCGTGGCTCCGTCGGCACGGACCTGGTTCGGGTATCCGTCCACGGTGGTCGGGACGGTCACGCTCGCCGTGGCGGACAGGGCGCTGGTGTTGCCGGCCGCGTCGGTGGCCGTGACCCGGTAGGTGTACGACTGGCCCGCCGCGACGGTGGTGTCGGTCCAGGAGGCCTGCGGGCGCTTGAAGAAGAGCGAGTCGGCCGTGACCGTGGCGACCGGCGTGGCCGCGCCGTTGCGGTAGACCTTGTAGGTCAGCGCGCTGTCGTCGAGGTCGAGGCTGGTGCGCCAGCGCACCTGGACCTCACCCGGCTTGAAGCTGACCGCGCTCGCCACGGGCACGGTGGGCGCGCCGGTGTCACCGGTGGAGGCGAACCGTGTGAGGCCCTGCTGAGCGGCGCCGTTGACGGTGGTGAACTCACCGCCGACCCACAGGTACTCCACCCCGTTCTTCGACCCGACCGTCATCACGCGCGGGCCGATGCCCTCGCCGATGCCGTCGTTGGTGTCGGGGGCCCAGCCGAGCTTGCCGGTGCCCGTGGTGGGCTGGGCGAGCAGGTGGTGGCGCTGGCCGTCGGGGAACTCCCCCACGCTGGAGCAGTCGTGGGCGTGCGAGGCGCTGTAGAGGACGTTCTGGTACGGCAGCACGGCCTGGGTGGCGCCGAGGCAGGTGTCGCGCCAGCGCTGGCCGAAGCCGGGGAGGTCGAGCGCGATCCGGCCGTCGAAGACGCCGCCGCCGGTGCCCTCGTTGGCGGTGTAGAAGCCGGTGTCGTCGGTCGCGATGTCCTTGACGACGGAGTTGGTCTCGATGAAGCCGGGGTAGGACCGGGTGAGTGCGCCGCTCGCCGCGTCGACGACGGCCAGCGCGTGGGTGTTCGTACCGTTGACGGTGAAGAAGTCCCCGCCGAGGACCACGTTCTGCCCGTCGGGGGTGACCTCGACGGCGCGTCCGGGCTCGTCGGCGTCGGCGGTGAAGGGCTTGAGCGCCCCGTCGGCCGCACCGACGGCGGCGAAGCGCTGACGCGGCTGGCCGGCGACGGTGAGGAAGTCGCCGCCCGCGTAGACCGTGTCGCCGGTGACGGCGAGGGCGCGGACGGTGGCCGCGAAGGCAGGACGGAAGGCGGTCTTCACCGTGCAGCTCGCCACGTCGACGGCGGCGAGGCTGGAGACGGCCGTGCCGTTCACCGCGCCGAAGTACCCGCCGGCGTAGAGGGTCGACTTGTCCGGTGACAGGGCGAGCGCCCGGACCGTCGCGGTGCCGGAGGCCACGGTGAAGGACAGTTTGCAGGAGGTGGGCACACCCGTCGCGGCGTCCAGGGCCACGAAGTTCACGGCCTGCTGCTCGCCGCCGGCGCCTCCCGCGGGCGGGCGCACCGTGGAGAAGGTGCCGCCGGCGAAGACCTGCCCGCCGGCCTCGGCGAGGGCCCATACGACGCCGTTGGGCTGCCACGTGGACAGCGCGTCGGCGGTGAACGCGACGGGCGGGGTGACGGCCGCCGCCTGCGGGGCGAGGGCGAGACCCAGCCCTGCTCCGGTTGCGGTCAGGGACAGGGCGAGCAGGGCCGCCGCCCCTCGGGATCTGCGCATGAACCCCCCAGTTGAGTGTGCGGTGCGGCCGGAAGGCGCCACTGGCGAGGCATGGCCGGAAACCGCCGAACAGGTGTCCGCGACGGTGCTTACGGGCGCACCTTAGATCGGTTCGGGGCTCGACTCACCCCACTTGGCGCATTTCGACGACGAAATCGCGCCAGGGCCTGGCCGGTCTGCGCACCGCAGGTCTCAGCCCCGGGGCTTGGCACGGACGTGCATGCGCTCCCCCTGGCGACCGAACAGGCTGAGGATCTCCACGGGCCGCTCCGCGTCCGCGCTGGTGAACCAGTGGGGCAGCCGGGTGTCGAACTCGGCCGCCTCGCCGGGCCCGAGGACCAGGTCGTGCTCCGCGAGGACGAGGCGCAGCCGCCCGTCCAGCACGTACAGCCACTCGTAGCCCTCGTGCGTCCGCGGATCCGGCTCGGCGCCGCGGTAGGGGATCAGCATCTTGAACGCCTGGAGCGGCCCCGGGCCCCGGGTGAGGGGGACGACGGTGCCGCCGCCCGGCAGGGTGCGGGGGGTCAGCCGCACCCTGGGGTCCCCCACCTCGGGGGCGCCGACCAGTTCGTCGAGGGGGACGCGGTAGGCGGCGGCGAGCGGGAGCAGCAGTTCCAGGCTGGGCCGGCGCCCGCCGGACTCCAGCCGGGACAGGGTGCTCTTCGAGATGCCGGTCTCCTCCGAGAGCGCGGCGAGGGTGAGACCGCTCTTGGCGCGCAGCCGCCGCAGGCGGGGGGCTACCTGGTCGAGGACCGCTTGGTGGTTCGGCGGTGTGTCCATGCGGCCATTCCATCCCGCCGTCCCGCAATCGGCAACGACGTTTGCCGTTCGAGCCGGTCCGGCCCGGGTGCCCGCCGGGCAGCTCGCCGACCGCTTCGGCGGACACCGCACGACGACCGTCCTCGGCCTCGCGGCCATGGCGGCCGGTGCGCTCGCGCTGTCGGGGGTGCCGACGGGGCTCGGCGCCGTCGGCTACGTCGCCCCGCTCGCCGTACTGACCGCCGGCTACGCGGTGTTCCAGACGGCGAACAACACGGCCGTCATGGCCGACGTTCCCCCGGACCGGCGGGGAGTCGTCTCCGGCACGCTGGGCCTCGCGCGGCAACCCCGGGCTCGTCACCGGCGCCTCCGTCAGGGGCGCGGTGTTCGCGCTCGCGGCGGCCACCGGCGACGTCGCGACGGCGTCCCCGGGAGCGGTGGCCGCCGGCACCCGGATCACCCTCGCGGTCGCGGCGGCCCTGGTCCTCCTCGCACTCGCACTCGCGGTCGCGGCGGCCGGCCGAACCCGGTCAGCCGCGGCCGGCGGGGCGGGGCTCAGCTCCCCTCGGGACCCGGCAGGGGACGGCACAGCAGCGCCGCCGGGGACGGACGCGAGGCGAACCGGGTCGTGAAGGCGATGCCCGCCGCGTACTCCGTGGTCAGGCACTGGCCCTTGTAGTGCCCGAGGGCGAACTCGCCGCCGGGGCCGCCGGGCGGCCGGTTGTCCCCGCGGTCGAACCAGAGCGTCCGGCCGCCCGCCGGCAGGGAGGTGCGGGCCGGGGCGCACAGCGCGGCCGAGACCCGCTCGCCGCGCAGGCTGTGGCCGATCAGGAACTGGCCGGCCGGGCACTGCAACTTCGTGTACCCGGTGGCCCAGTCACCGCCGGCCGGCACGTACCTCTCGTCGCGGACCACGGTGTGTCCGCCCTCCGGGGCCCGCAGGCCGGAGCCGGTGCACAGGGCGCGGCCGCCGGTGTGGGAGAGGCCGCCGAGGCGGGAGCCGTCCGGGCAGACCGCCTTGCGGGCCCCGCTGTCCCAGTCCCCGCCGGCCCGGGTGAGCAGCGAGGCGTTGTGGTCGCGGTGGTCGGTGGTCAGCTGGTACCAGGCGGTGGCGGCGGGGACGGGCCCGGTACGGGCGGGTGCCGCGAGGAGCCCGGACCAGCGCGCGGTGCGCCAGTCCCCCGCGTCCAGGACGCCGGTGCGACGGCCGGCCGCGTCGTAGCGGAGCATCGCCCAGGTGTCGCCGCCGGGGGCTCCTTGGGTGTCGGTGCTCCAGCCGACGAGCGGCCAGTACGCGAAGTCGGCTTCCTTGGCGGCCAGTTGTCCGGTGAGACGGTCGAACCAGGTGCGCGGGGCGGCGCCGGCCTCGTCGGCCCCGATGCCGAACTCGCTGATCCAGACGGGGGCGGTGAAGTGCGCGCCGGTCTCCGCGGAGACGAAGAAGGCCTGGTCGTAGAGGGTCTGTTCGAGCTGCGCGGCGCTCATGTCCTGGTAGCGCAGGTCGCTGGTCTCGCCGATACCGGTGGCTCCGCTGTGGTGGGGGCCGGTGTACCCGTAGAAGTGGGCGGAGTAGACGAGCTTGTTCGAGACGGCCAGGGTGTGCGAGAGGGTCCGTACGGGGGTGAGGGTGGGGCGGCCGTGCGGGAAGCCGTCCACCGGCAGGCCGAACCAGTTGATGCCCTCGACCACGATCAGCAGGTCCGGATTGGCCTCGGTGAGGATGCGGTCGGCGGCCTCCTGGGCGGCGGCGTGCCAGTCGCGGTCGTCACCGAGTCCCCAGTTGGGGTCGTGGAGGACGTCGCGGCGGACCTCGTTGTAGAGGTCGGCGCCGACCACGCGCGGGTTGTCCCGGTAGCGGCGGGCGAGGAAGACCCAGTCGTCGGCCCACTGGGCCGTGGAACGCCCGCTGTTCCAGCGTTCGTTGCCGTCGAGACCGCAGCACCAGCGGGTGGTGACGGTGTGGTTGTTGAGGATGACGGCGAAGCCGCCGTCGGTGAGGGCGGCGACCACGGCGTCGAAGACCTGCAGCGGAGTGCGCCCGCGCAGGGCCGGGTTGGCGGCGACGGCCGCGTCCGGGACCGGGGTGGTGGTGCGCAGCATCTCGTTGGAGAAGGGCAGCCGGATGCTGTTGAGGCCGAGCGCGCGGAAGTCGGCGAGGAGGGCGGGCAGCGGGACCCGGTCCAGGCCGAGCGGGATGCCGTTGGCGTTCTGGCCGCTGTGGTGCGTGGCGGGGTCGTTGCGGTCGCCCGAGCCGTTCCAGGAGCCCTGGGCCCCGTCCCAGTTGCCGGAGCGCAGGCGGAACCGGTTGCCCTGCGCGTCGACGATGTACCGGCCGCGCGTGGAGAGGGGCGGGATCCAGGCCCCGGCGGAGTTCGCGACGGGAGCCGGGGCGGCCACAGGGGTCCGGGAGGCTTGCGCGGCCTGTGCGGGGACGGCAACGGCCGTCAGCAGGAGGGCGCACAGGACGGCGCGTAACAGGCTCTTCATCGTGCTCCTGCCGGGGGTTCGGCCGCCCGGTCGGGCGGTTGCCGCGGGTCAAGTTACCGGCGGGTCGCCGCCGGGGGAAGTCGAACGCCCGCACGCCTTCCGCGGCGCTCGCCGTCGTCGTGAACCGGCCGGTTCCCTCCGGTTCCGGCCTCCCGTGGGCGCTCACGCAGGGTCACCCTGCGGAAACCGCCCCGCGTGCGGCCGCGCCCCTCTACGGTGCCCTGAGGGACGGGGCTCGGCAGCGGAGGGCGGGGCGGATGAACGAGGAAGAGGACATGCGGCTGGCGGGGATGACGCCGGAGATATCCCGCCGCACCCTCGTCATGCTGCGCGACCTCGCCGGCCTGGAGCCGCCCGAGCAGGTGCCCGAGGAAGCCATGGTCGTGGCGGACGCGGTCCTGGCCGAGTTCGGCACCGACGGGCTCCGGGTCCTGGTGATGACACTGGCGGCCTGGGCCACGGCCCAGATCGAGAACGTGGCCGAGCTGAGCGGGCGCAGTCACGAGGCGGTGCTGGACGCGATGGAACTGGCGTGCATGGAGGCGAACGCGGACGACACGCCCTAGGAGATCGCGGCGGGAGAAAGGCGCGGCACGGCCCGGTCCCGTTCGGGCCGTGTCGGCGACACTGGGAGCAGCAGGAGCGTCGCGGGGGGTCCGATCGGAGGCCGTCGTGAGCACACCTTCCCCCATCCGAATCGCCGCCGTGCTGTCCACGGAGCACCGTGGACGGCTGATGGCGCAGGCCCGTGAGGTCAATTTCCCGGAGAACGCGCGGATCTTCGACGAAGGCCACCGGGCGGACTCCTTCTGGATCGTGCGCTCCGGCACCGTGACCCTGGAGGTTCCGGTGGCCGGCCGCCGGCCCGCGCAGGTGGAGAACCTCGGCCCCGGCGAGCTGGTCGGCTGGTCCTGGCTGTTCCCTCCGTACGTGTGGCAGCTGGGTGCGGAGGCGATGACTCCGGTGCGGGCGTACGAGTTCGACGCGGCGGCCGTGCGGATGCTGATGGACGCCGATCCCGCCTTCGGGTCCGCGGTCGGGCACTGGGTCGGCCGCGTGCTCGCGATGCGGCTCCAGCAGACGCGCATCCGCCTGCTGGACCTGTACGCCCCGCGCCTGGGCGCGACCGGCTAGCACGACCGGCCCTGCCCGCGGATCAGTCCCGTACGCCGGCCGGGTCGACCCCCCTGCGGCGCAGGCACAGCGCGGCCGGGACGAGGGCGCTGACCACGGCCACGGCCGCGCAGGCGGCCGTCGTCGCGCCGACGGCCTCCCACGGGATCACGATCCCGCCCGTGACGTGCAGGAGCCGCAGGGCCCCCTGGATCCCGGCCAGGTTCAGCGCGGCGACGAGGGTGCCCGTGGCGGCGCCGACGAGGACGGCCGTCAGGGACTCCCCCGCCACCATTCGGAGGACCTGCCACCGGGTGGCACCCGCCAGCCGCAGGGCCGCGAGGTCGCGGGCCCGGTCCGCGGTGGCCATCACGAGGGTCCCGGCGAGCGCGATGCCGGTGTAGAGCAGGGCGATGCCGAGGACCAGCAGGAAACCCGTCCGTGTGACGGGTTTGGTTCCCGGGTGGCCGTCCGCCGCCCACTGCTCCCTGGTGAGGAGCCGGCCCCCGGCCTCCCGGGCCGCCTCGGCCAGCCCTTCCTCGGCCGCGGCGGCGTCCGCGCCCGGTGCGAGGCGTACGTCGATCCGGTCCACCGGAGCACCGGGGGCGTTGGCCGGAGTCAGGTAGGCGCCGTTGTTTCCGGTTCCGATGCTCATCACGGCGGCGATCCGCAGGGTCCTGGGCGTGCCGTCGCCGAGCCGGACGTCGACCGTCGAGCCGACGGTGCGGCGCTCCCACTCCTCGGTGACGATGACGGACCCGTCGTCGAGGTCGGTGACGCGGCCCGCGACGAGGGGCAGGTCGGCGGTCCGGGCAAGAGCTCGCGGGTCGGCGGCGCGGGCTTCGGACCGGATCAGTGCGACGCCCTCCTCCAGCACGTGGACCTCGGTCGTGGCGCTGGCGGACACCTCCGTACCGGGCACCGCCCGCACCCGTTCCACGGCGGCCGGAGCGAACCCGCCGGGCCCGCCCGTGATCACGAAGTCGGCGGTGGTCCGTTGCCGGATCTCCGAGGTCCTGGCCTCGTTCAGGGTCGCGGTGGTGCCGAGCAGGGAGCCGGCGAGGGCAACGGTGACGAGCACGGGCGCGGCGACGGCGGCCGTGCGGCGGACTCCCGCGGTGGCGTTCTCCCGGACCAGCATCCCGCCGGCGCCCGGCAGCCGGGCCGGGAGCCAGGCGACGAGCCGGACCAACGGCCGGACCAGTACCGGGGCCAGGAGTGCGAAGGCGACGATGAGCAGCATCGGACGGCTGGTGTACGTCTTGCGGTGGAGCAGGTCCGACGGGTCGGTGAGCAGGGCGTGGGCGAGGGTGCCGAGCCCGGCCAGGAGCAGTCCGGCGCCGAGGACCCAGCGGCCCGGGGTCATGACCTTCGTCTCGACGGCGGCCTCGCGCAGCGCCTCACCGGGGCCGACGCGTCCCGCCCGCCATGACGCGGCGACGGCTCCGGCGAGGGCGACGAACAGGCCGGTCCAGAAGGCCAGGTAGTAGGGCCAGACGGCGTCGCCGACGGCGAATCGGGGCGGCGCGGTGCCGTTTCCGGCCAGCCACCGGGCGAGCGGGGGTGCACCGTACCCGCCGAGCAGGCAGCCCGCGGCGGACGCCGCCGTTCCGAGGACCAGCGCCTCGGCGTACACCATGCGCCGTACCTGACCGGGGGTGGCTCCGGCGGTGCGCAGCAGGGCGAACTCCTTGCGGCGCTGGGCGACCGCGAAGGCGAAGGTGGAGGCGACGACGAAGACCGAGACGAAGCCGGTGACCCCGCCGGCGGTGCCGAGGAGGGCGTTGACGGCGAGGAGCGCCTCGGCGTCGCGGTCCGGGTCGGGATCGGCGTACCGGCGGTCGCGGCCGGTCAGGACCCGTACGTCGGGGTCCTGGCCCACGGCGGCCCGTACGGCGGCGGGGTCCGCGGCGACGACGATCCGGTGGACGGCGGGTGAGAGCGCGGCGGCTCGGGTGTCGGTCCAGAACAGGGCCGCCTCGAAGCCCCGGTCGGCGACGGTGCCGACCACGGTGACGGCGCCGCGGTCGGTGGTCAGCCGGGTGCCGGGGCGGGCCCAGCCGGTGGTGACCACCTCGTCGTCGGCGCACGGGGCGCGGCCGGCGTCGAGGGCGTACGGGGCGAAGGCGGCGACCGGCCAGGGGTGGCCGACCAGCCGCTGCGGCCCGCCGTCGGCTCGGACGGGGAAGGAGCGGTCCTCGGTGACCGGGCCGAGGTCCGCGAGCCGCCGTACGAGTTCGGGAGTGAGCGGCTTGGGGTGGGCCAGGGTGCGGGTGCGGTCCCCGGCGGGTGTCGGGACGCGCAGGAGGTCGTTGCCCTGGACGACGACGGGGGCCCGGGCGAAGCGTTCCGGCCCGGCGTCGGGGGCGTCCAGGGTGGCGGCCAGTGCGAGGCCCATGGTGGTGATCAGGCCGACGCCGAGGGCCACCGCGACGAAGCTGCCGACGAAGGTGATCCAGCGGGTGCGTGCGGTGCGGAGCGCGGTGGTCAGCACGGTGCGGCCTCCAGCGTCGTCATGCGGGCGGCGATGTCCTGGGCGTTCGCGCCGGCGAGTTCGCCGCTGAGGCGGCCGTCGGCGAGGAAGACGACCCGGTCCGCGTAGGCGGCGGCCACGGGGTCGTGGGTGACCATGACGACCGTCTGACGGTCGGTGTCGACCATGGCCCTGAGCAGGGTGAGCACGTCACGGCCGGTCCGCGAGTCCAGGGCGCCGGTGGGTTCGTCTGCGAAGAGCACCTCGGGCCGGGTGATCAGGGCACGGGCCAGGGCGACGCGCTGCTGCTGGCCGCCGGACATCCGGGAGGGGCGGTGGCGGGCCCGGTCGGCGAGTCCCACGCGGGCCAGTGCCCCGCGCACCTCGGCCCCGGCGGGCCGGCGGCCGGCCAGGCGCAGCGGCAGGGCCACGTTCTGCTCGGCGGTCAGGGCGGGCAGCAGGTTGAAGGCCTGGAAGACGAAACCGATCCGGTCGCGGCGCAGCAGGGTCAGGCGGGTCTCGTCGAGCCCGCCGAGGTCGGTGCCGCCCAGGGTCACGGTGCCGGAGGTGGGCCGGTCGAGTCCGGCCGCGCAGTGGAGGAGGGTGGACTTGCCGGAGCCGGAGGGGCCCATGACGGCGGTGAAGGTGCCGCGGGGGAAGCGGAGGGACACCTGGTCGAGGGCGGTGACCGGGTGGCCGCCGGCCGTGTGGACCCTGCTGACGTCCCGGAGTCTGATCGCGTCGTTTTCCATGCCCTCGAGCCAACCGGGCGGGGCGGCCCGGCACAGCGGGCCTGGAGGGTGTTGTCGAGGTGGAGCAGGGCCTACCCCAGGAGGCCCGCCGGACCCACCAGGCCCTGTTTCGGTCGGATGACGGCGCACTCGCGGGTGTTTCGGGGAGGTCTCCCGGTCGCTGTTCGGCCGATTCGGGGACCCGCTCCTCCACAGGTCAACCCCTCGCCACGGCTGCTGTCTGCAGTCATTCGTACACGATCGGTGACGAAAAATGAGGGTGCGAACGGGCGTTCGCGGCTCGCGTCGGCAAGACTGCGTCCGCTGTCCGCAACACCAACCCAAGGGAGTGTTCGAAATGCGGTCCATCGCAAGGGGTCTCGGACTCGGTTCCGCCGCCGTGGCGCTCACCGCGCTCACCGCGCTGGCCTGGCCCGGCACGGCCGGCGCGGCGCCGGCCGGTGCTCAGAGTCTGTACGCGCCGTCCGCGCTGGTGCTCAGCGTGACGGCCGGCCCGGACGCCGACACCGGCACGGTGCTGCGGGCGGTGACGCTCGTCTGCGCGCCCGGGCCCGGCGGGACCCACCCGAACCCGGTCGCCGCGTGCCGTGAGTTACGTGCGGCCGGCGCTCAGCTCGACCCGCTCGCGGCACCGGCCGCCGACGCCGTCTGTACCCGGGAGTGGGACCCGATGACGGTGACGGCCGACGGGGTCTGGCAGGGCCGTCGACTCAACTACACGTACACCTTCGCCAATCCGTGCGGTCTGCGGAACACCACGGGTGCCCTCTTCGGCTTCTGATCCCGCGTCACGGAACCGGCCGGGCGGCGCCGTGCGACCGCCGCCCGGCCACCGCGCAAGTACGCGGCCGGTCAGCCCAGTTCGAGGCTGGTCACGCCGAACAGCTCGGCCATGGGAAGGTCCGGGGCCGGCCCGGTGTACATCCGGGCCGCCTCGAAGGTCGGGACCAGACCGAGGCCCTTGAAGAGGGCGGTCGCCTCGGGGTTCACGTCGGGAACGTCCACGGCCACCGGTCCGCCGGACGCGTGCCGCGCCAGCCGCCGCAGCAGGACCTCCGCCACCGCGGGAGTCGCCGCGTACAGGGGTCCGATCCGGTGGGCGGCGCTGCACGGGCGGATCACGCCCAGGCCCTCGATCCGGCCGTCGCGGACGGCGGCCAGGGCGGTCCGTCCGGGCAGTGCGGTCCAGGCGGACAGGAAGGAGGCCCGCGGCGCGGGGAAGAACCGCCGGTCGTAGGCGGCGAGCCGGCCGAAGGGCAGCGTGGCGGCGTCCACGATCTCGACGCCGGCCTCGTCACCGTCCGCTCCGCCGCCCTGGGGCACGCCTTCGAGGCGGACGTTGTTCCAGGCCGAACGGAAGCCGGACTTACGGTAGTTGTCCTGCTGGTCGACCACGCCGTCCAGTCCGACGAGCCGGCCGTCGAGCCGTTCCATCCCTGCGCGCCAGAGCCGGATGCCGTAGCCGCGGCCCCGGTGGGCGGGGCGGGCGATGTAGAAGCCGATGAAGCCGAAACCGGCTCCGTAACGGACGGCGGAGATGCAGGCCACCGGCTCCCCGTCGAGCCGGCCGACGAGGAACCCCTCGGGATCGGCCACGGCGAAGGCGAAACGGTCCGAGTCCCCCGGGTTCCAGCCCTCCTCATCGGCCCAGCCCCGGATCATCTCCATGTCGGCGGCACTCGCCCCGGTGATCTCGAATCCCGTCATAGCGGTGTTGTACCAGATACGGGCGGTGGGCACAGGGGTGCCCGACCGGCCGCCGGAATCCGGACGGAGACATCGAGAAGACCCCGCGGCGAAGCGGGCGAGGTCGGCCTCACCCGCAAGGATCGCCGGGTCCACCTCGTTGGTGAACGCGCCTTGCCCTCCAACTGCCCGGGGGGGGTCCCGCCGGGCCGCGGTCCGCCGAGGCCACCTCAGGATGCGGGGCTCGACTTCTCCATTGGGAATCTGGAGCGCCCTGGTCGGACCCCGAGCGTGAGAGCCGGCCCGCAGGCAGGCATCGAAGGGGAACCACCCGCGACGGTCCGGCAGCCCGTCACTAGGCTTCGGCTCCATGACCAGCGATATCGGTTTCACCTGTACGTGCTGCGGGGCCCGCCACACTGAGCTTCCGATGAACTACACAGCCCAGGCGCCGGCCGTGTGGGATCCGGCCTTCACCGACGCCGAGGACTGCCTGCTCTCCTCGGACCAGTGTGTGGTCAGCGGGCAGCTCTACTTCGTCAAAGGCATGATCGAGATACCGGTCATCGGCAGCGGCGAGGTGTTCTCCTGGGGCGTTTGGGTCTCGCTCAGCCGCGAGAGCTTCTCCCGGGCTGCGGATCTGTGGGACACCTCCGGCCGCGAGGCTGAGAAGCCGTACTTCGGCTGGCTCACCACCGACCTGCCGGTCTACCCGACCACGACCCTCAACCTGAAGACGCACGTGCACACCCGCCCGGTCGGTGAGCGCCCCCTCGTCGAGCTCGAGCCCACCGACCATCCCCTCGCCGTCGAACAGCGCACGGGAATCACCCTGGACCGCGTGCGGGAGATCGCGGCGGCGGTGCTCCACTCCGGTGACGGCGAGCAGCGTTGACGGCTGACGAAGCCATGTCGCCCCTCAGACACATGAACCATTGCCAGGAACACGACCGTTCTCGTGTCACCCGACAGTCCGACGTACCGCACGAAGACGGAAGCCGGCTCAGCCCGCGCAGATCACGTCGTCGACCCGGATCGGCTTGGAGTCGAGGCGCACGTACGCGGTGAAGGTGTCGGTCCTGTCCGCACCCCAGTGGGTGGTGACGGTGGCCCAGCCGACCCCGGCCGCCTGGGCGACGGTGACCGGGCCGACGCCGATGTCCAGCGGCTCGTTCTGGGCGCAGAGCAGGACGTCCGATTCCGTGTTCGTCAGCTGCCTGTCCTGGAGCACCTGTGAGATGTGGTGCCGCCGGTCGTGGTCGGACGGGCCGTGCTTGCCGTAGAAGCGGACGAGGAAGCGGCCGATCTGATCGGCGGTGTGCCCCTCCGGGGCGGCCGCCGCGGGCACGGCGACGGCGGGGGCAGGGGTGGAGGCGGGCGGCAAGACCGGCAGCGTCGGCAGGGCCAGCAGCAGGGCACCAAGGCCGTAGGACTTCAGCATCATGTCCGGTTTGTACCCGCCTGGCCGGAGTACCGGGAGTGCCCCGCTCGGATCTCACTCCTGTGGGCGTCGGGATTCACCGCAGAAATGCCCCTGCCTCCCCCGTGCGGTCGCCGCGCGGTAATGGGTCGCGGGCGGGTGGCGGTCGTACGTAAGGTCGGGCGCATGGGAAAGCCGCTCGTCGTCGTGTTCAGTGGGGCCGGGATGTCCACCGACTCCGGGATTCCGGACTATCGGGGGCCGCAGGGCCTGTGGCGCAGGGAACCTGACGCCGAGAAGCTCGTGACCTACGAGTACTACATGGCCGATCCGGAGATCCGGCGGCGGTCCTGGCTGATGCGGGCCGAGATCGGCGCGCTCGGTGCGCGGCCCAACTCCGCGCACCTGGCCGTCGCGGAACTGGAGCGAGGCGGTACCCCGGTCCGGGTGGTCACCCAGAACGTCGACGGGCTGCACCAGCTCGCCGGGATGCCCGAGCGGAAGGTGTTCGAGCTGCACGGCACCGCCCGGGCGGTGGTGTGCACGGCGTGTCACGCGCGGTCGGGGATGGACGAGGCGCTGGCCCGGGTGGCCGCCGGGGAACCGGATCCCTCCTGCCTGGCGTGCGGCGGGATCCTCAAGGCGGCCACCGTGATGTTCGGCGAGCGGCTCGACCCCGTGGTGCTGGGGCAGGCGATGGCCGTGGCCAAGGGGTGCCAGGTGTTCGTCGCCGTCGGCTCGACGCTGCAGGTGCAGCCGGCCGCCTCGCTGGCCGGGATGGCCGCGGAGGCGGGCGCCCGCCTGATCATCGTGAACGCGGAGGCGACCCCGTACGACGCCCTCGCCGACGAGGTCGTCCGCGAACCGATCGGAACCGCCCTCCCGGCCCTGCTCACCCGGATCGCCGAAGGCCGCACCCTACCCCGTAGGCCGGTCTAGCCCGCGTCGGCTGCCCGGCGCATTTCCGCCACGTCCAGCTTCTTCATCTTCATCATCGCCGCGGTGGCCCGGGAGGCGCGGCCCGGGTCCGGGTCGCTGATCAGTTCGATGGCACCGGGCGGGGTGACCTGCCAGGACACTCCGAACCTGTCCTTGACCCAGCCGCAGGCCGACTCCTGGCCGCCGTCGCGGGTCAGCGCGTCGTAGTAGTAGTCCGCCTCGGCCTCGTCGGCGCAGTGGATCTGGAAGGAGATCGCCTCGGTGAAGGGGAACTGCGGTCCGCCGTTGAGCCCGACGAACCTCTGCCCGTTGATCTCGAACTCGACGACCATCACCGAGCCCGCCTCGCCGGGGCCCGCGTCCGTGTAGCGGCCGATCCGGCCGAGCCTGCCGTCCTTGAAGACGGACAGGTAGTAGTCGGCCGCCGCTTCCGCGTCGCCGTCGAACCACAGGCACGTGGTGAATCCGTTGCCGCTCATCTCTGCCTCCGGGCCGGTGCGTGGACGGTGGATACCGCCTCCGCACATACAGACCGGCCCCGGGCCCGAAATTCATCGGTGGGCCCGGGGCCGGTCTGCATGTGGCCGGGAATTCGACCGTACGGCCTACTTCGCGGGCTCGGCGCCCATGGCGAGCATCCGGTCGACGACGCGCTCGGCGGCGTCACCGTTGTCCAGGTCGCAGAACTCCTCACGGAACGCCGCACGTGCCCCGGCGTACTCGGCTCCGACCGCGTCCGCGTTGCGCACGGCCTCGATCAGGCTCGCCGAGTCGGACAGCAGCGGTCCGGGCGCCTTCTCCTCCAGGTCGAAGTTGAAGCCGCGCAGCGTGTCGCGGTAGTGCTCCAGGTCGTACGTGAAGAGCAGGATCGGCCGGTCGGTGAGCGCGAAGTCGAAGATCGCGGAGGAGTAGTCCGAGATCAGCACGTCGGCGACCAGCAGCAGGTCGGCGGCGTCGGGCCAGCGGGACACGTCGACGACGAAACCGTCGCGGACGCCCTCGCGGACCTGCTCGGTGACGTGGTGGTGGCCACGGATCAGCAGGACGTGGTCCTCGCCCAGCTCGCGGCGGGCCTGCTCCAGGTCGATCCGCAGGTCGAGCTTGTAACCACCCGACCAGCCCTCGCAGTTCTCGCGCCAGGTGGGCATGTAGAGGACGACCTTCTTGCCCTCGGGCAGACCGAGCCGGCGCCGGACCTCGGCGATCCGCTCCGCATCGGGCTTCACCAGCGCATCGGTGCGCGGGCTGCCGGCCTCGATGACCTCGCCGTCGTATCCGAGGGCGCGCTTGAGCAGCGGCGTCGCGTAGGAGCTCGGGGAGGCGAGCAGGGTCCACTGCGCGCTGTCGTGCGCGAGGCCCTCCAGGATCTCCGGGCTCGTGTAGTAGTCGTGCACGAAGTCGTGGCCGATCTGCTTGATCGGCGTACCGTGCCAGGTCTGGACGACGACCTGGCCGGCGCGGCGCTGGAACAGGGCCGGCACGCTGTCGTTGGTCACGAAGTAGCGGGCGCGGGCCATGACCTCCCAGGACTCCACGCTGCCGTACTGCACGGCGCGGGCGGTCGCGGGGACCTCGGCGCGGCCGTCCCGGACGAGCCAGATGTGCTCCAGCTTCTCGCCGCGGCGCAGCAGCTCCTCGTGGATGGCGCGGGGCGCGTCACCGGCGCCCTGCCCCTGGAAGGTGTCGTAGACGACGATGTCCTTGACCGGCAGGGCGCGCTGCGCCGGGTAGGTCTCGAAGCGGGCGACGCGCTGGGCGTAGCGGGAGCGGTCGTGCGGACTCAGCAGCGGGTCGGCGACGAGCGCCATGCGGTCGTGGAAGCGGGTCTCGATCCGCATCCGGCGGCCCTGCACGGTGAGGGGGTGCGGGCCGCTGAAGAGGAGTCCCGGGGACATCTGCACGGGGGCGCCGCGGTCCACGCCGAGCAGGCCGGCGGTGGTCCCGCCCTGGGCGGCCGGGCGCAGCGTGGGCCACCAGCGGCCCTCGGGGAGTGTGGTGCGGCCCGCGAACTGCTCGGGGAGCACCGGCTGGAAGGTGGTCTCGAAGCCGTCGCCGTCTCGGGTGACGGGGTAGCTGAACTCCATGCCGTGCGCGTTGTGCAGGACGAGCTCGTAGGGCTCGTCGGTGGGCGCCACGAACCGGCCCCGCAGGGTCACGGTGCCGTCCGCGGTCTCGACCGCGTCGACGAGCGGCGGCGAGGGCTGCGCGGAGAGCGTGAGGTGGCCGGTGTTGCCGCGCTTGACGAACAGGGCGCGGCCCGCGGTCCCGCCGGGAAGCGGCAGGACCAGGCCGTTGAAGCCGCCGCGCTCGTCGTGGGCCAGGCGGTGCTCGGTGCCGTCGGCGCCGACCACGGAGAGGCTCCACGGTTCGGGGGTCCACTCGCCGGGCTCGCACTCGGCGTCCGGTACGGCGGCCAGGTCGGCCAGGTCGACCCGGGCGGTGAAGGGGGTGCGGCCGGCGGTGGCGGCGCCCGTCTCCAGCGGAAATTCCAGGGTGGTGCCGGTGGTGACGTGGACGGCCTTCAGGGCGGTGGCGTCGACCCCGGCGGAGAGCTCGCCGATGATCTCGACGGCGCCGTCGCCGGCGGGCCGGGCGTCCAGGCCGCGGGCACGGGTGACCTCGACCTGGATGGTGAGGGCGCCGGAGACGGCCGGGACGATCCGGACGTCGGGGGCGACCCAGAACGGGGGCGGGTTCTGGCCGGTGTCGTGCTCACCGCCGCGGAGGCGGGCACGGTGCAGGCCGCCGGCGCCGGTGACGGCGATGGACGTGGTCCATATGCCGTCGTTCCACTTGCCGCCCGACTGGAAGATCGAGGGGTCGACCACGGCGGTGAAGCCGGCCCAGTCGGCATGCCGCAGCGCGAGGTGCGGCGACTTCACGGTGGCCATCGGGGAGGCGACCGTACGGGTGCTGACGACGGAGCGGCGGCGCTTGCCACCCTCGCGGAAGATCAGCATCTTGCGGGAGCCGAGGCGGCTCTCCGCACCGAGGTGGCCGGGCAGGGCGTAGCCGCGCAGCAGCAGCTTGCCGTCGGACCAGGCCGCCTGCTCCAGACGGCTGACGACGCGGCGCTCGCGCGTTCCGAGGGTGAGGATCTTGGCGGGGACCGGGGGGCGGCCCTGCAGGAAGGGGTAGTCGGCCTGCGGGCGGGCGAGGCCCTTGACCGGGACGCTGTAGTGGTAGTCGCGCTGGTGGTTCAGGAGCGCGATGAAGTCCTCGACGCGGCCTTCGCCCGCGAGGTAGGCCTTGAGGCGGTCCGCGACGGTCAGGTCGGGCCACGGGCCGGTGCCGATCTCGCGGACGAGGCCGCCGACCTCCTTGACGAACGCGGCGCGGAAGTCGGGGCCGCCCTCGGCGACGTACTTGTAGATGAGCGGGAGTTCCTCGCTCAGCACGTTGTAGTCGTAGTCGCGCAGGTAGCGGACGTACTTGGCGCCCTGCTTGGCCTTGAGGGACTCACGGACCAGGCGGACGGACTTCACGCGGTCGATGAGGGAGATCGGGTCGGTGGAGCGCTGGGTGATGGAGCGCTCGCCGGTCTCGCGCACGCGCCAGTGGTACACGCAGTCGCTGAGGATGTCGACGCTGGAGGCGAAGTAGTGCGCGGGGATGCTGACCGGGGCGTCCTCGTAGAGGATGCCCTCCGGGTACTGGAAGCCGTGCTCGTCCCAGAAGGTGCGCCGGTAGACCTTGTTCCAGGCGGTACGGTCGGTGACCAGCGCCGGGAACTTGGAGATGTGGGTCCCCAGCTGCGTCTTCGCGAAGGCGGCCCGGTGGCCCCACGACTGGTTCATGCCGACCGAGCGGAAGCGCTTGACGTTGCCGCCGGCGAAGTCCGAGCCCGTCTGGTCGAGGGCTTCGATCAGCCGCTGGTAGGCGTAGTCCGGCATCGTGTCGTCACTGTCGACGAAGGCCAGGTACTCGCTGTCCGGGTGGATGTGGCGGGCGCCGGCGTTGCGGGCAGCGCCGAGGCCGGCGTTCTCCTGCATGACGACCCGGAAGCGCTTGTCACGCGCTGCGAAGGCCTTGGCTATGACGGCGCTGCTGTCCGTGGAGCCGTCGTCCACGAGGATGGCCTCGAAGTCGCCGAAGGTCTGAGCGGCGATGGATTCCAGGCACTCGTCGAGGTAGAGCTCGACGTTGTAGACGGGGACGACGATGCTCAGGCGCGGGGGCATGGGTGGCGGTTTCTCCAGCGTTTTTTGCTTTTTCGATGATCAGCTCACAGCATCTTACTCTGTAACAGAGTTATAAACTCCACCCAAATGGGGCATTGGGAACTGATCGCCGGGGCGGACGGCAAAGAATTCAGCCGTCCGCCACTTCGACGCCGTGGCGGGACGCGGTCCGTCGCGGACGACGGCCCGTTCAGATCTCCAGTTCTGCTTCGATCTTCTTCAGCTGATGGCGTGCCATGGCGAGGTTGGCCCGCTTCTTGTCGAGGGCCAGATAGAGGAAGAAGCCCACGGAGCCCCTCCCCTTCATCAGCCGGATCAGGTGGTACTGGCTACCGAGGGTGATCAGGATGTCCTCGATCTCGTCCTTGAGGCCGAGCAGTTCCATGGTGCGGACCTTGGCGCGCACCACGTCCGTGTTGCCCGCCGCGGCGACCGCCAGGTCCAGGTCCTTGCCGCCGCCGATGGTGCCGAGGGCCATGCCGCTGCCGTAGTCCACCAGGGCCGCGCCGATCGCGCCCTCGATGAGAGTGGTGGCTTCCTTGAGCGCGGTCTCCACGTTGACCATGGGAGGTACCTCTTTCTCGTTGTGTCGTAGCTGGTTGTGAACCGATGTGACTGGCTGTAGTTGTCCTGAACGTGACGGGTCCTCCCTGGGGGCCGGCCCCGTCGCGTCAGGCGGTCCCGCCGCCGGAGACCCGGCGCGCGAGCGTGTGCTCGATCAGTTCGGCGATCCGCAGGCTGGAACGCCGGGCCTCCAGATGGAGGCGCCCGACGTTGACGCGCGGCTCGGCGGTCAGGGTGAGGACGGCCGCCACGCCCGCCGCGTACGTGGCCACGTACCCGTCGGCCCCGCGCACGAGCAGTTCGCGGAACGCTCCCTGGCCGGTGCTGTCACTGAGCCGCTGGGCCACGCCGAGGGCGGCCGCGGTCAGTGCCGCGACGGCCTCGGCCTCGGCGGCGGCGCTGTCCTGGGCCAGGACGAAGCCGTCGGCACTCGCGGCCAGGGCTCCGGTGAGCTGGGGTACGCGGGCGCGCAGCCTGCGGAGCTCGGCGAGTATCTCGGCCTCCGCCTCGGGGGGCACCGTACTCATGTCGGCCTTTCTCCTTTCGGGCTGCCTACGCTCGGAGCGGTCGGCACGTAGGGCCGGTCGCAGCGGGAGCCTCACAGGCTTGCCTCCAGTGCGTCGCGTAACCGGCGGAGCAGCGCCACGTCCGGGGATTGGGCCTGGGTCATCCAGTCGGGCAGGGGTACCTCGACCGGCGGGGGGGCCGGGCTGTGCGGCGTCTCGACCAGTCCGGCGGCCGCGAGGCGGCGTACGTCGAGCAGGGTGTGGAAGGCGGGCCGGCCCAGGAGCCAGGCCAGGTCCGCGGGGGTGCGTAAACCGTCGGCCCGGTCCAGCAGGATCCGCTGCCGGGCGGTGACGGTCTGGCCCGGCGCGGCCGCCCGGGGCACCACCGGGGCGGTGTCCAGCAACGGGTACGGCCAGACCGCGTCGAGCAGTTCCCGGCGGCGCCGGGTCTCCCGTTCGACGGCGGCCGCCGGGACGGAGCGGACGGAGCCGATCCAGTGGGTGGCCCCGCGGCGGAACCGGGAGGGTCCGCTGCCCGGGGACAGTGCGAAGAAGGCGGCGTCGAAGATGGCGGCGAGATGGCATATCTCGAGCTCTCCGCCGGCGAGCCCGCCGCTGTCCACGAGGAAGCGGGCGACCTGGCGCCGGGCGCCGGCCCGGTCCACCGCCTCGCGCCAGCGTTCGGGGGCGAGGCCGCCACCGGTGGTGAGGAGGACGTCGAGGCCGGGAGTGGCGGGGCTCTCCGCGTGGACTATTCGGCCGTCCTCCAGGAAGAGGGTGCCGCGGTCGCGGAGCAGGGCTCCGGTGGCCCGCTCCGCGGCGAGCCGGGTGAGGAGGGGGGAGACGGCCGCGAAGGCGGTCGGGGCCGTTGCCGGGCTGGTCATCTGAGCACCAGCCCCTCGGCCAGGGACCTCAGTTTGAGTCGTGCGAGGGCGAGGTTGCCGTCGGCCCGGTCGAGCCAGACGTGCAGGAAGACGCTGCTGTCGAAACTCGTCTCGACGAAACGCAGGACGTGGAAGCCGCTGCGCGTCGTGACGATCAGGTCCTCGACCGCCGGGTCGACGGGAGCCGTCCCCCCGCCGTGGGCCGGGCCCGGCTCCGCACGGGCGAAGGATTCGTACTCCGCGGCCGCGCGGGCCAGCTCGGCGGTCTCGGCGGCGGTGGTCTCATGGTCCCCGACCGGTGATTCCCCGATGGTGCCGAGAGCCAGTCCGCTGCTCCAGTCGACCAGCGCGGCCCCGCGCGCACCAGGCAGGGCCATGGCCTCGAGCAGGCATTCGTCGATCCCGGGCACGCGGGCTCCCCTCCCGGCCGGACGTGCGGTGTGCACGGTTGTGCGGCGCGACAGGAGGGAACTTACTCAAGTTCCGCGGGGCGAAAGGGCGTTCTGGCATTTTCCGCTGGAACATGCCATTCAGCGTGTATGAGCTTGGCCGGAACGCGTCGGAATTTGATCACGAAGCCAGCGGAAGATCGTCCGCGAGACGGAACGAGCCGCCCTCCCGCTCCACGTAGCCCTCGTGGGTGAGGGTGCGGAGCAGGTGGTAAACGGTCGGCAGGGGGATCCCGGTGACCCGTGCGAGCCGTTTGGCGGTCACGCCGCCTTCCGCGGACATCGCTTCCAGGAGCCGCAGGGCCCGCTGCACGGAACCGATCAGGGTGGGTGTGCTGTCCTTCTGGATGCGGTCGGTTCCCATGAATGGTCCCCCTGCTCCGGTACGAGGCCTGGCAGACCCATCAAAGTCGCTCGTCGGCTCCAAAACCAGCGGACTCGCGTAAACCCGAGCATAAGATCACCGGACCCGGGGTCACGGGCCGGACCGCCTAACGGGTGCACGTGACGTACGCCGGGAGCGGGGTGTCCGCGATCAGGCGGCGCGGCAGGGCCAGTCCGAAGCGGTGCTCCAGGACGGCGAGGGTGCGGCGCTCGCGGGTCTCGTCCGGCTCGTCGTCCGGGCCCGCGCTGGAGCCGTCCGGGCCGAGGAGGCCCGCCGCGACCAGCTCGGGGAGCAGGAAGTCCGGCCGGTGGCCGCCGCGCCAGCATTCCTCGCCGAGCCCGAAGCAGCACACCAGCTCGCCGTCGCGGGCGTACGCGAACTGCTTGGGCGGGTGGTCGGGCTGCGGGTCGAGGTGGACGGCCTCGACCCCGGCCCGGGAGACCTCGGCGAGGCGTTCCGCTCCGGCCGGCAGGCCGTGCTCGACGGCGAAGGACCAGCCGCCCCAGCTGCCGACCCGGGCCACACCGTCGCCGTCCGCGGTCTCGCTGACCATGCTCCAGGCGGCCGGGGCGCAGAGGGGTCCGGGACGGACGCCCGGGACCGCGCCGAGCCGTGCGGCGAGCTCTTCGGGACCTATGCCCCGGGCGAAGGTGAGGCCGGCGAACCATTCGCCCCAGTCCGCCAGCCACTGGATCCCGCAGGTCCTGCCCTCGGTGATGTCCGCCATCCTGCACTCCCCACGGTCCGTCCCGCGATGCCGGTGCTTCCCCCACCGGCACGATAGTCAGTCCGCGGACGTCCGGGGGAGGAGTCGCTCGACCATCGTCTGGATGAGCCCCTCCGCCGGGTGGGCCTCCAGCAGCCCCGGCACGGTCAGGTCGTCCACGATCAGCCCGAGCATCGCCAGGTAGAGCAGGACCACGCCCTGCCGGTCGCCGGGCAGGCCGGCCTGAAGGTGCCAGTCGATGTTCGCCTCCAGCTCGGCGCCCTGGAAGGCGGCCAGCTCGGCCTGGAGCTCCGGCCGCCGCAGGCCCTCCAGACGCAGCTCCAGCATCGCGATGTGGACGCTGCGCTCGCGCCGCATCCTTTGCAGGAGCCCGCCGAGCAGCACTTCGGTGTCGAGCGGTCCCATCAGGTCGGCCGGGTCCGGGACCAGCCGCTCCCTGGTGCGGTGGAGGATCTGCACGAGCAGCTGGGCCCGGTTGGCGAAGTAGTTGGAGGCGGTGCCGGTGGGCACCGCCGCCTCCGCGTCCACCGCGCGCAGCGTGAGGCCGCGCGAGCCCTCGCGCGCCAGGACTTCGATGGCGGCGTCGAGCAGCGCGGCGCGGCGCTGCGGGTTCTGGCGCATGGAGCGGGTCCCTGGGTCGGTAGGTCGGTGGGCCGGGTGGGGGGCCGACTTCCCGGCGGACTTCCGGCCCGCCGGAGCACTGCAGGCGCAGTGCTTTGCCCACGGTAGCGGACGCCTGCGGTCCGGCCTCGGCCGCCTCCCCGCCCGCCTCCCCGCCTCGCCCGCCTCCCGCGCCCCTCCAGCCGTCCCGCTAGTCGTCCCGCTGGTCGTCCCGCCGCGCGGCCTCGACCGCCTTCGCGGCCTTCGCCGAGTCCAGCAGGTACGGCACGTCGATCACCGCGACGCCCGGCGTGAACAGCAGGCGCGCCTTGAGCCGCAGGGCGTTCTGGTTGTGCAGGGGCTGTTCCCACCAGTGGCCGACGACGTACTCGGGGATCACCACGGACAGCATGTCCGTCGCCGGTTCGGCAGCCAGTTCCTCGATGTGCGCCAGGACCGGGGCCACCACCTCGCGGTAGGGCGAGTGGAGGATCTTCAGCGACAGGCCGGGATCGTGCTCCTCCCACGCCGCGCGCAGCCGGGCAGCCTCCGTCTCGTCGGCGGCGACGGTCACCGCCGTCAGCGTGTCCGGGCGCAGCCCCTGCGCGTAGCCGATGGCCTTGAGGGTCGGGGCGTGCACGGCGGCGACCAGGACGAGCACGTGGTGTCGGGCGGGCCGGCGCGGCTTGGCGTCGGGGGCGACGTCGACCTGCCGGGCGACCTGGTCGTAGTGGCGGCGCACGCCCTTCATGCCGGCGAACAGCAGGGGCATGGCGATGACGACCAGCCAGGCCCCGTGGGTGAACTTGGTGACGAGGACGATGACGAGGACCAGGGCGGTCAGGGCGGCGCCGACGGCGTTGATGGTGAGCCTGCGGTGGATGTGGACCCGCTCCTCGCGCGGGGTGGCGGGCGAGGCGAGCGCCTTCCGCCAGTGCCGGACCATGCCCGACTGGGAGAGGGTGAAGGAGACGAACACACCGATGATGTAGAGCTGGATGAGGCGGGTCAGCTCCGCGTCGAAGGCCACGATGAGGGCGACGGCGGCGAGCGCGAGGAGCACGACGCCGTTGGAGTAGACGAGCCGGTCGCCGCGGTTGTACAGCTGGCGGGGCGCGTACCGGTCCCTGGCCAGGATCGAGGCGAGCATCGGGAAGCCGTTGAAGGCGGTGTTCGCGGCGAGGATCAGCACCCCGGCGGTGACGGCCTGCAGCAGGTAGAAGAGGAAGTGCCAGCTGCCGAAGGTGGCCCGTCCGATCTGGGCGAGGGCGGTGGAGGTCGGGGTTCCCGGGGGCAGGCCCAGTTCGGTGGGGTCGGCCGCGACGTGCACCTCGTAGGTCATGGCGAGGGCGGTGATGCCGGCGAACATCGTCACCGAGAGGAACCCCATCGCGGCGAGCGTGGTCGCGGCGTTCCTGGCCTTCGGTTTGCGGAAGGCCGGGACTCCGTTGCTGATCGCCTCGACGCCGGTCAGCGCGGTGCAGCCCGAGGCGAAGGCGCGCATCGCGAGGAACACCAGCGCGAGTCCGGTGTAGGTGCCGGTGGCGATGATCGGCAGGTCGGCGGATTCCGCGCGGATGGTCTGGCCGGTGCCCAGGCGTACGGCGGCGACGGCGAACATCAGGTAGATGACGAGGACGAAACCGTAGGTGGGGATGGCGAAGACGCGGCCCGACTCCCTGACGCCGCGCAGGTTCATCAGGGTCAGCAGTGCCACGAAGGCGACCGACATGACCACTTCGTGGTCGCTGAGCGCGGGGACGGCCGAGGTGATGGCGGAGACCCCGGAGACGACGGAGACCGCGACGGTCATCACGTAGTCGACGAGGAGGGCGCTGGCCGCGGTGAGGGCGGCGGTCTGTCCGAGGTTCTCGGCGCTGACGACGTACGCGCCGCCCCCGCCGGGGTAGGCGTGGCAGGTCTGGCGGTAGGAGGCGATGACGACGACGAGCAGGAAGACGATGGCGGCGGCGGCGTACCAGGTGAGGTGGAGCAGGGCGACGCCGCCGAGGGCCAGGATCAGCAGGATCTCCTCGGTGGCGTAGGCCACGGAGGAGAGAGGGTCGCTGCAGAAGATCGGCAGGGCGAGCCGTTTGGGGAGCAGGGTCTCGCCGAGCCGCGCGCTGTCGAGGGGTTCACCGACCAGCACGCGCTTCGCATGGATACGCCTCATTCGGGCATGATCGTGCATTTTTCTGAACGATCATCCCTTGTGGAGCTTGTGTCACTCGACGAGCTCTTCGGCCCGGTGGGCCAGCCACAGGTCGTACCGCACGCTCGGGGACTGCAGCAGCGAGCGCTCCAGCAGGGTCTCGATCCGGGCCAGCCGCTTGCGGGCCCCGGGGACGGACACTCCGAGCGCGGCGGCGGCCGGGACGAGTCGCGCGTCATGGGCCAGCCAGGTGCGGACGGTGTCCCGCGCGCCGGCCGGGGCGTCCGGGCCCGTCAGCCGGCTCAGGTGGGCCCTGGCCCACTCGGTCAGCCGTGGATCGCGCAGGACCGCGTCGAGGCCGGGGGCGTCCGCCGGGGCCGTGGAGCCGCTCCCCCGCCCCGCGCCCGGGGTCAGCCGCAGCGCCAGCGAGAGCGCCGCCTGGTCACCGAGGCGGGTGAGGTCCAGTCCGAGCAGCGTCTCGATCAACCGGAGCCTGGCGGCCAGGGTGTTGCGGTGGACCTTCAGCAGCCGGGTGGCGTGCGAGCCGAAGTTCAGCCAGGCGTTGGCGGTGGCGCGCAGTTCCTGCCCGTCGGGGTCCTGGGGGCGCCGGGGTTCGTAGGCGTCCAGGGGCTCGAGCAGGGTTCCCGCCCAGTCCGCCCCGGCCTCGTGGGCGGCCAGCGCCAGTTCCGGGCCGGGGCCGAACCGGGCGTGCCGTTCACCTCGGCCGCGGGCGACGGCCAGGGCGTGGAAGGCCTGGGTGTAGGCGGTCGGGGCCTGGCTGAGGGCCAGCTCTCCACTGACCCCGACCGCCCCGTCGGGGGCCACCGCCGACAGTGCTCCGGCCAGGGTGTCGTGGCCCGCGGACACCGCCGGCGCGTCGGCCGGGACCAGCATGATGAGGTGGCGCACGTAGACCGGGCAGCGCACGACCCAGGCCCGGCCGCCGGTCAGCTCCTGGCACACTCGGGCCACTTCGGCGAGACGCCCGGTGCGGCACTCGGCGACGTAGATTCGCATCGGGTCGGGCAGCGAGGGCCGCAACGCCTCGGCGATCTGGTGGGCGGTGGAGAGCTGGCCGCTCATCAGCAGGCGGAGCACGGCCTCACGGGACCGCGCCTCGGCGACCGCGGCCCGCGCCTCCCGCCGCTCGGCCTCCTCGGCGCGCAGTACGAGGGCCAGCGGCACGACGGCGTCCGCCAGCAGCGCGGGCGCCTCGGCAGGGTGGGGCAGCGGGAGGACGGCGGCCAGCGCACGCCGGTCGTCCAGCGCGAACAGCAGGGTGGCGGATCCGGCGTCGTGCAGCACGGCCGACCGCACGCCCCGGGCGCTCATCTCGGCGGCGCCGCGGACGGCGGCCGCGGGCCGCTGTTGCCCCTGCTCCGGGCCGCCCGGGTCGACCGGGTCGCCGCCACCGGCGGCGTGCTGGACCACACCGGTCCATCCGCCGAGGCGGGTGGCGAGCCATTCCAGCAGCGCGGCCGACCCCCCGCCGTGGGCGAGCCGGTGGAGCTTCAGTACGTCGTCGGACCGTGACACCGGCGCATTCAACCACCCGCCGCACGCTGTGCGCTGTGATACCGGTCTCGCCCGGTCACTGGGCAGGACGAACCCTGCGCACAGCCACCCGCCCGCATAGGTTGGTCCACGAGCGGCCGGATCCCGGGGCCATGGTCACGGACACGGGGGAGGCGCCGGGATCCGCCGCTCACATCCTGGCGGCCGCGCTGCGGATGGCCTCCCGGATGCGGAAGTAGGTGCCGCACCGGCAGATGTTGGCGATGGCGTCGATGTCCTCGTCCGTGGGCTCGTTGGTGCGCTGCAGCAGCGCGACGGCCGCCATGATCTGACCGGGCTGGCAGAAACCGCACTGGGCGACGTCCTGTTCGAGCCAGGCCTCCTGCACGGGGTGCAGGTCGTCACCGTCCGCGAGCCCCTCGATGGTGGTCACCGCCCGTCCCGCGCACGCCGACACGGGCACCACGCACGGACGGACGTCCACCCCGTCGAGGTGGCTGGTGCAGGCCTTGCAGACGTCCACCCCGCAGCCGTACTTGGGGCCGTGGACGCCCAGCATGTCGCGGAGCACCCACAGCAGGGGCAGGTCGTCGGGCGCGTCCACGGTGACGCTCCGCCCGTTGACGGTGAAGGTGTGCGAGGGCACGGCGTACTCCTGGCTCGGCGGCTAGCGGGGGTAGGGGGTGAAGTCGACGTCGAAATCGAGCGGGAAGCTGCGCGGCTTCGAACCGGTGGCCCGGGCCCAGGCGTTGGCGACGGCGCCGACCGCGGCGGGCACGCCGAGCTCGCCCGCGCCGCCGGGCTCCGTACCGGTGGCCGGCAGCACGAAGACCCGTACGTCGCGCGGGGTGTCGCGCTGCTGCGCCCAGTGGAACTGGCTGTAACTGCCTTCCAATGGCAGGCCCTTGTCGATGTGCAGCCCGGCCCGCAGGGTGGTGGAGATCGCGTCGGTCAGACCGCCGATCATCTGGGCCTCCAGCCCGCGCGGGTTGACCGGCAGGCCCACGTCCACGGCGATCACCGCCTTGGTGACACGGACGCGCTGCGGATCGCGGGTGTCGATCTCGACCAGGCACGCGGCACGGGACTTGTACTCCTCGTGGAAGGCGATGCCCTGTGCACAGCCGGGTTCCATCGTCCGCCCCCAGTCGCCCTCCGTGGCGGCCTTGTCCAGGACGGCGCGCTGGGCGTCGGTCTTCAGGAAGGTGCGCCGGAAGCGGTACGGGTCCTTGCCGGTGGCAGCGGCCAGTTCGTCCACCACGATCTCCTCGGCTCCGCGCGTGTTGGCGGAGTACACGGAGCGCCACGAGGCGGTGGGCATCCCGGTGGGCACCTCGGTGAGGGCCTGGGTGGTGAGGCCGAAGTGGTACGGGGACTTCACGGTGGTGTGGAACAGGGTCTGGGCGAGGGTGGCGTTGCCGATGCCGAGCGGCAGGTGCGCCGCGGTCGCGGTGATGATCTCGCCGAGTCCGTGGCGGAAGTCGGTCTCGGCGGCGGCGACGCGGTGCTCGAAGCTGAGGACCTCGCCCAGCAGGTGCGTGGCGCGGATCCTGTGGTGGGTGGCGGGGCGCATCCGGCCGTGTCGGGTGTCGTCGACGCGGGTCCACATGAGCTTGACCGGGCGGCGGCAGGCCCGGGAGATCCGGGCGGCCTCCAGCGCGGCGTCGAAGAAGAGCCGCCGGCCGAAGGAGCCACCGGCCTGGACGACGTGCACCGTCACCTTGTCCAGCGGCAGGCCGAGTTCGGCGGCGATGGTCTGGCGGGCCACGACGGGGGACTTGAGGCCGGACCAGATCTCGGCCCGGTCGTCCCGTACGTCGGCGACGGCGCAGTTGGTCTCCATCGGGGCGTGGCTGACGAAGGCGAAGTCGAACTCGGCGTCCACGTACGGGGTGAGCAGCGGCGGCACCAGCAGCGGCGGGGTGGCGGCGCGCAGCCTGGTGCGGATCTCCGCGTCGGAGAGCCGGTCGGCGGGGCCGGGGCCCCAGGTGACCCGGAGGGCCGACGTGGCGGTGATGGCCTGCCCGAAGGTCTCGGCGACGACGGCGACCCCGGTGGGGACGGTGACCACGTGCAGCACCCCGGGCATGGCCCGGACCTCGGCGAGGTTGGCGACCGTGCGGACGGTGCCGCCGACGGTGGGCGGACGGCGCACCACGCAGGGCTTGGCGCCGGGGACGTCGAGGTCGAGGGTGTACCGCTGGGCGCCGGTGACCATGGCGCGCGCGTCGACCCGGCTCGTCGGCCGGCCGACGAGGGTGTGCTGCGCGGTCTTCTTGGGGGTGGCGCCGAGGACGACGAGGCCCGGGTCGGCGGCAGCCGCGGCGAGTTCGCCGTAGCGGGCGGTGCGTCCGTCAGGGGCGCGGACGGTCCCGTCCGCGGTGGTCAGCGACCCCGGGGAGAGGCTCCAGCGGTGGGCGGCGGCCGCGACGAGGCGGGCCCGCGCGGTCGCCGCGCACTGGCGGACCGGCCCGTAGAGGGAACGGATGGAGTTGGAGGAGCCGGTGAGCTGGTTGAACAGCAGCTCGGGCCGGGCGTCGTCCAGTTCCACGCGCACGTCGGCCAGGGGTGCGTCGAGTTCCTCGGCGACCAGCATGGCCACCGCGGTGGTGAGTCCCTGGCCGACCTCCTCGCGCGGCAGCCGGAAGCGGACGGTCCCGTCCGGCTCCACCGCGAGGGCGAGCAGGGCGGAGGTGGGCGCTCCGGCCAGGATGAACAGGTCGCCGAGGTCGATCACGTCGGCGATGGCCGGCAGGGACGGCACCACGGCGCGGGCGGTCTGCGGGGCCAGCGCGTCGGCGCCGGTCCGGGTGACCAGGGCGAGGGTGGGCGCCGCCACGAGGTAGGTGAGGAAGGAACGCCGGCTGCCGCCGGTGGCATGGTGCTGCCCGCTCAATGTCGTGTCCCAGCGCTGCGCGGGCCCGCCCGTGCGGACCTCCCCCGGTTTATTACCGGCACGTAGGGTAGCGACCCGGGGCTGGGGTGGGAAGCCTCGATTCCACCCACGTTCCGGCACGGGTGTCATCCGTTCGGGGGTATCGGGGCGCGCGCAGTGAACCGGGAACCGCGTGCGTCCGTCCGCCGCAACGCCTCGCACACATCGGGCGTTTGATCGAGTCGCAGGGGGTGGATGGCCGGATTCCGGCCGTCGGTCCCCACCACGCCCCGTGCCCCACCAGTGGGCACGCGTTTCCCGCCCCCGAACCGCCGCTGACCGGATTCGTTCGCACGCGACACGAGGCCCCGCAGGCCTGCGGCATATACCAGAAGCAAGAACGTAGCGGATGTTGCCAAACGCCTTACACAGCGTCGCCGCCTGTGCAACAGTCGTTACCGGTCCTTCCTTCAGACTTGGCCGTGCCGCGCCTGTATCGGAGTTCTCATGCCGTCCCACCTGTTCGCGGACCGTCCCGCGCAGCCGCCCGAGCCGGGGTCGGTGGACGCGCTGATCTCGCAGACCCGGCGCCTGCGGGGAGACGTGGACGCGGTCCGCCGCGACACGGTCGTGGACGACGACGACGCCCAGGGCCGCTGGCAGCGCGCGCTGTGCGACCTCGCCGTGCACCACCTCGACGACCTCCGCGAGCACCTCGGCCAGCTCAAGGAAGGCCTGCCGCCGGTTCCCGAGACCACCGCGTTCCCGCAGGCGGCCCCCGAGACGGCGCCCGAGGCCCAGACGCGCGTGGGCAGCGCCGAGTGGAACCTGCTCACCGACGAGGTCAGCTGGTCCGACGAACTGTTCCAGATCTTCGGCCGGTCCCCCGAGTCGGGCGCGCTCCCCCTCGACGAGCTGGGCTCCACCCTGTTCTCCGAGGACCAGCCGCTGCTCACCGCGTGGGTCACCGCCTGCCTGGTGGACGGCAGGCCGATCGACGGCGAGTTCCGCATCGTCCGGGCCGACGGCAGGGTCCGGACACTGCACATGAGGGGCGAGCCGGTACTCGACTCCGACGGCTGCACGGCGTCCATGTGGGCCGTGCTGCGGGACGTGAGTGAACTGCGCCGGAGCCAGCGGGCCGTGCGCGAGTCCCGTGACTCGCTGCAGCGCCAGCGGGAGATCGCGCAGACCGAGCGCCGGCTGGCGGTCGAGCTGCAGGAAGCCGTGCTCCCCCCGTGGCGCGGCTCCCTGCGGTTCCCGCACAGCGGTACCGGCACGCTGGACGTGGCCGCGCACTACCTGCCGTCCGCGAGCAGCGCGCTGATCGGCGGGGACTGGTACGACGCCCTCAAACTCCCCGACGGATGCTCGATGCTGACGGTCGGAGACCTGACCGGGCACGGGGTGACCGCCACCTCCGGCATGGCGATGATGCTGGGCGCCCTGCGCGGCATGGCCATGGCCGGGATCGCGCCGGGCCCGCTGATGGGCTGGCTCAACCAGCTCCTCGAGAACTCCGTCCAGCCGGCCCTCGGTTCGGCCGTGTGCTGCCGCTACGACCCCGCACGCCGGGTACTGTCCTGGGCCCAGGCGGGCCACCCCGCCCCCCTGCTGTTCCGCCGCGGGTCGGGACGTGCCCTGACACCGCCGGAGGGCGTCCTGCTGGGCGCGACCTCCGGAGCCACGTACGGGCAGGCCGAGGAGCGCCTCGAGGCGGGCGACGTGCTCGTCCTGCACACGGACGGTCTGACGCCGCGCAGCATCGAGTTCAGCCGGGCGGACGGGACCGAGCGGCTGCTGGCACTCGCCCCGCGGCTCTCGGCGGCCCGGTCCGCCCAGGACTGCGTGCGGCTCGTGATCGAGGAGTTCGGGGAGAGCGAGCGGGAGGACGACGCCTGCGTGCTGGTCGCCCGCGTCGGCGGCTAGTCGCACGGTCACGGCCGGCCGCGGGATCGGCCGTACGGACTTCAGGGCCGCGCCGGAGGGCGCGGCCTTTCTCGTCTGCGAACCCGTCGTCGACGTACCGGCCGTGGGGAGACCGGAAGGCACGCGGAACCGTGGCACGCGGAGGCGGCCGGCGGCCTACACCCCGGTGGCCGACCGGCCGCTCGGCGCCGGGGAGTCGGGGAGGGCCAGCTCGATCTCCTGGCGCAGGTCCTCGATGCGCGCGAACCCGGCGTACTGCGCGGTGAGCCGGTACATCTCGCGCAGCCGGTCCCATGTCCGGTGCGAGGAGGTCTCGTTCATCGAGACGAGCGCCAGGCGGGCGTAGCGGTCGGCCTGTTCCGGCTCGTCGGCGATGAAGCAGGCGGACGCCATGGAGATGTAGTCGAAGATCTGCGAGCGCTGGTAGCCCTCGCCGCGCAGCCGAAGGGCTTCCCTGGCGTGGCGCGCGGCGATCGGCGCCGCCGTGGCATCGTGGTCGGCGAGGGTCCGGTAGGCGAGGGCCTGCATGCCGTGCAGGTCCGCCTCGTCGAAGTGCTGCATCCAACTCGGTGGCGGTACGTCGCCCTTGTCGGAGACGAAGAGCTCCTCGGCCTCGCCCAGGGTGCGGCGCATGGCCTGGCCCTTGCCCATGGCGGCCTGCGCCCAGGCCTCGATGGTGTGCAGCATGGCGCGGGTGCGCGGGAGGGTCTGCTCGCCGGAACCGGACTGGGCGAGCTTCATCAGGTCCAGGGCCTCGTTCGGCTTGCCCAGGTGGACCATCTGGCGGGCGGCGCGGGACAGCGCTTCACCCGCGCGGGGGCGGTCGCCGCCCTCGCGGGCCGCATGCGCGGCGATGACGAAGTACTTCTGCGCGGTGGGTTCGAGGCCCACGTCGTGCGACATCCAGCCCGCAAGGACCGCCAGGTTGGCCGCCACCCCCCAGAGCCGCCGCTGGAGGTGGTCGGGGTGGTGGTAGGCGAGCATCCCGCCCACCTCGTTGAGCTGGCCGACGACGGCCTTGCGCTGCAGCCCGCCGCCTCTGGACGCGTCCCAGGCGCGGAACACCTCGACGGAGCGCTCCAGCGCCTCGATCTCCTGGGAGCCGATCGGGGCGGCCTCGTAGCGGTCGTATCCCGCTGGGTCGGCCTGGAAGGAGTCACCGAATCGCCCGGGGGCCTGCTTCGCCCGGGCGGGGTCGGTGTGCAGCCAGTCGTACATGGCGTTGGTGAGGGCGGAGCCGGCGGTGAGCACGGCGCCCGCGCCCATCAGACCGCGTCGGTTGAGCATGAGGTCCATTCCCGTGAATTCGGTGAGGACCGCGGCTGTGCGTTCGGGCGCCCAGGGCATACCGTCCGGGTTCTCGCGAACCCCGTCCGGCTGCCGTCTGGAAGTGCGCCGCTGCCGTACGAACCCGAGGTCCTCGATGGTCACGACACGACCGAGCCGCTCGGTGAACAGTGCTGCCAGTACCGTGGGCACTGGTTCGCGGGGGCTCTCCCCCATGTCGATCCAGCGCCGCACCCGCGAGGTGTCGGTGGCCAGCTGCGGGTGGCCCATGGCCGCCGCCTGCCGGTTCACCATCCTCGCCAGTTCGCCCTTCGACCAGCCGGCCAGGCCGAACAGGTCGTTCAAGCGGGTGTTCGGACCTTTGCTCACGTCAAGCCCCCAGGTTCTCGGCTGAGTTGACAGTAGCCCGCCGTCAGATGCCCAGCGACTATTCGCCAGGCTTCGCCAGGGCACGCCCGATGGTTCGCCACCTTGCGCCGGGTGTCAGGTAGGAATGCGCCTCCCCGCCCCGGTCACCGGCGGAACTCCCCAGGGTGAAGCACGGGATCGGCGGGGTGGCGTACGCAACTCGTCGGCGCACGAAGGGATCCGTATCACCATGTACGCAGCAACGTCCTCCGTGTCCGCACCGGTCCGGTCGCACCGCACGCTCCCGGCGGGCGGCGGCCCCTACCTCGAACCCGGCCGCCCGTCGGCACCGGTGCAGGGCAGCGTCCGCGCGCGGCGCATGCCGGGTACGGGATCGCAGCCCGTCAGCGGAAGAATCGACCTCTCGGGGCCGCAGGGGGCTCAACTGCGCACCGCGCTCGCCTCGGTGCAGCGGATCTGTCCGGAGTTCGCGCCGGTGCAGGTGCTGCGGCGCAGCGGGCGCTCGGTCCTGCTGGTGGGCACCACCGGACGCATGACCGCCGTGGCGAAGGTTTTACTGGACCACTCGCCGGAATGGCGTGAGCGCTACCGCCACGAAATAGCGGCGTACCGGGCGTTCGTCCGGCACCGCCCGCCGGTCCGGGTACCGCGGCTGATCGCCGCCGATCCGGAGAACTGCACGCTGGTGGTGGAACGGATGGCGGGCCGGGTCGCGGCGCTCCAACGGCACCCGGTGGAGCCGCCGCCGCGGGTGGACCTCCGGGCGGCACTGGGCGCGGTCTGCCGGGTCAACCAGTGGCAGCCGCCGGCCGAGCTGTTCGGGACCCCGATGAACTACGCGCGGCGGATCGGCCGCGACTACGAGTTGGGGCTGCTCACCGACCGGGACCTCGGGGACCTGCAGAAGCTGCTGCACGGGGTGAAGATGTCGGGGACGGCCCTGCAGTTCAACCACGGCGACGCGCTGCTGTCGAACCTGTTGCTGTCCCCCGCCGGTCCGGTGCTGCTCGACTGGGAGCACGCGGGCTGGTACCTGCCGGGTTACGACCTCGCCACCCTGTGGACGGTGCTCGGCGACGCCCCCGCCGCCCGTGCCCAGATCAGCCGGCTCGCCCAGTCGGCCGGTCCGGCAGCCCGGGACGCCTTCCTGATCAACCTGATGCTGGTCCTGACCCGGGAGATCCGGATGTCCGAGACGGCGGTGCAGCGCTCGATGCTGGCGACCGCACCGACGCAGCAGCTGCCGGCGGGCGTCCTGTCCTCCGGGGAGGAGCAGCGGCTGCTGCTCCGCCGCCTGCACGACGACGCGGGGATGGCCCGCAGGGCGGTCCGCGCGGCGGTGGGCACCCGCTGAACCTCCCGCCCCTTTGACGCGAAGTCCCGTGGCTCCCACCGCCACGGGACTTCGCTCGTTCGCGCTCCGCAAGCGCGGTGCGGAAGCCCGGCGCACAGGGCTCCGCTAGCGTGGAAGCCCTGGGGGAACAGACGATCGACGGGAGGCGCTGATGACGTCCGGAGTGCGCAAGTGGGAGGCGGTGCGGGAGTTCGCCCTCGGCCTCCCGGAGGCTTTGGAGGACCACCCCTGGGGTCCGGAGGACTGCGTGGTGAAGGTGAACAAGAAGATCTTCGTCTTCCTGGGCAACACCGACGGACCGGGACAGCCCGGGCTGTCGGTCAAGCTCAAGGACGAGGCGCTGCACGGGCACGCGATGTCCGCGCCGGGTGCGGAACCCACCGGGTACGGCCTGGGCCGGTCCGGCTGGGTGTCCATCCCGCTGGCGGACAAGGGGGCGCCGTCCGTGCAGGTGCTGTGCGAGTGGGTGGAGGAGAGCTACCGCACCGTGGCCCTCAAGCGTCACGTGAAGGAGCTGGACGCCCGGAGCCGGGCGGAGGACTGAGCGGAGGACGGGGCGGAGGACCGAGTGGAGAGCCGTGTCGCCGGCGCCGGATGGCTTGACATCACATGATCCCCCGAACACCTTTTCTGACTCAGCATCAGACATGCTGGAGCCACCCTCTCCTCCCCACTCCGCTGGAGCCCGCCCATGTCCGCAAGCGCTTCACGCACGCCCCCCGCCCCCCTCCCGTCCAGACGCGCCGTCCTCGCCGGTACGGGGGCCGGGGTGATCGCCGCCGCCGTGCTGCCGTCCGGCGCCGCACGGGCCGACGGCATGCGGGCGGGGCCGCCGCTCGGTGAGTACGACGTGGTCGTGGTCGGTTCGGGGGCCGCCGGGATGACGGCCGCGCTCACCGCCGCGAAGCGCGGGCTGAGCGTTCTGGTGATCGAGAAGGCCCCCACCTTCGGCGGGTCGGCCGCACGTTCCGGGGCCGGCATCTGGCTGCCCAACAATGCGGTGATCCTGGCCGCCGGGGTGCCCGACACCCCGCAGAAGGCGGCGGCGTACCTGTCCGCCGTCGTCGGGCCCGGGGTTCCGGCCGACCGCCAGGCCGCGTTCCTCGCCCATGGCCCCCGCATGCTGGACTTCGTGATGGCCAACAGCCCGCTGCGGTTCCGTTTCATGGAGGGGTACAGCGACTACTACCCCAACCTTCCCGGCGGTCTGCCGAACGGCCGGTCCATCGAGCCGGACCAGATCGACGGGAACATCCTGGGTGGTGAACTGGCCCGCCTGAACCCGGCGTACATGCCGGTGCCGGCCGGGATGGTGGTCTTCAGCCAGGACTACAAGTGGCTGAACCTCGCGGCGGTGAGCGCCAGGGGGCTGGCCGTGTCCACCGAATGCCTGGCGCGCGGCACCAAGGCGGCCCTGCGCGGCGAAAAGCCCCTGACGATGGGTCAGGCGCTGGCGGCCGGACTGCGGGCGGGACTCCAGCGGGCCGGGGTGCCGTTGTGGCTGAACAGTCCGCTGGTGGACCTGGTCCAGGAGGGCGGCGCCGTCACCGGCGTGGTGGTGGACAAGGAAGGTGTGCGGGGAGTCGTACGGGCCCGCAAGGGGGTGATCGTCGGCTCGGGCGGCTTCGAGCACAATGCGGCGATGCGGGTGCAGTACCAGCAGCAGCCGATCGGCACCCAGTGGTCGGTGGGCGCGAAGGAGAACACCGGCGACGGCATCCTGGCCGGTCAGCGGGCCGGGGCCGCACTGGCGTTGATGGACGACGCGTGGTGGGGACCGTCGATCCCGCTGCCCGGGGAACCGTACTTCTGCCTGGCCGAACGCACCCTGCCGGGCGGGCTGATCGTGAACGCGAACGGCACCCGGTTCGTCAACGAGGCGGCCCCGTACAGCGATGTGGTGCACGTGATGTACGAGAAGGACCGGGGCGCGGCCGGTTCGCACATTCCGGCGTGGCTGATCGTGGATCAGAACTACCGCAACAAGTACCTGTTCAAGGACATCCTGCCGACGCTGCCCTTCCCTGACGCGTGGTACGAGGCGGGCGCGGCGAAGAAGGCGTGGACGTGGGACGCGCTGGCGGGCCAGATCGGCGTACCGGCGGGCGCGCTGCGGTCGACGCTGGGCCGGTTCAACGCGCAGGCCTGGAGCGGTACCGACTCCGACTTCCACCGGGGCGACACCGCCTACGACCACTACTACACGGACCCGAACGTGCTGCCGAACTCGTGCCTGGCGCCGATCTGGGTGCCGCCGTTCTACGCGTTCAAGATCGTGCCGGGGGACCTCGGGACGAAGGGCGGCATCGTCACCGACGCGCGGGCCCGGGCGCTGCGGGCGGACGGCTCGGTGATCCGCGGCCTGTACGCGGCGGGCAACGCCAGTGCCGCGGTGATGGGCCACAGCTACGCGGGGGCCGGGTCGACGATCGGTCCCGCGATGACGTTCGGCTACGTGGCGGCGAACGACATCGCGGAGGCGTGATCGGGCGGGACCGGCCGTGCGGGGCGGTCCCGGGCCCCGCGGGTCGGTCCCGGTGACCCGGCGGGGTCAGCCCTGCTGGAAGAGCTCGGCGGGGAGCGGCTTCAGGAGGGCGTAGAGGTCGTCGGTGATCGGGCGGTCCCAGCTGGCGATGGTGACCAGCACGTTGTCGCTGCGGTCGAACTGGACGCAGGAGATGCGGGACTCCGAGAGCTTGATCTTCCTGACGATGAGGAGGTTGTCGCCCTGCATGACGGGGCAGTCCTCGACGCCCGTGACCTCGACGTCCTCGTCGTTCTCCAGCGCGTCGAGGAGCTGGGCCACCTCGAAGGGGACCTGGCCGTCGGCGAGGTCCCGGGCCGGGGAGCCCTCGGGGAGGTTTCCGATGATCATCGCGGGGCCGCGTCCGCCGAACAGGTCGTAGCGGAGGAAGACGCCCTGGCAGCTGCCGTCGGGCGCGGGCAACAGCCCGGCCCCGAGATTGCCCGGCCAGTCCCCCGGGTCCATGGCCAGGACATCGAAGTCCGGGCCGGCGGGTGTGGCGGCGCGGTGGCGGCGGAGGAAGGACATGCCGCCATGGTACGTGGCCGCAGGAGTTTTACGGCCCGGGGGCCCCTCATCCCACCCCCGCCCGCGACCGGGCCCGTCAGACGGGTGGGACCAGGGTGAACCAGTGCGCCAGCAGGTCTGTGTCGCCCGTGACGTGCAGGGCCGTGGGCGGGACGCGGCGCCGGAGGAAGAGGGCCAGGTCCGAGGCGGAGCCGGCGGCCTCGACGGTCACCGGCCCGGGGGAGCCCGGCTCCAGCAGCACCTGGTCACCCGAGAAGAGGACGGTCCAGGATTCCGGTCCGTCGGTACGCCGGAAGCGGTACCTCTCCCCCGTACCCGGCGGTGCGTGCTTCCAGGTGCGGCGGGCCGGTGCCATGACCTCGACGCTCCGGGTGACGGCGTCGACGGCGACGGCCGGGTCGAGGGGGCCGGGGGTCCCGGTGGCGGATTGGGCGTCCCACCGGTGGACGGCCGGCTCGATCAGCTGCATCCGCAGCCAGAAGCCGGAGGTCTGTTCCTGCGACCAGGTCCACACGGGGGTGTCGGGCCCCAGCTGGCGAAAGAGCTCCGGGAGCTCCCGCGCGCCCCGGGCGAACCAGTCGGTCACAGCGTCCGGGCCCGTCCGCGGCACCGGGAACCTCGGGTGGGGATCCGGCCGGGCCGGCGGGGCCGTGAGCCGTTCGCGCAGCACGTGCGCGAGGAGGCGGTGCACTCCGCCCAGGTGCCCGACCAGGTCGGTGACCGTCCAGCCGGGGCAGGAGGGCACCTGCGGTACCGGATCACCCCGGTCGTACGCGTGGCGGACCGCCTTCTCGAAGGTCCCCGCCTCGGTCCGGAACAGGGGGATCCTGTCGATGTGGCCCGTGGGTCGACCCTGCCCGCCCGGCGGCGGCCCCGATCACGTTGAGCTACGGGCGAACGCTTCCAGGGCGGCGCGCAGCCCGGACCTGTCGGTGCCGAGTTTGCGGCAGGCGGCGGACAGCACCCAGTCCGGGGACGCCGGCTCGGGCTCCTTCTCGGTGCGTACGGCGAGGTCCGCGGCCCGGATCTCCTCCTCGGTGACCCAGTCCGCCCGGGGCGGCGCGGGCGGCAGGGCGCCGCCCAGGCCCGTCAGGGTTTCGGTCGCCGCCTCCACCAGCCAGTCGGCGCCGCACTCCCGGGCCGTGACCACTGCTGCAGTGAGCAGGTCCGCGTCGCGCAGCCCGTAGCCGAGCGCGGCCAGGGCGCGGGCCAGTTCGTAGCCGGCCGGTGACGCCGAGAGCAGGGTGACCGCCTCCCGGAGCAGCTCGGTCCGGTCCTGTGGGGCGGCGACCTCCGCCGCCACCCGCAGGGCCTGGCCGATGGCGGAGGGGGCGCCGAAGGCCCTGGCCCGCCGGACGGCGTCGGCGGCGAGGGCGCGGGCCCGCTGCGGATCGTCCAAGGCGACGGCCCGCGCGAGGTGCAGCTGCCACGGGCACCAGGCCGGGTTCTGGATGCCGCGCGGGGTCAGCCGCCGGTCCACGGCCTCCAGTTCGGCGACGGCCGCCTGCACCTCGCCCCGGGCGAGCAGCAGTTCGGCGTAGACGGTCTGCGAGTCGGGGAAGACCACGGCGGCCGGGAAGGGTGCGCCGAACTCGTGCTCCTGCGCCAGCTCCCAGGCCTCGTCGACCCGGCCCCGGGCGAGCAGTGTCGTGAGGAGGATCGCGATGGCGTACCAGTGCACGGGGGTGCGCCGGCCGACGCGTTCGGCGAGCCGCAGTCCGGACCGGGCCAGTTCCTCGGCCTCCACGAGCCGTCCACGCCGGTAGCGGATGTAGGCGCGCAGGCTGTAGGCGAAGGACAGGTGGGCGCCGCGCCAGCCCTGGCGCTCGAACTCGGCGGTACCCTCCTCGAACAGTTCCTCCGCCCGGCCGGGCCGGTCGGCGTACATGTGGACCATGGCGGCCAGCACCGGGACCTCGAAGCCGCGGTCCTCGTGGGCCCAGCTGAAGGGCCGTTCCAGGACCCGGGCGGCGTGGTGCAGCACCACGTCCACCGGTTCACCCCGCAGGCAGGCGTCCCAGGCGCGCAGGGCGATGACGTACCGCTCGGTGAGGTCGCGGCCCGCGAGGCGGTCGGCGAGCCGGGTGAGGCGCCGGGAACGGGCCGGTGAGTCGGTCTCGGCGGCGTTGAAGGCGTCCCACATGAACTGCTCGGACTGCAGGCGCAGCCGGGCCCGTACGTCCGGGGTCTGGGCGATCTCGCGGGCGAGTGATTCCGAGGCCTCGGCGAGGCGGTCGCTGTGCGCGAGGACCTGGGCGAGCCGGATGACGATGCCCTGGCGCAGGGCCGGGTCGTCGAAGGGCTCGGCGAGGGCCGCCCGCAGGTGGTTGACGGTGTTGGCGGGCTCGGTCAGCAGGGAGGCGCAGCCCAGTTCGTACAGTACGGCGGCGCGTTCGTCGAAGTCCGGTGGCTCGCGCAGGGCGCGGGCGAGCTGGCGGCGGGCGGCGTCGGGGGCTCCGGCGCGGAGGTTCTCCGCGGCGGCCTCGCGCAGCGTGCGCACCACCCAGGGGTCGTTCTCGGGGTGGGTCTCCAGCAGGTGGCGGGCTGCGGCGGAGGAGCCGAGGCCCGCGTCGACGACGGCGGCCGCGGCCTTCCCGTGCAGGGCGACGCGCAGTGCGTCGGGGATGGCGCGGTAGATGGCGGTGGCGATGAGGGGGTGGACGAACTCCAGCCCGGTCTCGCCCTCCTGGTCGGACGTGGATCCGGCGGCGGACAGGATGCGGGCGTCACGCAGGCGCGTGGTGGCGCCGGCGGCCTCCTCGCTGCCGAGGGCGGCGACCCGGGCGGCTATGTCCTGCGGGATGGCGGTGCCGAGGACGGCGCAGGCCCAGGCGAAGCGGACGGTGGAGGGGCCGAGGCGTTCGAGGCGGGCGACGAGGCCGCTGCCGCGCTGTGCGGCGGCGAGGTCGGCCAGCTGGGCGGCGTTCTCCTCGACGGGCCGCAGTCCCCTGCCCCGGACCTTGGCGGTGAGTTCGACCGCTTCGAAGGGGTTGCCGGTGGTGACGGCCCAGGCCTCCTGGCAGAAGGCGTCGTCGGCGTGGTCCCCGAGGGCCTCGCGGACGAGGGCCGCCACGGCGGCCGGAGTGAGCGGGGCGAGGGGCAGCGGGCGCTGTCCCGCCCGGCCCGGCAGCGTACGGAAGGCGTCGGCGTGCGCGGGCAGTTCGTCGGGGCGGTAGGCGACGACGAGGAGCAGGGGGAGGTGTTCGGCGCGCGGGGCGAATGCGGCGAGCCAGCTCAGGGACTCGGGGTCGGCCCAGTGGGCGTCGTCGAGGACGAGGGTGACGGGGGCGCGTTTGACGACGAGGTGGGTGAGGACCCAGTCGAGGCCGTCGCGCAGGCCCTGCGGGTCGGGCGGGGCGCCCTGTTCGGGGGCGCAGAGTCCGAGGGCGGGGCCGACGATGGAGTACCAGCTCCCGAGGGCGGCGCGCAGTTCCTGTTCGGAGTGGCCGGCCAGTTGCGGCTGGATGAGCTGGCGGGCCACGTGGAAGGGCTGGCTCTGCTCCTGTTCGCCGCCGCGGGCGGCGAGGACGGTGCAGGAGCGGGCGTGTGCGCGGCGGCGCAACTCGGCGAGCAGCGTGGTCTTGCCGAGTCCGGCGGGCCCGGAGAAGGCCAGCAACGCGCCGCCGGCGTCCGGCCCGGGACCGGTGAGCTGGTCCAGGGCCTCTTCGACGATGGCGAGTTCGGCGTCGCGTTCGACCATGGTGCGCCGTGTGCGCGTGCGGTGGTCCGTCATGGCTGGTACCCCCCAGGCCTGTTCTGGGAGATCAGCGTACGCCCGCGCACATCGCGGGGGCTCCCAGTGTCGGAAAGAATCCGATCTTCTTTTCCGACCGGGCTTCGGCGGGGATCCGGCGGGGTTCCGACAAGGGTCCGAGCAGGTTTCGAGGAGTGTTCGAGAGGGCCCTCAAGCCGATCGGTCCTGTCCGGAACGTAGCGCCAGGTCTTCCAGGAGGGCCACGGCCTCGGCAGCCCTGTCCGCGGCCACGAAGAGGTGGTCGTGGTGGTGTCCGGCGATGACGTTGCAGCTCAGGCCGTGGGCGCCGAGCTCAGTGGCGAAGGCGGCGGTGAGGCCGACGGCGTCGAGGGCGGAATGGACGCGCAGGGTGATCCAGCCGGCGGTGTAGTCGTAGGCGAGTCCGGCGGCGTCGGCGTCCTCCTGGCGCAGGACGAGGGTGAGGCCCTCGGGCTCCAGGACGGTGGCGACGGGCGCGGTTCCGGCGGGGACGGCCGTGCCGGGGACGGTGCAGAAGACGTACACGCCCTCGTTCAGCTCGGGGCGCATGCCGCTCAGCAGTTTCCGCAGGTCGCTCTCTCCGCTCATGCCGCCACCCTACCGACCGGCCGGGTCAGTCCAGGGGGAGCTGGAAGTACGCCGTCTCGCGGAAGCCTGCGGCCGGCGGCTTCACCTCCACGGTGACCGGGACGCCCTTCGTGCTCGGCTTGACGCGGACCGGGACGGTGCGCTTCCGGTCCGCGCCCAGGGGCGGCATGAGGGCGGCGGCGGACTCCTGCGAGTTCAGCCAGTTCAGGCTGTACCCGGAAGCGCCGTCGTCGAGCGACCGGCCGGCGCGCACGGCCAGGGGCGCGTGGCCGTACTCCGAGACGGCGGAGGCGGCCGACTCCCCGCCCGGGCGGAGCTCTTCGTCGGTGTCGTTGTCGTAGGTCACGGTGAGGCTGTAGGTGCCGTCGGGCTCCGCGCGCGGGCGGCTGACGGTGATCTTCAGCCCGTCCTCGTACCGGGCGGTCGCGCCGGGGCCGAGGGGGTCCGCCACGTATCCGGACGGGCCGCTCTGCTCCAGCTGGCCGTAACCGTCGAGGCCCTTCTCGAACTCGGCCAGTGCCCAGGCGCCGAGGCCGGCCAGGCCGAGGAGGCAGAGGGCGGCGACCGTGCAGCCCTTCAACCACCGGGGTGTGTCCGTGGTCGGCGTGTCGGTGGGGGTCCGGTCCGTGTCCATGCGGGTCACTCTAGGCAGGGGCGTTCCCGCGGATCATGAGCGGGATTACTCAACGGGGGTACTCAGGGACCGTCTGAGTAGCCGGGGCCGCCCGACGGGGTCCGCCGTTCCACGGGGTCCGCGCAGTCCGCCATCCCGCGCAGTCCGCGCAGTCCGCGGAGTCCGCGCAGTCCGCGGAGTCCGCGCAGTCCGCGGAGTCCGCGCAGTCCGCCTTCCCCCGGGTCGGCCCCGCCGGGGCCACCGCCCCGGGGGGCGGGGCGGTGGCGTGCCGTCAGGTGAGGTCGAACTCCCCGCCGCGGGCGTTCCGTACGAACGTGTGCCACTCGTCCGGGGAGAAGATCAGGGAGGGGCTCTCGGGGCGCTCGCTGTTGCGCATCGCGATGAAGCCCTCGACGAAGGCGATCTGGACGTCACCCGCTCCCCGGCTGCTCGACTGCCAGTCGGCCTCGGTGAGATCGAGGTCCGGCTTCCCCCAGCCAGCGAGGGGCTGTGAAGTCATGCTCTCGGCCACGTGCGTGCTCCTCCCGGTACGTCGTCCGGGGGCCAGGTTAGCCATCGCGGCGGGTGCCGCACAGGCCACGGTGAGTCACTCGTGACCGGTCCGGCACCCGGGCGGGACGGACGGTTGCGTTCAGCTGGTCGGTTCCTGCGCCCCGACCAGCCACATCGCGAAGAACTGCGCACCGCCGCCGTACGCGTGTCCCATGGCCCGGCGGGCGCCCGGGACCTGGTGTTCCCCGGCCTGGCCGCGTACTTGCAGGGCGGCCTCGGCGAACCGGATCATGCCGGACGCGCCGATCGGGTTGGTGGACAGCACGCCGCCGGACGGGTTGACCGGAAGGTCGCCGTCGAGCTCGGTGACGCCGGCCTCGGTGAGCTTCCAGCCCTCGCCCTCCTCGGCGAAGCCCAGGTTCTCCAGCCACATCGGCTCGTACCAGGAGAACGGCACGTACATCTCGACCGCGTCGATCTCCCGGCGCGGGTCGGTGATCCCGGCCTGCCGGTAGACGTCGGCCGCGCAGTCCTTGCCGGCCTGGGGCGAGACGAAGTCCTTGCCGGCGAAGAGGGTGGGTTCGCTGCGCATCGCCCCGCCGTGCACCCAGGCGGGTGGCTTCGGCGAACGGGCCGCGCCCGCCCGGTCGGTGAGGACCATGGCGCACGCGCCGTCGGAGGACGGGCAGGTCTCGGAGTACCGGATCGGGTCCCACAGCATCGGCGACGCCTGGACCTTCTCCAGGGTGATGTCGTGCTCGTGCAGGTGCGCGTACGGATTCTTCAGCGCGTTGCGCCGGTCCTTGTACGCCACGAGCGAGCCGACCGCGTCCGGCGCGCCGGTGCGCCGCATGTACGCGCGCACGTGCGGGGCGAAGAAGCCTCCGGCGCCGGCGAGCAGGGGCTGCTGGAAGGGGACGGGGAGCGAGAGCCCCCACATGGCGTTCGATTCGGACTGCTTCTCGAAGGCGAGGGTGAGGACCGTGCGGTGGACGCGGGCGGCGACGAGGTTGGCGGCGACGAGCGCGGTGGACCCTCCGACCGAACCGGCCGTGTGCACGCGCAGCATCGGCTTGCCCACGGCGCCGAGCGCGTCCGCCAGGTACAGCTCCGGCATCATCACCCCCTCGAAGAAGTCGGGGGCCTTGCCGATGACGACCGCGTCGATGTCGGCCCAGGTCAGTTCGGCGTCGGCGAGGGCGCGCGCGGCGGCCTCGCGGACCAGTCCGGCGATGGAGACGTCGTGACGGGCGGCGACGTGCTTGGTCTGGCCGATGCCGACGACGGCGACGGGCTCTTTGTTCACCGTGGGTCCCCTTCCAGGACGGCGACCAGGTTCTGCTGGAGGCAGGGGCCGGAGGTGGCGTGGGCGACGGCCCGGTCTGATGCGCCCCGGTGGATGCGTGCGGCCGCCTCGCCGATGCGGATCAGGCCGGCGGCCATCATCGGGTTGGCGGCGAGCGCCCCGCCGGACGGGTTGACGGCGACGGTGCCGGTGCCGGTGCCGGTGCCGGTGCCGGTGCCGGTGCCGGTGCCGGTGCCGGTGCCGGTGCCGGTGGGGCCGAGCCCGAGGGCCTTGCGGAGCACCACCTCCTGGGAGGAGAACGGCGCGTGCAGTTCCGCCGTGTCCACCGGGGCGTCGAAGACGCCCGCGTGCTGCGCGGCGATCCGCGTGGACGGCGAGTCGGTGAGGTCGCGCAGGCCCGGGCCGTGCGCCTCGATGCGGTGGTCGATGCCGGTGATCCAGGCGGGGCGTCCGCACAGCTGCCGCGCGAGGTCACCGGCGGCGAGGACCACGGCGGCCGCACCGTCGCCGACGGGCGGGCAGTCCCCGGTCCGCAGGGGCCGCACCTGGTAGTCGCCCTGGGGGACGGCGCCGCGCAGCTGGGCGTGCGGGTTCGTTCCGGCGTCGGCCCGGCTGCGCGCCGCGATGGCGGCCAGGGCGGACTCGTCGGTCTCGCCCGCGTCGATGAGGGCCTGGGCCTGCAGGGCGGCCAGGGCCACCGCGTCGGGCCAGAGCGGGGCGAGGTAGTACGGGTCGAGCTGGCGGGTGAGCACGTCGCGCAGGGATCCGGGCGAGGACTTCCCGTACGCGTAGACGAGCGCGGTGTCCGCCTCACCGGTCTGGATCTTGACCCAGGCCTCGTAGAGTGCCCAGGCGCCGTCCATCTCGACGTGGGACTCGGAGATCGGCGGCCAGGCGCCTACCCCGTCGAGGGTCATGGTGAAGGAGAAGGCACGGCCGGCCAGGTAGTCGCTGGACCCGGAACAGGTGAAGCCGATCTCGCCGGCCTTCAGTCCGGTGGCGGCCAGCACCTCGTGGAGGACCGGCATGACCATCTCGACTTCGCTGAGCTCGTCGGTGCGGCGCAGGTGGTCGCTCTGCGCGAAGGCGACGACGGCCACGTCGCGCGCGTACCTGCTCGTCCTGGGCCCGGTCATCAGATGAGCTCCTTGTACGCCTCGTAGTCCGCGTCCGGCTCGCCGGTGGGGCGGTAGTGGTCGGGGTAGCGGCCGCCCTCGGTCCAGACGGGTTCGACGCGCAGACCCATGCGGACCTGGTCGTACGGGATGCCGCCGATCCGGCCGTGGAGGGCGAGGCCGGCCCCGTCGAGGGCGATGTGCGCGTAGACGTAGGGGACGTCGATGTCGAGGTTCTTGGCCTTTATGTTGACGATGCAGAAGGTGGTGACCGTGCCGGCCGGACCGACCTCGACCCGGTCGGTCGTGGCGACACCGCAGGTGGGGCAGGCGCCGCGCGGCGGGACGTACACCTTGTGGCAGGAGGGGCAGCGCTCGCCGACGGTCCGCCGCTCGGAGAGGGCGTTGATGTAGGCGGTCTGGGCGCGGCCGGGGCTGTACACGTAGTCGAGGCGGGCCTCGGCGACGATGCCGGTGACGGCGTCCTGGAAGACGCCGTCGTGCGGGGTGGGGTGGGTTCCTGGAGCGGGCGCGCCGTCGTCGTACGGTTCGAAGCAGGCGATGTCGGTGATGGCGCCGGTGCGTTCGGCGGCCCAGCGGACGCGGACGCGCATGCCGGTGTGCACGGCGTCGGGGCCGGGGGCGTCGAGGGCGTGCAGGAGGGCGGTGTCGGCGCCGTCGAGCTTGACCAGGGCCCAGGCGAAGGGGGTGCCGAGGGGCTGGTTCGGGCGGGGCCGGTCGTTCCAGGCCCAGGTGGTGACGGTGCCGGTGGCGGCGACCTCGAAGAGTTCGCGGACCTCCTCGGAGGTGACGGGGTCGTACTCGACGGGCGGGACCACCACCCTGCCGTCGGAGGTCTTCACGCCGAGCACGACGCGCTCGCGCAGGCCGGTGAGGAACGCGCCCTGGACCGGTCCGAGGGACCGGGTGAAGGGGAACTCGACGACGAGAGGCGCGCGGAGCACCTCCGGTGGGGAGGCTGCTGTCATGGTGGCTCTCCGATGCGATTGATTCCGGTTAAGGGCGGGATCCGGCGTTCCGGCCGATGGCTCCCGGCCACCGGCTGCCGCCCAGGGACGAAACCCTTCCGGCTTCGCCGCCGTTCAGGACCGAGGCCGGTGCGGGGCAGGGCGGGCACCCCGGCCCTCCGCCGACCGGCGTCGAAACCCAGCCCCGCCGGCGATTGAGCGCGGGGTCCGGGGCGGAGTCCCGGCCTTCAGGCCCCGCCGGCGCTTGGGGTGCGCAGGGCCCGGGGCAGAGCCCCCGGCAGCGGCGCCGCACCCGGCACGGGCAGCCACGGGTTCGGGCCCGGCCAGGCCCGGGCTACTCCCGCCGGTACACCGGGGGCCGTTTCTCGGCGAAGGCCCGCGCCCCCTCCTTGGCGTCGGCCGTGTCGAAGACCGGCCAGCCGCGCAGGAGTTCGGAGGCCAGCCCCTCCGCCTCCGTCAGCCCGGCGGTCTCGTAGACCGACGCCTTGACCGCCTCGACCGCCAGCGGCCCGCACGCGTTGATCTGCTCGGCTGTCTCCAGGGCCGCCTCGAGCGCCGTACCGTCCGGGACGACCCGCCCGACGAGACCGATCCGAGCGGCCTCCTCGGCCGAGTACGGGCGTCCGGTCAGCAGCATCTCCAGCGCGTGCGTGCGCGGGATCTGCCGGGGCAGCCGCACCGTGGAGCCGCCGATCGGGAAGAGTCCCCGCCTGACCTCGAAGAGGCCGAAGGTGGCCCCTTCGGCCGCCACCCGGATGTCGGTGCCCTGGAGGATCTCGGTGCCGCCGGCCACGCAGTAGCCCTCCACCGCCGCGATCACCGGTTTGCGCGGCCGATGGTGACGGAGCATCGCCTTCCAGTGCAGGTCGGGGTCGGCCTTGAGGCGGTCCCGGTACTGGTCACCGGCCATGCCCTTGCCGGCCAGCGCCTTGAGGTCCATGCCGGCGCAGAAGTCGCCCCCCGCACCGGTCAGGACCACGGACCGGATCTCGTGGTCGGCGTCCGCCTCCAGCCAGCCGTCGTACAGCCCCACCAGCAGCGGCAGCGAGAGCGCGTTCTTCGCCTCGGGCCTGTTCATGGTGAGCACCAGCGTGGCGCCGCGGCGTTCCACGGTCAGGTGTTCCGTCCCACCCATTGCCGTCCTCCCGTCTCAAGACCTAGAACAGGTTGCAGTAGGGGAGGGTGCAGTTCAATAGTTTTCTGACACCCAGTCAGATTTCTTGGGCGGTTCCCTTCCCAGTTGCCGGCCACGGCGCTCTAATGACCGCCTGAGCAGCCGGCCACGGGGCCAGTCACCGGGAACAACGGGGTCAGGAGGAACGGTGGAGTACAACCTTGCCGACCTGTTCGAGTCGGTCGTGGACGTGGTCCCGGACCGTGAGGCCCTCGTGTACGTGGACCACCCCGGGACCGGCGCCGAGCGCCGCCTCACGTACGCGGAACTGGACGCGGCGGCGAACCGGATCGCACACCACCTGCTGGACAGCGGCCTGACGGCCGGCGAGCACCTGGGGCTGCACCTCTACAACGGTATCGAGTACCTCCAGACCGTCCTGGCCTGCCTGAAGGCCCGACTGGTCCCGGTGAACGTCAACTACCGTTACGTGGAGGAGGAACTGGTCTACCTCTACAACGACGCCGACCTCGCCGCGCTCGTCTTCGAGGGCGAGTTCACCGGGCGGGTGGCGGCCGCGCTGCCGAAGACGCCGAGGCTGCGGCACCTGATCCGGGTCGGCGAGACGCCCGAAGGGGCTCCGGAGCCGTCGATCGCGCCGGTCGCGTACCCGGACGCGGAGGCGGCCGGCTCGCCCGCGCGCGGGTTCCCGCCGCGCAGCGCCGACGACTTGTTCATCATCTACACCGGCGGCACCACGGGCATGCCCAAGGGCGTGATGTGGCGGGGGGAGGACCTCTTCTTCGCGGGGCTCTTCGGCGGCGAGCCCTCGGGCGAGCCGGTGAAGCGTCCGGAGGAGCTGGCCGAGCGGGTGGCGGCGCGCGGCGCCGGGCTCACCTTCTTCCCCGCTCCCCCGCTGATGCACGGGACGTCGACACTGACCTCGTTCATCGCCTTCAACTACGGCCAGCGGGTGGTCATCCACCGCAAGTACGCGCCCGAGGAGGTGCTGCGCACGATCGAGAAGGAGAAGGTGTCGAGCGTGTCGCTGGTCGGCGACGCGATGCTCAGGCCGCTCATCGACGCCCTGAACGGTCCGCTGCGGGGCACCGACCTGTCCTCACTGTTCAGCGTCTCCTCGTCCGGGGCGATCATGTCCGAGACGGTGCGCGCCGAGTTCCAGAGGCTGGTGCCGAACGTCCTGCTCCTGAACAACTTCGGCTCCTCCGAGTCCGGGTCCAACGGCCGGGCGACGGACGACTCGGGCCCGGAAAAGGGCTTCCGCCTGGAGGTCAACGACCGTACGCAGGTCGTGGATCCGGTGACGCACGAGCCGGTGGCGGTCGGCGAGCCGGGGCGCCTCGCGCAGCGCGGCCACGTACCGCTCGGCTACTACAACGACCCGGAGAAGACCGCCGACACCTTCTTCCAGAAGGGCGGGGAGCGGTGGGTGCTGCTCGGTGACATGGCGACCGTCGACGAGCAGGGCATCGTGACGGTCCTCGGTCGCGGCTCGCAGTGCATCAACACGGGTGGCGAGAAGGTCTATCCGGAAGAGGTCGAACAGGCGCTGAAGTCGCACCCCGACGTGTACGACGCCCTGGTGGCGGGGGTCTCCGACGCGACCTGGGGCAGCCATGTGGCCGCGGTGGTCCAGGTACGGCCGGGAGCCGCGGCGCCGACGCTGGACGAGATCCAGAGCCACTGCCGCACCCGGCTCGCGGGCTACAAGATTCCGCGGCAGCTGGTCATCACACCGGCCATACAGCGCTCCCCGAGCGGCAAGGCGGACTACCGCTGGGCGAAGGCGGTCGCGACCGAGGCGGACACCGGCACCGCGGGCTGAGAGCGCCGGCGGGTCCGGTCGGGCGCCGCACCCCGTAACGCCCGACCGCACCCGCCGCCCGTGTCGGGCCCCGCCGGCCGGAGCGACCCCACGGGCACGGACGGCCGACGCATCACTCGTTGGGGTGGCGGAGCAATCCGCCGGTTGGCGGCTGCCGAATCCTGGGTGTGAACAGCTTCCGCAGCATCCTCTCCCGCTTCGCACTCGGCGCGCCCACCGGCCTTCTGGCCGGCTTCACGGCACTGGCCGTGGCCGGGTTGGTCGCGGGGCTGGTGCGGCCGGCCGCCGCTCCGGTGACGGTGGTGGGCGGATCGGTGATCGACCGGACCCCGGCTGCGGTCAAGGACTTCGCGATCCGGACCTTCGGGGAGGACGACAAGGCGGTCCTGCAACTCGGCGTGATCGCGGTCCTCGCGGTGATCTCCGCCGGCCTGGGCGTCCTGGGTCTGCACCACCGGAAGGCCGCCGCCGCGGGAGTCCTGCCCTTCGGCATCGTGGGCGCCGCAGCAGCCCGGAGCCGTCCCGACTCCACCGGCATCGGGGACGCGCTCCCCTCGATCGCCGGCGCGGTCACGGGCTCCCTCACCCTGAGCGGGCGTCCGGCCGCCGTCCCGGGGTGGGCGGGCCGACCAGCTGGCGGCCCGGTCCGTGGACGGCATGACCCTCGGCTCCCCCGTCGAGGACGTCATGGACGGCCGGGACGCGATGCTCGCCGTCGGCATGAACGGCGAACCCCTGCCCTTCGACCACGGCTTTCCGGTGCGGATGATCGTCCCGGGCCTGTACGGGTACGTATCGGCCTGCACGTGGATCACCGACATCGAGCTCACCCCCTTCGGCGCCTACGACGCGTACTGGGTGAGGCTGAAGTGGGCCCGCAGGGCGCCGGTCAAGACCCAGGGGCGGATCGACACCCCAAGCCTGCGCCCGCCCCGCCGCAGGCCCCGTCCCGGTCGCGGGTGTCGCCCGGGCACAGCGGCGCGGCAACGCCCGCGTCGAGGTCCGCGTCGACGACGGCCCCTGGCAGGACGACGGCCCTTGGCAGGACGCCGACCTCGCCCCGCAAGCCACCGTCGACACCTGGTGCCAGTGGTCCTTCCCCCGGCAGGCCGCTCCCGGTGGACACACGATCACCGTCCGCGCCCCCGACGGCACCGGGCGGGTCCAGACCGAGCAGCGCGCCCGGACGACCCCCCACGGAGCGAGCGGCCGCACGGCGTCTGCGTCACCGTCTCCTGGACCCCCGGGCCGGCCCGTGTCGGGGCCGGCCCGGCAGCACCATCCCTGAACACCTGGAACACCAAAGACGCTCAAGGGGAGCAAATGATCATGAACAGTCTGAAGATCCGCCGTACCGCGCTCGCCGTCGCCGCAGCCGCCCTGCTGCCCTTCACGCTCGCCGCCTGCTCCGACACCGGCAGCGGCACCGAGGCCGCCCCCGCCGCGGGCACCGAGGCCAAGACCCGGGCGAGCAGCCCGACGGGCGAGGCCATGACCGGCGACGAGCCCTTCGGTGCGGCCTGCGCCGGCGTGCCGAAGGAGGGCGCGGGTTCGTTCGACGGCATGGCCAAGGACCCGGTCGCCACCGCAGCGTCCAACAACCCGGCCCTGTCCACCCTGGTCGCCGCGGTCAAGCAGGCCGGTCTGGTCGACACCCTGAACAACGCCGAGGACATCACGGTCTTCGCCCCGACCGACGACGCCTTCGCGAAGATCCCGAAGGCCGACCTCGACAAGGTCCTCGCCGACAAGGCCACCCTCACCAAGATCCTCACCTACCACGTCGTCGGCCGGAAGCTCACGCCACAGCAGTTGGAGAACGGCACCTTCGAGACGCTGCAGAAGGGAACGGTCACGACGAAGGGCTCGGGCGAGGCCTACAAGGTCAACGGCACCTCGAACGTGGTCTGCGGCAACGTCAGGACGGCCAACGCCAACGTCTACGTCGTCGACACCGTGCTGATGCCCCAGTAGTCCGCCGCCCCGGCCGGCCCCGGGCGTTCGGCGCCTGTCCGCCGCCCGGGGCTGCCGCCCTGCCAGGCCGTCGCCACGACTGGTGCCGTCGGCGGGCGGACGGCACGGAGGCCATCAGATCAGACGATCACTCGTTCGAGTCATTGATTTAACCTGCGGAGTCCTGGCAATCTACCGAATGATCGGTCGGGTTCTCGGGGACCCACTCACGATGAGGTGACGACATGGCGGTGCAGGCGGGATTCCACGACGAGGGCGAGCGGCTGGACCACGACGAGCTGGCCGCCCTCCAGCTCAGGCGACTGCGGGAGACCTTGCACCGCGCCTACGAGCGGGTGCCGTTCTACCGGCAGGCGTTCGACAAGGCGGGGGTGCATCCCGACGACTGCCGCTCCCTGGCCGATCTCGCCATGTTCCCCCTGACCACCAAGGCCGATCTGCGCGACCAGTACCCCTTCGGGATGTTCGCGGTGCCGCGTTCCGAGGTGCGCCGCATCCACGCCTCCAGTGGCACCACCGGGCGGCCGACCGTCGTGGGTTACACCGAGCGGGACCTTTCCACCTGGGCCGATGTCGTGGCCCGTTCGATACGGGCGGCGGGCGGCCGAGCGGGCCAGATCGTCCACATCGCCTACGGCTACGGGCTGTTCACGGGCGGGCTGGGCGCGCATTACGGCGCCGAACGCCTCGGCTGCACGGTCGTGCCCGCCTCGGGCGGGATGACGGACCGCCAGGTCCGGCTCATCGAGGACTTCCGGCCGGAGGTCATCATGGTGACCCCGTCCTACATGCTGACCCTGCTGGACGAGATGGAGCGCCAGGGCATCGACCCGCGCACCACCTCGCTGCGGACGGGGATCTTCGGTGCGGAGCCGTGGACCGAGGAGATGCGCCGCGAGATCGAGGAGCGCCTCGACATGGACGCGGTGGACATCTACGGCCTGTCCGAGGTCATCGGGCCGGGCGTGGCGCAGGAGTGCGTCGAGACGAAGGACGGACTGCACATCTGGGAGGACCACTTCTATCCGGAGGTGGTGGATCCGCTGACCGGTGCGGTGCTGCCGGAGGGTGAGCCCGGGGAGCTGGTGTTCACCTCCCTCACCAAGGAGGCCATGCCGGTCATCCGCTACCGCACCCGGGACCTGACGCGACTGCTCCCCGGTACGGCCCGGCCGGCCTTCCGGCGGATGGAGAAGATCACGGGCCGGAGCGACGACATGATCATCCTGCGCGGGGTGAATCTGTATCCGACCCAGATCGAGGAGATCCTGCTGCGGACGCCGGGGCTCGCGCCCCACTTCCAGCTGAGACTGGACCGGGAGGGCCGGATGGACACCCTGACGGTCCGGGTGGAGGCGCGCCGGGAGTCGGACGCCGCCCTGCGGGAGACCGCGGCGGCCGCCGTGGTCCAGGCGGTCAGGGCGGGGATCGGGGTGTCCGTCCGGGTCGAGGTGGTCGACCCGGAGACCCTGGAGCGCTCGGTGGGCAAGATCAAAAGACTGGTCGACCTGCGCACCTCCGGTCGGCCCCCGGCCTCCTGACGCGGACTTCCGCAGGTCACGGCTCCCCGGGCCACCAACTCGACACCGAACAGGCCCCGTCGACGGCGTCCGGGCCCGCCCGGCCGCGCCCCAGTCACGCGGCGGGCCGGCACACTCCTCGCATGATGACACCACGCGAGCTACGAGCAGCGTGCCCACCGGGCGGTGGGCCCTACGCCTGCCCGTGCTGCAGCTTCCTGACGCTCGATGCCCGCTGCGCGTGGGAGATCTGCGCCGAATGCGGCTGGGAGGACGACGGGCAGGACGACCTGAACGCCGATGAGGTCTGGGGCGGGCCGAACGGATCGGAGAGTCTGACCTACGCCCGCCTCCAGTACGCGCAGTACGCGGCCGGTGCGCGGTCCGAGGACCGGCAGTCGACGGCCCACGGCGGCGATGGCGCGTGGTGGGGTGCGGCCAGGCGGGTTCTGCGCGAGGCCGGTGGACCGGACGGCTCCCGGACAGGGTCATAATCTCGCCATGAACATGCTTGCCGTGCGGGCGTTGTTGGCGGCCCTGCTCGTGGGAACCGGCCTGAGCGGATGTTCCCTCCTCCCCCCGTTCGAAAACTGTGGGGGAACGGAGGCGGCCGTGGCCGAGCTCGACCAGCTGCCCGCGCTGGAACTGCGCCCGAAGGGCGCCGTGTCCGTCGGCGGCGGCCCGTGGGCCGGGGCCGACTGCGTGGACGACACCGGGGGCGCCTGGCTCACCGCGACGCGGTTCTACGCGTACGGCGGGACCAGGAAGGACGTCCTGGAGTACTACGGACGGGAGGCGGCCGCAGCGGGATGGCGCCCGGCGGAGGACCTGGACACGGCGTTCGGCGCCGGCTTCGCCGTCTTCTGCTTCGAATCCGCCGACCGGCCGAGCATCACCCTCGCCTTCACCTCCCCCGAGCAGCTCCGCGAGCTCTACGGCACGGAACCGCACCCGGCGTCCCTGCTCGGCGTGGACGCCCGAACCTGGTTCTCCTGGTCCACCGAGGCGACGCCGGACGGCTCGCGCATGACCTGCTCCTAGGACGCGAGAAAGCGGTTCGCCGTCGTGCCGCGCACGGGGGCGGTGACCGTCCGCAGGCGCTCAGGAGCACGTACGTCCGGGGCCGGGGCGGCCGCGCGGCCGTCCCGGCCCGTGACCATCCGGCTCGGTGACCATCCGGCTCGGTGACCACGCCGCCCGGCCGTTTCTGCTGCGGTTCACCCGCCCGGCCGGTAGTCCTCCCGGACGAGGTCGTCCACGGCGTCCAGGGCCGGTTCCCACGGGTACGGTTCCGTGCCGCCCAGGCCAGGCGGGTGGGGGGTGAAGCCGCCTTCGCCGTACAGCACCCGGACACCCGCGTCCCGGAGGACGGCGATGCTCTGCTCGAACTGCGGGTGGCGTACGTAGGCCGTGTTCACGCACGGCATGACGGCCAGCGGCGTGCCCTTGCCGATGGCCTCGGCGGCCACGCCGACGACGAACCGGTCCGTGAGTCCGAGCGCCCAGCCGTTGACCGTGTTGAACGTCGCCGGGGCGACGAGGATCGCGTCCGCCTCCGGCCACACGTCCGGATCCGCCGGCATCTTGTACCGGCTGCGGACCGGGTGCCCGGTGAGTGCGGCCAGGCCGTCGGTGCCCTCCGCCAGCCAGTGGGCCGCCGTCGGGGTCAGACCGAGGCACACGTCCCAGCCGCGTGCCTGGGCGTCCTCGATCACGCGGGCGACGTCGAAGACCGGCTGGGCGGCCGAACAGAGCAGGTACAGGGTGCGCGTCATGCGCCACAGTTGACCAGACGGCGGGTGCGGCGCGTCAGCGGGGCCCTCAGGCACGGGGCCGCGGACACCCGCGCACAGGGGGGTGTCCGCGGCCCCGCGAGGGGATCGAAGCGACCGAAACCACCCCTTCGGGCCTATTTCGGTCCGGCTCCCGGGAGCCGACGGGCACGTCCGGGTAGTGCATGAGGCGTGATCTCGACCATCCGGCAGCTCCACAACCGGCTTCAGGGCTCCTACGTCGGGCTGGCCTGGAGCCGCGGCCGGGAAATGGAGTTGATGCACCGGGCGATGGGCTTCGCGGCCCTCGGATTCCTCACCCTGGTGCCGCTGCTGGTGGTCGTGGCGGCCGCGGCGCCCGGGAGCGGCTCCGGGTTCGGCCGGTGGCTCGGCCAGGCCCTCGGGGTGACGGCGTACTCGCGCACCAGGATCGAGATGGTCTTCGGCACGGCGGACCTGGCGCTGGAGCGGACCACCGCCTTCGGGCTCGCCGCCCTCGCCGTGTTCGGCCTGACCTTCGGCTCGGCCGTGCAGACCGGCTACGAGAAGGTGTGGGACCTGCCGACCGCCCGCTGGCACACCATGTGGCGGCACGTCGTCTGGCTCGCCCTGCTGGTCTGCTATCTCGGGCTGCTCGTGGTGATCCCCGCGCCGTCGGACGACGACTTCGGCACGGTCGTCGGCACGCTCGGCGACCTGTTCGGCACCTGCCTGTTCTTCATCGGCTCGCAGCGCCTGCTGCTCGGCGGACGGGTCCGCTGGCGGGCCCTGGTCCCGGGAGCGGTGGCGACCAGCATCGGACTGCTGGGTCTGCGGATCTTCTCGCAGCTGGTGTTCTCCCCGCTCATCGCCTCCAACGCCGTGACGTACGGCCCCTTCGGAACGCTGCTGGTCGTCCAGTCCTGGCTCGTCGGAGTCGGTTTCGTGGTCTACGGCGGCGCGCTCGTCGGCCGCCTCGTGCACGAGCACCTCACCCTGCGGCGCCTGCGGCGCAGCGGCGTCCTGCCCGGGGACGGAGCCCGGCACCACCACCTGGGACCGGGGTGATCCCGCGAGCCCGATCCCGCGAGCCCGTACGGGTGTCAGCCGCCCTGTGCCCGGAACCGGTCCCGCAGCTCCCGCTTGAGGATCTTGCCGCTGGCGTTGCGCGGGAGCGCGTCCACGAACAGCACCCGCTTGGGGGCCTTGAAGTGGGCGAGCCTGTCGCGGGCGTACTTCATCAGCTCCGCCTCCGTCACCGCGCCGCGCGGCACCACCACCGCCGTGACGGCCTCGATCCACCGCTCGTCGGGCAGTCCGACCACCGCCGCCTCGGCCACGTCCGGATGGGTGTAGAGGACGTCCTCCACCTGCCGTGAGGCGACCAGGACCCCGCCCGAATTGATGACGTCCTTCACCCGGTCCACGACCGTGAAGTAGCCCTCCGCGTCCCGCACCGCGAGGTCGCCCGAGCGGAACCAGCCGTCCCGGAAGGCCTTCTCCGTCGCCCCGGGGTCGTTCCAGTAGCCCAGGCAGAGCTGCGGCGAACGGTAGACCACCTCGCCCGCGGTGCCGTCCGGTACGTCCTTGCCCTGCTCGTCGACGACCTTGGCCTCCACGTGGCGCACCTGCCGTCCGCAGGATTCCATCCGCCCCTCGTGCTCCCGGGGGCCGAGCACCGTGGCCAGCGGGCCGATCTCGCTCTGTCCGAAGCAGTTGTAGAAGGCGAGCCCCGGCAGCCGCTCGCGCAGCCGCTCCAGGACCGGCACCGGCATGATCGAGGCCCCGTAGTACGCCTTGCGCAGCGCACCCAGCTCGCGCTCGCCGAACTGCGGGTGACCGGCCAGGCCGATCCACACGGTCGGCGGGGCGAAGAGGCTGTCCGCCTCGCCCGCCTCGACGAGGTCGAAGACCTGCTCGGCGACCGGCGCGTCCAGGATCGTGTTGCGGGCGCCCACCGCCAGGTAGGGCAGCAGGAAGACGTGCATCTGCGCCGAGTGGTACAGCGGCAGCGAGTGGACCGGCCGGTCCTCCTCGGCCAGATCCAGCGCCTCGATCGCACTCTCGTACTCGTGGGCGAGGGCCCGGTGGGTCATCATCGCGCCCTTGGGCAGAGCCGTGGTGCCCGAGGTGTAGAGGAGCTGCGCCAGGCCGCCCGGGTCGCGGTCGTCCTCGGGCCCGGGCTCGAAGGGGAGCGGCTCGGCGAGCCCGGCGAGGAAGGAGTGGGGGGTGTCGCGCAGGGCCCGTACGGGATACCGGTCCGGGATCCGCCCGGCGAGACCGGGATCGGCGAGGACGAGGGTGCTCCCGGAGTCGTCCAGGACGTACGCGAGGTCTTCGCCGGTGAGGTTCTGGTTGACCGGCACATGGGTGAGCCCGGCGCGGGCGCAGGCGAGGAAGGCCAGCAGGTACGCATCGGAGTTGTGGGCGTAGGTGGCGACCCGGTCGCCTGCGGCCAGCCCGTACCGGCCCCGCAGGAGTGCGGCCCCGGTGGTGACGGCCGCGTCGAGTTCCGCGTACGACCAGCTCCGCCCGGCGTAGCGGACGGCGGGACGGTCGGGGACCCGCCGTGCGCTGTCGCGCACCAGTCCGTCGACCGTGTTGTCCCGCACGGGTCCTGCCGCCCGGTGCGGCTGCTCCCCCGGCCCTGCCTGCCCCGCTCGCGCTGACGTCATGGCGTGATCCTCGTCGTCCCGCAGGCCGAGGTCAACGACCGGATACCAGACGGGATGTTGACACCCGTCGGTGCGGCTGAATGAGTGTGGGGGCACGGAGGCACCGCCTGTCCATCGGGTAACCACGGCCGTTCTCAGGCCACTTGGGAGGTACGTTGCACCGCAGTACGCGTTCGACGCTCCGTCGCGTCGCCCTCGCCGGGGCGGCCCTGCTCGCCGCGACCGCCGTGGTCCCGCCGGCCCACGCCCAGGGCCCACCGGCGTCCGACGAGCGGATACCGTCCGGCGGCGGCCTGTCCGCCGTCATCCGCTACACGGAGAACGGCATACCCCACATACTCGGCCGCGACTACGCACAGGTCGGCTTCGGTACCGGCTGGGCCCAGGCGGCGGACCAGGTCTGCGTCCTCGCGGACGGGTTCGTGACGGTCTCGGGCGAGCGTTCGCGCTGGTTCGGCCAGGAGGCCTCGACCGACGGATCGCTCTCCTCCGTCACCCGGAACCTCTCCAGCGACCTGTACTTCAAGGGCGTCCGGGAGTCGGGCACGGTGGAGAAGCTGCTGGCGGCGCCCGCACCGGCCGGCCCCAGCAAGGACCTCAAGGAGCTGATGCGCGGCTGGGCGGCCGGCTACAACGCCTGGCTCGCCCAGAACAAGATCACCGACCCCGCCTGCAAGGCTGCGGGCTGGGTCCGCCCGGTCACCACGGCCGACGTGGCCGCCCGCGGCTTCGCGATCGCGGTGCTCGGCGGCGAGGGGCGCGGCATCGACGGCATCACGGGCGCCCAGCCGCCCACCGCGGCCACGGCCACGAACACGACAACGGCCACGGCCACGGCCACGGCTCCGGACGGCGGAGCCCGCGCGGCCGCCCCGCAGGAGGCCGATCCGGCCGTCGCGGCGGAGGCGGCGCGGGACTTCTTCGAGACCGGCCGGTACGACATGGGCTCCAACGCCGTGGCGTTCTCCGGGTCCACGACGGCGAGCGGACGCGGTCTGCTGCTCGGCAACCCGCACTATCCGTGGCAGGGCGGGCGCCGCTTCTGGCAGTCGCAGCAGACCATCCCTGGCGAACTGAACGTGTCGGGCGGCTCGCTGCTCGGCATGCCGGCGGTCAGCATCGGCTTCAACGAGAAGGTCGCCTGGAGCCACACGGTGGCGACCGGCACCCCGGTCAACCTGCACGAACTCACCCTCGACCCGGCGGATCCGACCGCCTATCTGGTCGACGGCGTCCCGCAGAAGATGACCCGGCGGACGGTCACGGTCCCCGTGGCGGGCGGTGATCCGGTCACCCGCACCCAGTGGTGGACCCGCTACGGCCCGGTCGTCACGAACCTCGGCGCAGGCCTGCCGCTGCCCTGGACCACCCGGTCGGCGTACGCGCTGAACGACCCCAACGCGGCGAACCTGCGCGGATCCGACACCGCCCTCGCCCTCGGGAAGGCCCGCTCGGTAGCCGGGATCCAGGACGCCCTGGCGCGTACCCAGGGACTGCCGTGGGTGAACACGGTCGCAGCCGACTCGGCGGGCGGCACGCTCTTCACCCAGACCCAGGTGCTCCCCCGGATCACCGACGAGCTCGCCGCCCGCTGCTCCACACCGCTGGGCCGGGCCGTGTACCCGGCCTCGGGGCTGGCCGTGCTGGACGGTTCCCGCGGGGACTGTGCGCTCGGGTCGGACGCCGACGCGGTGCAGCCGGGCGTGTTCGGCCCGGGGAAGGCGCCGACGCTGCGCGACGCCCCGTACGCGGAGAACTCCAACGACAGCGCGTGGCTGGCCAACGCCGACCGGCCGCTGACCGGGTACGAGCGGATCTGGGGCAGTGTCTCCACTCCGCGCTCGCTGCGGACGCGCGGGGCCGTCCAGGATGTCTCGGCGATGGCCGCGCAGGGCCGGCTGACGGTGGCCGACCTGCAGCGGCTGCAGTTCGCGAACCGGGCGCCGGCCGGTGACCTGGCGGCGGCGGACGTGGCGAAGGCCTGCTCCGCCCTACCCGGCGGCACGGCCACGGCGGGCGACGACACGGTGGTGGACGTCTCCGCGGCGTGCGCCGTGCTGGCGCGCTGGGACCGTACGACCGACGTCGGCAGCCGTGGTGCGCTGCTCTTCGACCGGTTCTGGCGCAGGCTGACGGCATCGACCCCGGCCGCGGACCTGTGGCTGGTGCCGTTCTCGGCCACCGACCCGGTGCATACGCCGCGGACGCTCAACCGGGCGGCGCCCGGCATCGGGCGAGCGCTCGCGGACACCGTGGCGGAGCTGCGGGCGGCCGGCGTCGCGCTGGACGCCCCGCTGGGCGAGCACCAGTTCGTGGTCCGGGACGGCCGGAAGCTGCCGGTCGGGGGCGGTACGGAGGCGCTCGGCGTCTGGAACAAGATCGAGGCGCGGTGGAACGCTGCGGCGGGCGGCTACCCGGACGTCGCGAGCGGGTCCAGCCACATCCAGGCGGTCGGCTGGGACGGCAGTTCCTGCCCGGTGGCCCGCACCCTGCTGACGTACGGCCAGTCCTCGGACCCGGGCTCGCCGTACCACGCGGACCAGACCCGGCTGTTCTCCGAGGAGCGCTGGGTCCGGGCGCGTTTCTGCGAGCGGGACATCCTCACCTCGCCCCGGCTGAAGGTGGTGCTGGTGCGCGAGCGGCGGTGACCGCGGCCCGCGGCCCCTGGCCCGCTCGGGCCCGGGCCCCCGGCTCGGGCTCGGGCTCGGGCTCGGGCTCGGGCTCGGGCTCGGGCTCGGGCTCGGGCTCGGGCTCGGGCTCGGGCTCGGGCTCGGGCTCGGGCTCGGGCGTGCACCCCGCCCTGCAGCAGTGTGGCGCGGCCGGGGGCGAGGGTGAGCGTGCTGACCACCACGGTCAGCGCGAGCAGCACCATGTGGACCGGGCCGAGGCCGAGCAGGAGCGGCCCGGACAGCCAGACCGAGGCCAGCGCGATCGCCGGGATGGTCAGTCCGATGCTGGCGATGGCGGATCCGTAGGCGAGGTTGAGGCTGGTCTGCACGCGGTCGCGACGGGCGGCGCGGACGGCGGCCAGGGTCTCCGGCAGCAGGACGAGCAGGGCGATGATCACACCGACGACGGCCTGGGGCAGGCCGGCCTTGGCCACCGCCGTCTCGATGGTCGGGGACACGGCCTTGGCGTCGCCGACCACCGCGACGAGCGCGACCAGCAGCAGGCCGAGGCTGAGCAGGGCGGCGCGGTCGGTGGGCGGCGCCGCGTGGTCGTCCACTTGGTACGTGTCGGCGTCCCGGCCGGTGTCCGCGTCCCGGCCGGTGTCCACGGGCAGGAAGTAGGTGCGGTGGCGGACCGTCTGGACGGCGATGAACAGCCCGTACAGGGCGAGTGAGGCGACCGCGGCGAAGGTCAGCTGCCCCGTGGAGAACTCCGGGCCGGGCTTGCTCGTGGTGAAGGTCGGCAGGACCAGGCTGAGGGTTGCCAGGGTGGCGACGGTGGCCAGGGCGGCGCCCGAACCCTCGGGGTTGAAGACGGCGACCCGGTTGCGCAGGGCGCCGACGAGCAGGGACACGCCGACGATCCCGTTGCAGGTGATCATGACGGCGGCGAAGACGGTGTCCCGGGCGAGCGAGGCGGACTTGTCCCCTCCGTCAGCCATCAGGGTGACGATGAGCGCCACTTCGATGACCGTGACGGCGACGGCGAGGATGAGGGATCCGAAGGGTTCGCCGACCCGGTGGGCGACGACCTCGGCATGGTGGACGGCTGCCAGGACCGCGCCGGCCAGGCACAGGGCGACGATCACCACGGCGAAGCCGGGTAGCTCCCGCCCCCAGCTGAACACCAGCGCGACCAGCGCCACCACGGGGACCAGGACGGTCCAGTCGGTCAGGGGGGATCTGCGCTTCGTCGTACCCATATCCGCCAACTTGCCAGAAGTGTTCCTCCGGTGCGTCGCACGGCACGCTCCCCCGGCCGGGGCGGGCATTTCTCACGGATCCACCGGGGTGGCGGACCCCGGTCCCCGGCCCGGCCGCCGGATCCCGGCCCGGCCGCCGGAATCCGGTCCGGCCGCCCGGCCCGGGCGGGACCGCGGACGGAACCCGCGCTCACATGGCGCGCTCGTGGCCCTCCCAGTACGGGTCCCGCAGCCGCCGCTTGTAGAGCTTGCCGTTCGGGTCGCGCGGCATCGTCTCGATGAAGTCGACGGTCTTGGGCCGCTTGTACCCGGCGAGCTGCCGCTCGCAGTGGTGCAGGATCTCGGCGGCCAGGGCGTCGCCGGCCGCGAAGCCCTCGGCCGGTTCGATGACCGCCTTGACCTCCTCGCCCCAGTCGGCGTGCGGAATGCCGAAGGCGGCGGCGTCGGCGACGGCCGGGTGGGTGAGCAGGGCGGACTCGATCTCGGCCGGGTAGATGTTGACCCCGCCGGAGATGATCATGTCGATCTTGCGGTCACGGAGGAAGAGGTAGCCGTCCTCGTCCATCAGCCCGAGGTCGCCGACGGTGAAGAAGTCTCCGATGCGGTTCTTCCTCGTCTTGCCCTCGTCCTTGTGGTAGGTGAAGCCGCCGGTGTTCATCTTCATGTAGACGGTGCCCAGTTCGCCCGGGGGCAGCCGGTTGCCGTCGTCGTCGAAGACGGCCAGCTCGCTGATCGGCCAGGCCCTGCCCACCGTGCCCGGCTTCTTCAGCCAGTCCTCGGCCGTCGCGAAGGCGCCGCCGCCCTCGCTCGCCGCGTAGTACTCCTCCACGCAGCCGCCCCACCAGTCGATCATCGCCCGCTTGACGTGGTCCGGGCAGGGCGCGGCGCCGTGGATGGCGTGCCGCATCGAGGAGACGTCGTAGGCGTCCTTCGTCTCCTGCGGGAGGGCGAGGAGCCGGTGGAACTGGGTCGGCACCATGTGGGTGTGGGTGCAGGCGTGGCCGTCGATGAGGCGCAGCATCTCCTGCGGGGTCCACTTGTCCATGAGGACGAGCGGGTGCCCGATGTGCAGCGCGGCGCCCGCGAACTGGAGGACGGCCGTGTGGTAGAGCGGCGAGCAGACCAGGTGGACGTTGCCGTCGAAGGGCCGGATCCCGAAGATGCCGAGGAAGCCGCCGAGGTAGGTCTCCTCAGGGAGTTTGCCGGGCAGGGGGCGGCGGATGCCGCGTGGCCGGCCGGTGGTGCCGGAGGTGTAGTTCATGACCCAGCCGAGGGTGCGGTCCGCCGGGGGTGTGGCGGGCTGTCCGTCGAGGAGTTCGCCGTACGGGCGGAAGCCCGGGACCGGTCCGACGGCGTAGCGGTGGCTCCCGGGCAGGGCGGCCTCGTCGGCCGCGGCGGTGGCGGCCTCGGCGAAGCGTTCGTGGGCGATGAGGACCTTGGCGCCGGAGTCGGAGACGATCCAGGCGATCTCGGGGCCCACCAGGTGGTGGTTGACGGGCACGAGGTAGAAGCCGGCCTGGGAGGCGGCGAGGTAGGCGGTGAGGAACTCGACGCCGTTGGGGAGGACGACGGCGAAGACGTCGCCCCTCTCCAGCCCGGCGGCGCGCAGCCCGTGGACGAGCCGGTTGACGTCGGCGTGCAGCCGGCCGGCGCTCCACTCCTCGCCCCCGGGGGCGGTCAGGACGGTGCGGCCGGGGTCCGCGGCGGCCTGGGCCCAGAAGCCGTTGGGCGGCTGCCGGTCGGCGGCGGGGGTGGTGGACGTGGTGGCGGTCATGGCGGTCACGCCTCTCGGACTCGGCCGGCGATGCGGTTGATGCGGTCGATCGCCTTCTCGAAGCCGCTGGTGAGCTCGTCGAAGACGGCCTGGACGCTGCGTTCGCTGTTCATCCGGCCGACGATCTGGCCGACGGGTGTGCCCAGCAGCGGCTGGACCTCGTACTTCTGGATGCGGGAGACGGCCTCGGCGACGAGGAGGCCCTGGAGCGGCATGGGGAGCGCGCCCGGCCCCTCCGGGTCGTCCCAGGCGTCGGTCCACTCGGTGCGCAGCTGGCGGGCGGGTTTGCCGGTGAGGGCGCGGGAGCGGACGGTGTCGCCGGAGCCGGCCGCGAGGAGCTTCTCGGTGAGGGCGCGGGAGTGGAGGTCGGCCTCGGTGGTGGTGAGCCAGAGGGATCCGAGCCAGGCGCCCTGCGCGCCGAGCGCGAGGCCGGCGGCGATCTGCTCACCGCTGCCGATGCCGCCGGCGGCGAGGACCGGGAGCGGTGCGACGGCCTCGACGATCTCCGGGACCAGGACCATGGTGGCTATGTCGCCGGTGTGGCCGCCGGCCTCGTAGCCCTGGGCGACGACGACGTCGATGCCGGCTTCGGCGTGGCGGCGGGCGTGCTTGGCGCTGCCGGCGAGGGCCGCGACGAGGATGCCGTGGTCGTGGGCGCGGGCGATGACGTCGGCGGGCGGGGAACCGAGGGCGTTCGCCAGGAGTTTGACGGGGTAGTCGAAGGCGACGTCGAGCTGGTTGCGGGCGACCTGCTCCATCCAGCCGGTGATGCGCCAGCCGGAGGCCTCACCCTCGGCGAGCTCGGGCACGTGGTGTTTGGCGAGCGTGTCGCGGACGAAGGCGCGGTGCGCGGCCGGGATCATCGCCTCGATGTCGGCTTCGCCGATGCCGTCGACGGCCTTCTTGGCGGGCATGACGACGTCCAGGCCGTAGGGCTTGCCGTCGGTGTGCGCCTGCATCCAGTCGAGGTCGCGCCTGAGGTCGTCGGGCGCGGTGTAGCGGACCGCGCCGAGTACGCCGAACCCACCCGCCCGGGTGATCGCGGCGGCGACCGCGGGGAAGGGCGTGAAGCCGAAGATGGCGTGCTCGACTCCCAGTTTCCTGCTCAGCTCCGTCTCCATGGGCGGCAGGATGCCGCAGCCCGGCGGCCGAGGGAAGAGATTTTCTGATGCAGTGTCAGATTCTTTACGGCCCGGTCGGTGGGGAGGGTGACCGAGGGACGGGCAGATACCCAATAGCCTGCGGCACGCTCGGCAGTTCCGGGAGGTCCGGGCGGCCGGGGCCCGGCTCGCGCGCCGCATGCCCGCCCCCGCCGGTGCGGGCCGGGGGACGGGCATCGGGAAGGGACTGCGGGCACGAAGGGCGGCTTGCGGGTTGCGGGTTGCGGGTTGCGGGTTGCGGGTTGCGGACAGGAGGGCCGGACATGGCAGTGGACACGGGGGCCGAGGCGGTGGCGGCGGCCGGTACGGAACGGACGGGCGGCACCGGCCGTGAGCAACCGCACGAGCGCGGGAACGCCCCGGAGGCCGCACTCCGGCAGGACCCCGGGCGCCAACCGGGGCGGGAACAGAGGCCCGAACAGGCCCACGGGCGGGACCGACACCGGGAACGGGACCGGGAGCAGCGGCCCGAACAGGCGCAAGAGCAGGAGCCGGACCGGGAGCGGACGCAACGACGGGAGCCGCAGCCGGGGCCGGACCAAAGGCGGGAGCGGACGCAGAGGCCCGAGCGGGTGCAGGGGCGGACGCAGAGGCCCGAGCACACGCAGGGCCCGGACCGGGCGCAGGAGCGGAAGCCGGGGCGGGAGCAGGGGCCCGAGCGGGAGCCGGGACGGGAGCAGAGGCCCAAGCACACGCAGGGCCCGGACCGGGCGCAGGAGCGGGAGCAGAGGCCCGAGCACACGCAAGGGCCGGAGCGGGAGCAGAAGCCCGAGCGGGAGCAGAGGCCCGAGCGGGTGCAGGGGCGGACGCAGAGGCCCGAGCACACGCAGGGCCCGGACCGGGCGCAGGAGCGGAAGCAGAGGCCCGAGCACACCCAAGGGCCGGAGCGGGAGCAGAGGCCCGAGCGGGTGCAGAGGCCCGAGCACACGCAGGGCCCGGACCGGGCGCAGGAGCGGAAGCAGGGGCGGGCGCGGGGCCATGGGGGGTGGCCGGAGCAGGAACCGGACACGGAGCAGGGGCGCGACGCGGCGTCCGGGTCCCGGCGCGCGCCGAGCAGGCGGCGGCTCGGGGCGCGGCTGCTCGCGCTCGGCGGGGTACTCGTGCTGCACGCGGCGCTCCCGGGCGCGGCGGGTGCGGCCGGCAACCCGGCCGAGCGGCGGGCCCTCCAGGGGCTGCGCCTGCGGTACGGGTCCGCGCGCCAGGCCGGACTGCTGGAGAGGCACCTCGAGGCGGTGGCGGACGAAGCCCGGCGGTTCCTGGGCCCGTCCCCCGAGCACCCGTACTACGCGGGGGCGGTGGTCCTGGCCGGGCGGGGCCGCACCGTCGCCCTGCACCGGGCCATGGGCCACGCCGTGCGGTACGCGGACTACGACGGACGGACCGACCGGGTACGGGAGTTCCCCGCGGCCGAGCGGATCGCGATGGCCGAGGACACCGTCTTCGACCTGGCCTCGCTGACCAAGCTGTTCACCTCGATCCTGGCCGTGCAGCAGATGGAGCGCGGACGCCTGGAACTGGAGGCCCCGGTGCGCCGCTACCTGCCGGAGTTCACCGGCGGCGGCAAGGAGGTCATCACGGTCCGTCAGCTGCTCACGCACACCTCGGGACTGCGCTCGTGGGCGCCCTTCTACCAGGAGCCGACGCGCGAGGGGCGGCTGCGGCTGCTGTGGTCGGTCAGGCCGCAGGAGACCCCGGGAAGCGTCTACCGCTACTCCGACCTCAACCTCATCGCGCTGCAACTGCTCCTGGAACGGATCACCGGTCGCACTCTGGACGTCCTGCTCCACGACGAGATCACCGCTCCGCTCGGTATGCACCGCACGCGGTACAACCCGCCGCTCTCCTGGCGCCGGATCACCGCCGCGACCGAGGTGCAGCGGCCGCCCTGGTCCGGGCTGGACCGCGGCCTGGTGTGGGGCGAGGTCCACGACGAAAACGCCTACGCCCTCGGCGGGGTCGCGGGCCACGCCGGGGTCTTCGGCACCGCCTGGGACCTGGCGGTCCTGGCCCGCACCCTCCTCGACGGCGGGGCCTACGCGGGTCGGCGGATCCTGCGCCCGGCCTCCGTCGAGCTGCTCTTCACCGACTACAACACGGCCTTCCCCGGCGACGACCACGGCCTCGGCTTCGAGCTCTACCAGCACTGGTACATGGGTGCCATGGCCACCCCGCACTCGGCCGGCCACACCGGGTTCACCGGCACCTCCCTCGTCCTCGACCCCTCCACCGACTCCTTCCTGATCCTGCTGGGCAACTCCGTCCACCCCGTGCGCACCTGGCGGGCCGGCAGCGCCCCGCGGGTCGCCGTCGGCAACCGCTTCGCCCGCGCCGTCCCGGTCCGTACGCGGCACGGCGGCGCCGCCTGGTTCTCCGGGAACGTCCCCGGCGGCTCGGGCACCCTCACGCTGCCCCCGCTCACCCCGGCCACGGCCGCCGCCCGGCTGCGCTGCGCCGTGTGGTGGGACACGGTGCCCGGGGAGGGCGCCCTGCACCTGGAGGTCTCGCCGGACGGCGTGGACTGGGCGCCGCTGCCGTTCACCACGCTGCGGTCCACCGGCGGTGTCACCGAGGAGTGGCCCGACGGCTCCGTCGGCGGCTGGTCCGGGCGCATCTGGCACCGGCTGGAGGCCCCCCTCACGGCCGCCTGGGAAGGCCGTGAGGTGCGGCTGCGGTTCCGCCACACCGCCACGGGCCGCTACGTCGGCCGCGGGGTGTACGTGGACGTCGTCCGCGTGGCGGAACCGGCCCGGCTGCTGTTCGCGGAGGACCGGCCCGACGACGCGGCGCGCGTCGAGGCCGTCGGCTGGAGCCGGTCCGCGGACTGACCGGCGGACCGGCCGGCGGACCTGCTGGCCGACCTGCCGGGCGGCCGGTCCGCGGACCGTTCGGAAGGGCGAGTCAGTCGCGGACCAGGCAGAAGGGGTGTCCCGCCGGGTCCGCGTACACGCGCCAGCCGCGCCCGTCCGCCCCGTCGAGCAGGGTCCCGCCGGCCGCGAGCACCTCCTCCTGCGCCCGGTCCAGGTCCGCGACGCCGAGGTCCAGGTGGAACTGCTGCGGCCGGCTGGGGTCGGGCCAGCGCGGCGGCTGATGGTCCGTCGCCCGCTGGAAGGCGAGCACCAGACCGGACGGCGTGTGAAGCGTCGCCCAGGTGTCGTCGAGGGACCAACGCCGGTCCTGCTGGTTGACGTTGCCGCCCAGCAGCGACCGGTAGAAGTCGGCGAGCGCCTGCGGCTCGGGACAGTCGAGGACCACGCACTGCAGTTCAGCGATCATGACCGGATCCTAGAGGTGCCCGAACAGAAAATCCTGGCCCTCCCGGACGTATGAATCAAGCCATGCGAAGGGGTGTATTTTCAGCCACGCCGGGCGTAGCGTAAGCGCACTCCACCAGGAGGAACGCACCGGCCCTCCCGCCTTGATCCCGCCGGCGCGTACCGATGGAAGAGCCCCGCCGCCACATCCCCCGGTGCGGCGGGGCTCTTCCGCGTTCAGGCCGGGTCCGCCAGGACCGCGGCGAGCATACGGCGGGCCACCGCGGCCAGTTCGGCGAGGTCCGGGGCCGGACGGGAGCGGGCCAGGGCACCGGCGAGCCGGTCGTAGAGGAGCCCTTCGGTCCAGGCGACGAGCAGTTCGGCGGCCTCTAGGGGCCGTTCGGCCCCGAGGGCGGCCACGATGCCCGCGGCGCGGACCCGGGCCCCCCGCCCCGCCCTGTGGAGGTCCGCCTCCAGCTCAGGATTGCGCGCGGCCTCCAGGCTCAGCTCGAAGCGGGCCAGCTGGCGCTCGCGCCCCACGGTCAGCCAGCGGTACAGCAGCCCCGCCAGCGCCGCCGCGGCCGCCTCCCGGTCGACCGGGTCCCGGCCGGGCGCCCCGGGGAGGGCCGGCGGGGCCGCCCCGGAGGAGGTCCCTGCGTCCACGTCCGCGAGGTCCAGTTCGGCCAGCCGCTGGTAGCAGGCCCCGATCAGCGCCGTCCGGGTGCGGAAGTAGTACGACGTGCTGCCCGCGGGCAGGCCCGCGGCTCCGTCGACCGCGCGGTGGGTCAGACCCCGGAGCCCGGCGGCGGCCACGAGGCCGATCGCGGTGTCGGCGATCAGCGTTCTGCGATCAGCAGAGGGAGAGGTGGACATCAGGTCACTCTACAGCTGTAGAGTGACACCGTCGCCCTCTACAGATGTAGAGGCTCGGGAGAAGGCAGGGGTCCCTCATGTCTGCAGTTCAGCGTCACGCGGTCGTCGCCGGCGCGGGGATCGGCGGGCTCACCGCGGCCCTGGCCCTGCACCGCAGGGGCTGGCGGGTGACCGTCTGCGAGCGCGCCCCCGGCCCGGCCGTCGTCGGCGCCGGGATCGTCCTCGCGCCCAACGCCCTGCGCGCCCTCGACGCCATCGGCTTCGACATCTCCCGCACGGCGGGCCGCACCCTCCCGGCCGCGATGGGCCTGCGCCGCCCCGACGGCCGCTGGCTGAGCCGCGCGGACACCGCGGCCCTGGCCGCCCGCTACGGCGGGCCGCCGCTCGCCCTGCACCGCTCGGCGCTCGCCGACGCCCTGGCCGACGAGCTCCCCGAGGGGACTGTCCGCTACGGCGTCGCGGTCACCTCCGTGGACGGCGCCGACGGCTTCCCCGTGGTCCGCACCTCGGCCGGCGAACTCGACGGCTCCGCCGATCTCGTGGTCGCCGCGGACGGCATCCACAGCCCGCTGCGCCGCCGGTACTTCCCGGACCACCCGGGCCTGCGCCACAGCGGGGAGACCGCCTGGCGCACCGTCCTGCCGGCCTCCGCGAGCCCGGCCGGGACGGCGACCGCGGAGACCTGGGGCCGCGGCGAGCGCTTCGGCGTGGTGCCGCTCGCCGACGGGAGGACCTACCTCTACGCCACCGCCGTGGCCCCCGAGGGGTACCGGCCCGCCGATGTCCGCGCCGAACTCCTGCGCCGCTACGGCACCTGGCACGACCCGATCCCGGCCCTGCTGGAGCGGATCGACCCGGCGTCCGTGCTCCAGCACGACCTGTACGACCTGGCGGCCCCGCTCCCCCGCTTCCACCACGGGCGTCTGGCCTGGCTCGGCGACGCCGCCCACGCCATGACGCCCAACCTGGGCCAGGGCGGCTGCCAGGCCGTCGAGGACGCCGCGATCCTCGCGCACCTGCTGGACGGGGCCGGGACCGGAGGTGTCCCGCAGGCCCTCGCCGCCTACAGCGCGGCCCGCTGCGCCCGTACCGACGCCATCCGCGTCCGGGCCCGCCGCGCGGGCCGGATCGCCGCGGTCACCCACCCCCTCGCCGTCGCCCTGCGCGACCTCGCAGTCCGCGTCACGCCCGACCGGGCCGCGCACCGGGCGATGGACGACCTTTTCGACGGGTTCACCCTTCCGGCCGGAATGGCCACCGCACCCAGGGGCGTTGGCACTCGTTGGTGAGGTTCGTTGACCGTTCGACACGAAGGCAGGCGACACCGCATGACGACCGGAATCGACTGGGACCACCCGACCGACCCGCGGGAAGGGAGCTGGCAGCTGGAGCACGTCAAGCAGTACGCGGGCTCCGGCGGCACCGAGGGGCAGTACTGGAACGGCACCCAGACCCTCCTGCTCACCACCGTCGGCCGGGTCTCCGGCCGCCCCGTGCGCACCCCCCTCATCTACGGTGAGGCCGACGGCCGCTATCTGCTCGTCGCCTCCAAGGGCGGCGCCGACGAGCACCCCCTGTGGTTCCGCAACCTGAGCGCGCACCCCGAGGTCCGCATCCAGGTCGGCACCCGGATCCTCCAGGGCACGGCGCGCACCGCGAACGCCGAGGAGCGCGCCGCGTACTGGCCGGTGATGGTGAAGCACTGGCCCGCCTACGACGAGTACCAGGCCAAGACGGACCGGGAGATCCCGATCGTGGTGATCGAGCCCGCCGCGTAGGCACGTCGGCGGGCTCGATCACCCGGGGGACGCCTCAGCGGCAGGTGCGCGCCACGCGCTCCAGCTCGTCCGCCCATACGGCCGCGTCCCGCGGGCCGACGTGCGGCGCGGCCAGCGACCGTACGCGGAATCGGTTGCGCGGCGTCGTCCCGTCCGCCTCGCGGATCATCAGGTCCTGGAGGGCGGGCGGGATCGCCCGGTCCGCGTCGAACCGCAGGAACGTGCGCGGCACCCGCCCCCACCGGTCGGGCAGTCCCCGGGCGTCGGCGGCGCCGATCGCCGCCGACTCGTCCGGTTCGAGGATGTTCAGGAGCGCCCGCACCTCCGCGTCCGACCAGTCGGCCGCCAGTGCCTCCTTCACCGCCGCGAAGAAGGCGGGGTCGCCGGAACGCCAGTTGACCCGGTTGACGCCCAGCTCCAGCGGGGTCTTGAAGGCGGGGATCCGGAACAGGGCGCTGGAGGCGGCCTCCGGAGTCGTCATCAGCTCCATCACCGAGCTGTGCCGCGTCGGGCAGAAGGCGGAGGCGTACACCAAGTGGGAGATCAGCTGGGGCACTTGGTTGGCGACCGCGTTCAGCGTCACCCCGCCCAGGCTCTGGCCGACCAGGACGACCGGACCGGACCGGTGCGCGGTGCGCACCGTCTCCACCACGTGGGCCGTGAAGTCCGCCAGTGTCACCCCCGCGATCGGCGACGGTTCCGTGGCCAGCCGTTCCAGGTCCTGCGGAGCCTGGTAGGAGACGGGGAAGTAGGCGCCGGGCCCGTGGCCGGGCAGGTCCACCGCGATCGCCCGGTGGCCGCGCAGGCCCAGTTCCCGCAGGACCGGGCTCCAGCCGTAGGAGTTGCTTCCGGAGCCGTGGACGAGGACGAAGACGGGGGCGCCCCGCCCCCGGGTGTCGGCGTGCGCGGCGGAGGCCCCCGCGCCCACCGCCGTGACCGCCCCGGCCCCGGCGGCGGCCGCCCTCAGGAGCCCGCGTCGGGTCGACCCGCCGGAGCGCCCCGCGCCGCCCATGTCCCTCGTACCGTTCACACCCTTTACGTTACTCATGAGTAACACCCTAGGGCAGGGCCTCAGTTGACCGGCGGATTTCGGCCGGGCCGCCCGGGCCGGGCCGCCCGGCGGCTCCTACCGCCCCAGCACCGCCATCGCCGCGTTGTGGCCGGGGACCCCGCTGACGCCGCCGCCGCGCACCGCGCCCGCGCCGCACAGCAGGACGTTGCGGTGGGCCGTCTCCACGCCCCACCGGCCGCCGCCCTCGTCCTGGCCGTCCTCGTCCGCGTACGGCCAGGACAGGTCGCGGTGGAAGATGTGCCCGCCGGGCAGCCGCAGTTCGCGTTCCAGGTCCAGCGGCGTCTTCGCCTCGATGCAGGGGCGGCCGTCCGCGTCGAAGGCGAGGCAGTCGGTGAGCGGTTCGGCCAGGTGCGCGTCGAGCTGCGCGAGGGTGGCGGTCAGCAGCACCTCGCGGGCCTGCTGGTTGTCGTGCCCGAACAGCCGGGCCGGGGTGTGCAGGCCGAAGAGGGTGAGCGTCTGGTAGCCCTGCTCGACCAGTTCCGGCCCGAGGATCGAGGGGTCGGCCAGTGAGTGGCAGTAGATCTCCGAGGGCGGCACGGACGGCAGTTCCCCGGCCGCCGCCTCCGCGTAGGCACGGGCGAGTTGGGTGTACCCCTCGGCGATGTGGAAGGTTCCGCCGAAGGCCTCGCGCGGGTCCACGGTGGTGTCCCGCAGCCGGGGCAGCCGGCGCAGCAGCATGTTGACCTTGAGCTGGGCGCCCTCGGGGGCCGTCGCCGGGTTCTGGGCCGGGGTCTCGCCGAGGAGTTCGGCCAGGGCCCGAGGGGAGGCGTTCACCAGCACCGTGCGGCCCACGACCCGGCCCTCGCCGGTCGCCGTACGGAACACCACCTCGGCCGGAGCGACGCCGTCCGTGTCGATCCGCAGCACCTCGTGGGCGGTGGCGATCTCCGCCCCGGCCTTGACCGCGGCAGCCGCGAGGGCGTCCGTCAGGGCGCCCATGCCCCCGACCGGCACGTCCCAGTCGCCGGTCCCGCCGCCGATGACGTGGTAGAGGAAGCACCGGTTCTGAGCCAGCAGAGGGTCGTGCGCGTCGGCGAAGGTGCCGATGAGGCCGTCCGTCAGGACCACCCCGCGGACCAGGTCGTCGGTGAAGTGCCGCTCCACGGCGACGCCCAGCGGCTCCTCGAACAGCATCCGCCACGCGGCCTCGTCGTCGATCCGCCGGCGCAGCTCGGCCCGGGTGGGCAGCGGCTCGGTCAGGGTCGGGAACACCGTGCGGGCCACCCGTCCGGTGGTCTCGTAGAAGGCGCGCCAGCTCTCGTACTCCCGGTCCGAGCCGGTGAGCCGGGCGAAGGACTCCCGGGTGCGCTCCTCGCCGCCGCCGACGAGCAGTCCGCCGGGCCGCCCGTCGCGCTCGGTCGGGGTGTACGAGGAGACCGTGCGCCGGCGTACGGCGAAGCTCAGCTCCAGGTCGCGCACGACCTTGCCGGGCAGCAGGGAGACGAGGTACGAGTAGCGCGAGAGGCGGGCGTCGACGCCCACGAAGGGCCGGCTGGAGATCGCCGCGCCGCCGGTGTTCCCGAGCCGCTCCAGGACCAGCACCGAACGGCCCGCCCGGGCCAGGTAGGCGGCCGCCACCAGCCCGTTGTGCCCGCCGCCCACGATCACGTCGTCGTACACGTCCCGCCCGAAGGTCGTCATGGCTCTTGGTAGCACACCTGGCCGAGCCGCTCCAGACAGTGGGCCTCGTCGGCGTGGGCCAGCACCGTCTCGGGATGCTCGTCGCCGAGCGACCGTTCGCGGATGCCGGACAGGTCCCGGTAGATCGGGAGGGCCTCGTCCCAGCGGCCCAGCCGGCCCAGGCCTACGGCCAGTTCCCGGCGGCTGACCAGGGTGTCCGCGTGTTCGGCGCCGAGCACCCGGGCCCGGGCGGCGGCCACCTGACGGGCCTCGGCCACGGCCTCCTCCCAGCGGTCCAGGCGACCCAGGTTGACGCCCAGGACGTGCCGGGCGCGCAGCGTCTCGGGGTCGGTGGCCCCGTAGGCGCGGGTGCGGTCGCGGACCAGGGCCCGGAAGAGGTCGAGGGCCTGGGCGCTGCCGCCGGTGCGGCCGAGCGCGATGCCGACCTCGTAGCGGGCGGCCAGGGTGTCGGGGTGGTCACGGCCGAGGACCCGTTCCCGCGCGGCGGCGACCTCGCGGAATCCGGCCAGCGCCTCGTGCCAGCGGTCGAGCCGGCCGAGCACGTACGCCGCCTCGTACCGGGTCAGCAGGGTGTCCGGGTGCTCGGCGCCCAGGACGGCCGCCCGGTCCGCGGCGACCGCGACGGCCGTGGTGTGGGCCTCCGCGTACCGGCCCAGCGCGCGCAGGGCGCAGGCCAGGTTGTGGCGGCAGCGCAGCGTGTCGGGGTGGAGTTGGCCCATGCTGCGCTCGCGGGCGACGAGCACCGCGCGGTAGACGTCGTGCGCCTCCTGGTGGCGGCCGAGCCGGCCCATCTCGTACGCCGCCTCCTGGCGGGCCGCGAGGGTGTCGGCGTGGTCCGGGCCGAGGACCCGGGCGCGCCCGTCGGCCACGGCCGCGTACACGGAGAGCGCCTCCTCGGGGCGGCCGGCGCGGCTGAGGGTGTAGGCGCGGGCGTGGCCCGCCGCGAGGGCCTCCGGGCCGTTCTCGCGCGGGCCGACGGGACGGGGGAAGCCGTAGGCCACGGTGAGGCGCGGGTCCTCGGCGGGGGCGGGGCGCACGATCGTCGCGTACCGGTCGCCGCCGGGGCGCGGGACGGGCTGTTCGCCGCTGGGCCGCACGGCCGTCCAGGAGCCGGTGAGCACGGCCCATTCGCCGCTCGCGGGCCGCGCCTCGATGCCCGCTTTGCGGCCGGCGGTCATCCCGCGGGCCCAGGCCGGGAGCGGGGCGAGGGCGCCGGACGGCCCGCCCGGGCCGAGCCGGGACTCCACGAGCCTGCGGTGCACGTGGCGGGCGTCCTGAGGACGGTCGTCGGGGCATTTGGCGAGCAGGTCGAGGACCACCTGCTCGAAGTAGCCGGGCAGCTCGGGGCGGTGCCGGCGCAGCGGCACGGGCGCGGCATCGCGGTGGCCGATGAGCACCGACCAGGAGTCGCCGAGGTCGAAGGGCGGGGCGCCGGTGGCGATCTCGTACAGGACGCAGCCGAGGGAGTAGAGGTCGCTGCGGTGGTCGACCTCGCCGCCCGCGATCTGCTCGGGCGACATGTAGTGCGGGGTGCCCATGGCCATGCCGCCACCGGTGAGCTTGGCGGTGAAGCCGATGTCGTGCGCGAGCCGGGCGATGCCGAAGTCGCAGATCTTCACGGTGCCGTCGACGAGCCGCATGATGTTGGCCGGTTTCAGGTCGCGGTGGACGACGCCCTGGTCGTGGGTGTAGCCGAGGGCGGCGGCCATCTGCTCGGCGATGTCGACGACCACGTCCACGGGGAGCGGGCGGGTCTCGTTGTCCTCCATGAGCTGGCTGAGGTTGCGCCCTTCGAGCAGCTCCATGACGAGGTAGAGGGGACCGCCTGCGGCGCTGTCGTCGCCGAAGTCGTGGACGACGGTGACGCCGCGGTGCTGGAGGGACGCCGCCACGCGCGCCTCGCGCCGGAAGCGCTCGCGCAGGACCTGCGTGAAGTGGGCGTCCTGGTCGGCGCCGATCGGCTTGAGGCACTTCACGGCGACGTGCCGGCCCAGCGATTCGTCCCGGGCGCGCCATACCTCGCCCATGCCGCCGCGCCCGATCAGATCGAGCGACCGGTACCGGCCCTGGATCAGTCTGGACTCCGCCATGTCTTGAAATCGCCCCCGTCGTCGCGCTACGCCCTCCCCGGCCGGTCCAGTATGGCCGCTGATGTACGCAGTGTGTACGGAGAGGGGCGGCTCCCGGGGCCCATGCGACGCATCGCTTTCAAGATGTGACCTGGCGGCAGCTGCCAGCGTAGACCTGCGGGAATGCTGCGCAGGACGCGTCCGGTGAGACGCAGGCGCCGGGTGACGCTGCGAGGGGCCGGGGCGGGCCGCCCGTACAGCTGGTGCGCCCAGCCGGGGAGGGAACCGTACGCGAGGCCGGCGAGCGGGCGCCACAGCAGGTTTCGGCCAGGCACCAGAAGGGCAGGGACGGGCGGGCCGCGCAGGAAGTCGTCCACGGCAAGGGCGTCGGGGCCGGCGGCGAGCTCCGGGCGGACCTTCTCGAAGTAGGCGGCGAGCCCGGCGGTGTCGGCGGGGACGTCCGCCGGGTCGAGTCCGACGAGCCGTGCGTTGACGCGGTTCTCGTCCACGTATCGGTCGGCCTGGGCGGCGGTGAGGGCGATGCCCGATCGGCGCAGGACGTGCAGGAAGCTGTCGATCTGCGCGCAGTGGATCCACAGCAGCAGCTCGGGATCGTCGACGGGGAAGGTCCGGCCGGTGGCCGGGTCGGTGGCGGACAGCCCGCGGTGGATGGCCCGGACGCGGCGGCCGGCGTGCTCGGCGGCCTCGGTGGTGCCGTAGGTGAGGGTGCCGACGAAGTCGGCGGTGCGCAGCAGCCGGCCCCAGGCGTCGCGCCGGAAGTCGGAGTTCTCCATGACGCCCCGCACGGCGCGGGGGTGGAGGGCCTGGAGGTAGAGGGCGCGGACCCCGGCGATCCACATCATCGGGTCGCCGTGGCACTGCCAGGTGACGGAGCCGGGGCCGTAGAGCCCCGGGTCGGCGCCGGATCCCGTCCCGGGGGCGGGTTCCGCTTCGGGGCCGGGTCCGGGGCCGGGTCGTCCGGGGCCGGGTCGTCCGGGGCCGGGTCCGGGGCCGGGTTCGGGTCCGGTCGCGGTGTTCCCCATCCCGTACCTCCCCGTCGCAGGTGCCCGGCGGTTCCAGCCTACCGAGACCGGCGTCCTCGGGGCAGCGGTCGGATCGGCCGGCCGCATAGAGTTGCCGGGTGCAGCTCTACACCATCGGCGAGGCCGCCCAACTCCTCCGCGTCAGCACCGACACCGCCCGCCGCTGGGCCGATGCCGGACGCTTCCCGACCCGGCGGGACGGCACCAGGCGGATGGTGGAGGGCGTCCATCTGGCCGCCTTCTGCGCGGAGCTCGCCCGGGAGGACGCCGAGGACGCCGGCGAGACCTCGACGTCCGCCCGCAACGCGCTGCCCGGCATCGTGACCGCGGTGACGCTCGGCGAGGTCGCCGCCCAGGTCGAGATCCAGGCGGGTCCGCACCGGGTGGTCTCCCTGCTGACGCGCGAGGCGGTCGAGGAGCTCGGGCTCGCGGTCGGCGTGCGGGCCGTCGCCCGCGTGAAGTCCACCAGCGTCCACATCGACGTGGACTGAGCCGCACCGCAAGGCGGTCAGGGGCGGGTCACCCGGGTCACCGCCCTGTCGGTGTTGTTGTTCCGCTTCAGGTCCGGTGTGCGGGAGTGCACCTCGGCCGTCGCGATGACGACGGGACGCTGGGCGGCCCGCACCGTGACGTGGAAGACCCGCAGCTGTCCGGCCCCCAGGGCCTCGACCCGCCGGCTCACCCGGCCGGCGCCGCCCCGGACCGTGGCCGGATCCGTGCCCGTGACCTGCGCACCGCGCGGCAGGTTCAGGGTGACCACCGTGTCCGCCGCGCCGAAGGGACCGTTGTTGGTCACCGTGACGGTGTAGGTGTACTGATCGCCCTCCCGTACGGTGGCCGGCGCGCTCAGGCTGACCGCCAGGTCGGCCCTGGGCCGGCCGGCGTCGGCCTCGATGCGGCCGACGCGGTCGCCGACGATCTCGGTGAACCACATGCCGCCGTCGGGCCCCGCGGTGATGCGGGGCGGGAAGGAGTCCGCGCCGGGCAGCGGGTAGTGCGTGAGACGCCCCGCCGGGGTGATCCGGCCGATGCCGTTCCCGAGTTGCCCGGTGAACCACAGATTGCCGTCGGGGCCGGCGGCGATCCCGTCCGGTCCGCTGTCGGCCGCGGGCAGGTCGTATTCGGTGACCGTCCCGTCGGTGGCGATCCTCCCGATCCGGTTGCCGAAGAGCTCCGTGAACCAGAGCCCGCCGTCGGGACCGGCGGTGATGACGTCGGGTCCGCTGTCGGCGTGGGGCAGGTCGTACTCGGTGACGACTCCGCCCGTGGTGATCCTCCCGATGCGGTTGCCGAGGATCTCGGTGAACCACAGGTTCCCGTCGGGCCCGGTCACGATGCTCTCCGGCCCGCTGCCCGGGTGGGGCAGGGCGTACCGGGTGATGACGCCCGCCGTGGTGATCCTCCCGATCCGGTCGCCGGGGTCCTCGGTGAACCAGAGGTTCCCGTCCGGGCCGGTGGTGATGGCGAACGGCTGTCCGCTGCCCGGCGGCAGGGCGTACTCGGTGACGGCGCCGGCGGTGGTGATCTTCCCGATCCGGCCGGTGGTGTCCGTGAACCACAGATTGCCGTCGGGACCCGCGGTGATCCCGAGCGCGTCGTGGGCGGTGCCGGGCAGCGGGAACTCGGTCAGCTTCCCGGCAGGGGTGAGCCGGCCGATCTTCCTGGTGCCGGTCTCGGTGAACCAGAGGTTGCCGTCGGATCCGGCGGTGATGCCGCTCGCCGCGCTGCCGGCGGCCAGCGGGTACTCGGCGATGTCCCCGACCACGGCACGTACGGGGACGGGGACGGGGGCCGGGGCGGCGGTGGCCGGCGGGCCGGCGAGGCCGAGGAGGAACGCGGCGGCCAGCGGAAGGGCCCAGCGCGCGCGGCGGCGTCGGGCGGTGGGGGGCGGGGGCCCGCCCGGGGTGCGGGGGGTCATCGGCGGCAGACCTTTCGGCCGGGGTGCGGGGGCGGGCCCGTCCGCGGGCGAGCCCTCGCCGGCGGGTCCGGGCGCTGTCGGGCGGCACGCGAGGTCGCGACAGCGGCGCCCTCCGGCATACCGGAGGCGTGCGCGCACTGCAGCGTAGGGGCCCGGATGACGCCCTGTCAGTCCGCGGTGGGCCAAGAGGCTGACGCCCGGCCGAGTGCTCCCGCCGCGCCGCCGCCCCGAACGCCCCCTAGGAGGCCCGGTCCGGGCGGAGTTCGATGTGGTCCGCCGCCAGGTCGACCGCCACCCGGTGTTCCATGCCGAGGGCCTCCAGGAACTTCGCGGGGAGCTGGACGCGCCCCGAGCGGTCCAGGACTACGTACTCGCGCTCGCTGATCGACTCCTCGCCGTGCTCGTCGGTGACCAGGCGGCGCAGGACCTCGCTGCTGGTGCGGCCGTCGCGGATCGCGACGGTGCGGCGGACCTCGCCCGCCACCATGGGGTCGTGCGTCACGATGACCACCGTCACGCCGAGTTCCTTGTTGACCGTGCGGAAGGCCTCGAAGACGGCAGCGGCCGTCTCGGAGTCGAGTTCACCGGTGGGTTCGTCGGCCAGGAGCACCTGGGGGTCGTTGGCCATCGCCACGGCGATCGCCACGCGCTGCTGCTGGCCGCCGGACAGTTCCGCCGGGAGCCGGTGCGCCAGGTCGCCGATCCCGAGGGCGTCCAGGATCTCCGCCACCCTGGCAGCGCGGCGGGCGCTCCCGCCGCGGCGGGAGCCGCCGCCCTTCAACTGCATCGGCAGCGCGACGTTCTGGGCGGCCGTCAGGAACGGCAGCAGGTTGCGGGCCGTCTGCTGGAAGACGAACCCGACCGCTTCGCGCCGGTAGCGCAGCCGGTCCCGTGGTGTCAGTTCCAGGAGGTCGTAACCGGCGACGGCCGCGCTGCCAGCCGTCGGGACGTCCAGTCCCGCCAGGATGTTCAGGAGGGTGGACTTGCCGCTGCCCGAGGCGCCGACGAGCGCCACCAGGTCGCCCTGTTCGACCGTCAGCTCCAGCCCCTGGAGGGCCTGCACCTCGATGCCGTCCGTGCTGAAGATCCGTACCAGGCGGTCGCAGGCGATCGCGGCGTCCGCCGTCCGGGCGCGGGGCTCCGCGGCTGCCGTCGCCCGGCGGCGCAGCTCCTCGTACGTCGGCTGGTCGCTGTTCAACGCTGGTCTCCCGCTCTCAACTCGGTGGTGATCTGCCGTCGCCCGGATGTCGCCGCCTCGACCAGCACGGCCACGGCGACCAGGGCGGCCAGGCCCAGTGCCTGGGTCAGTACGGGCGCCGCCGTGAGCCGTACGCCGGTCGGCACGCTCGCGCCGACCAGGGTGGACAGGTCCATCGCCGGGCCCAGCAGCACCACCGCGGCGGCCGCCACCAGGGCCCCGCCCAGGGCCGCCGCCAGGGTCTGCGGCAGGGTCTCGGCAAGGATCAGTGCGACGCCCTGCCGACGGCGCAGGCCCATCGTGCGCAGCCGGGCCAGCAGGGCCGCGCGTTCTGGGACGGTCCGCATCAGCGTCAGCAGGACCGCCAACAGGGCGAAGCCGGCCGCTCCGGCGACGGACGCCCAGAAGAGGCGCTCGGCCGACCGCTGCAGCGGATCGGCGCCCAGCGCGGCAACGGCGTCGGCGCTGGTGCGTACGGGATACACCTCGTCGTCCGGCTGGGTCCCCGGGGCCGGGCCCTGCCCCGCGGCGGGGGCCGGGGCGGTGGGCGACGGGGACGCCGGCGGGGTCGCGGACGCGGGCGCCGGCGGGGTCGCGGACTCCGCAGGCAGCGCGGACCGGACCAGTGCACGTAGCCGGTCACCGTCGACGGGGCCGAGGCCGAACCACCGGTTGGGCCGGTCGGAGCCGCCGATCAGGGCCGCCGCGCGGCCCGCGGGCAGGACGACGGTCGCGGCGTCGGCAGCCGGGACCGCCGGGGTGCAGTCGATCACGGCGGCGCCCCGGACCCGCACCTCGCCGCCGTTGCCGGGCTGGACGGTGAAGGTGCCCGAGCCGCCCAGGCGTGCCACGCCGGAGCTGAACAGCGCGGGCACCGGCGCGTCCGCGGACTCCCCGCCGCCCGTGGCGAGCAGGGCCGGGTCGAAGCGGCCGCAGTCGAGGACGCGGGACAGTTCGGCGTACGCGGCCGGGTCGACGACGATCAGGTTGACCTGGCTGGAGCGCTGGACGGTGCCGACGAGGGCCGAGTCGTGGTCGATCCACAGCGGTACGGAGGTCCGTACGCCCGGCAGTTCACCCGCGGCCTTCGCGAGCCCGTCCGGGAGGTTCGCCTTGCCGAAGGCGGAGATCGACGCGTCGCCCCCGACCGTCAGCCGGGCGACCCCGAGGCGGTTCGACTCGACGGACTGCAGGACGGTGGCTCCGAACCCCCCGGTGGTGATGGCGAGGAGCACGGCGGCCATCGGCAGGACGGAGGGACCGGAGCGGCCTGTGCCCCGGGCTCCGGAGCCGCGGGCGGCCCGGGCCAGCCCGAGGAAGCCGACCAGTCCGGAGCGGCGGCCGGCCGCCCGGGCGAACCACCCGGTCACCACCGGCTGGACCCGGGCCAGCAGGAGCGCCCCGCACAGGGCGAGCAGCAGCGGCGCCGCGACGAGCAGCGGGTCCGGGTCGCTGCCGGCCGGGGCGACCCCGCGGCGGCGGACCTCCAGTACGGCGGCGGCCGTGGCGGCGAGGACGAGCAGTTCGGCCACGGGCCGACGCCAGCGCCCGGCCGGGCGCGGCGGGGTCAGCAGCACGGCCGCCCGTACCGGGAAGGCCAGCAGCGCGAGCAGCGCGACGGCCGCGGCGGAGAGCACCGCGGGGGCGAGCCGGGGTGTGGGCAGCAGGAGTACGGCGAGTGCGGTGGCGGCCGCGGCCGCCGGGAGGACGGTGACGGCGCCCTCCCGGAGGAGGCGGCCGACGATGGCGGAGCGCGAGCCGCCGCGTGCCAGCAGCAGCCGCAGTTCGGCGTCCCGCCGGTCCGCGGCGAGCGCGCCGGCGAGGCACAGGACGACGAAGGCGACCCCGCCGACCCCGGCCGGTCCGATCAGCGCGAGCGGTGCCGCCGCCTGCCTGCGGTCGTGGGCCTGCTCGAACAGCTCGGGCAGCCACGAGGTGGTCCGCAGCCGCTCGCGGCGGGTCTCGAACGCGAGGCGGGCGGCGGTGGGACCGGCCACGTAGGAGGCGATCTCCTTCTTCGTGGCGTCGAGCCGGTCGGCCCGCAGGCGGCCGACGTCCACGGGGAGGCGCCAGAAGTCCTCCGCGTCGTGGCCCCAGAGGTCCATCCGTTCGAGGTCGCCGGCGCCGATCAGGGCGTCGGCTTCCCAGAGGTAGCTCTCCCCCACGAAGGTCTTGCAGGCGCGCGGGAGGCAGTCCAGGTCCACCCAGAAGTCCTCGGTCTCGTCCGGGACCGAGTAGAGGCCCACGACCTCCACGGACGGCGTGCCGTCGACCAGGGGCGCGCTCTTCAGCACGGACCCCACGCGGGCGCCGATGGTCCGGGCTGCCTCCTGCGACAGGGCGACCTGGAGCGGCGGCTCGTAGGCGGCGGCCCCGGCGGACCGGGGGGTGTCGCCCGGCCAGCGCCCCTCCACCAGCTTCACGTGGTCCTGCGCCTGCTGGATGTACAGCAGGGACATCTTGGGCGGCAGGCGGTGCGGCCGGGAGAGTTCCGGATTCAGCAGCGGCTGCCGCTTCGTGGTCCGCGTGCCGTGGACGACCCGGTCGGTGTCGACGTGGAAGGTGTTCCCGGTCTGGGCGAGAAGGCTCTTCAGCGTCCGGTCCAGGGCCTCGGTGCTCTGCCCGGCCCCGGGTGCCGGCGCGGTCGCCTGCAGGCTGGTGCGGGTCGACCCGCTGTCGGTCAGGAAGGACCGCAGGGCCTGGTCGGCTCCCCGGTCCTGGGCCCGTGGCAGTGCGGCGGCGAACAGGACGGCGACGAACGCCAGCGCGGCGGCGAGCAGCGTGCCGAGCGGAGCGGCGCGCAGCCGGGTCCGGACCCACGGCGCGGGCCGCGTCCCGGCCCGCGGGGCGGCGGGCGGCCGGGGGGTGGACCGCGGCGGGGT